>JARLHV010000088.1 GCA_031292055.1 Desulfosporosinus sp.
CGTTCGTCCTGAGCCAGGATCAAACTCTCCATAAAAAGTTATTTCAACTTCATTGAAGAAGATGATTCGCTCATTGTTTCTTTGAAACTCTTGCGAGTTTCTCTCATTGGCTGTCCTTGTTGTTTAGTTTTCAAAGACCATTTTCTCTTTCGGCCACTTGGGCCGGATCTACATCTTAGCATTTTCAACTTGCGTTGTCAATGACTAATTATCTTGCCCGCTCGTGCTATTTGGTTCTATTTTTCGCACTTCAGTAGTTTGTTTCGCGGCACTTTGATATATTAACATTTGATTATCAACTTGTCAACTATTTTTTCAGTATATTTAGGAAGTACAAGTCAATAATTTCTAAGATGCTGTTGTGTTAGGGATAATATTCTTCCCCACAAGGAGTTGTTGACGAATGAACGCACAGAGTGTCGATTACCAGCAGTTCTGTACGTTCATTCTCCGACTTTAATTAAACTTCATGAGAAAATAGCTTTTCTTCCCACGACGAATAACAAGATACTTTCCATCTAAACGCTCCAGTTGAGGCACCGTCGTTTCTACATCCGTATGCCGTATATCGTTAATATAGATTGCTCCGCTCACTATTGCCTCGCGGGCTTGACGTTTGGATGAAACTACCCCCCCTTGAATCAACAAGTCAATAAGCCCCATTTCAGGGTTTTCGATAGTTGCTGAAGGCACATCACTAAATCCCTCTTCGATTTCTGTAGCGGACAAATTTTGAAGCCCTGTTCCAAAAAGTGCACTTGAAATTTTCTCTGCCCGCCCAAGAGCGTCTTGTCCGTGAACTAACTTTGTCACTTCTGTTGCCAATACCCGTTGAGCCCTTCTTTTTTCGGGTTCTTTTTCTACCTCTTCTGCCAGTTCATTGATTTCTTCTATTGACAAGAACGTAAAATAGTTTAGAAATTTGACAACATCCCGGTCATCCGTGTTCATCCAAAATTGATAAAATTTATACGGCGATGTCTTTTTTGCATCTAACCAAACCGTTCCCGATTCTGTCTTTCCAAATTTCACCCCATCACTTTTCGTGACGAGCGGCATTGTCAGACCATATATTTCCTTACCTTGATCAACCGACATCCGTCGAATTAAATCAATACCCACCGTAATATTGCCCCACTGGTCACTTCCACCCACCTGCATCTCACAGCCATATACTTCATTAAGTTTCATATAATCATAAGATTGCAAAATCATATAACTGAATTCGGTATAAGATATTCCTTTGCTCATACGTGCTTCTACCGAGTCTTTCGCTAACATAGTTCCCAAGGGAAAGTTCTTGCCAATGTCTCGTAAAAATTCAATTACCTGAAGAGAGCCTAACCATTCATAATTGTTGGCGACAATTGCCGGGTTTACTTTGGTTTCAAAATCCAAGAAATGTTCAAGCTGTTCTTTAATTTTATGGGCCCACTGATCGACAACTTCTTTGGGATTCAGTATCCGCTCGGATGCTTTACCGCTTGGATCGCCGATTAGCCCTGTTCCTCCGCCCACCAAGGCGATGGGTTTGTGTCCAGCCAATTGGAATCGTTTCAAGACTAAAATAGGCAGCAAACTGCCAATATGTAAGCTGTCTGCGGTCGGATCAAATCCGCAATATAACGTGAGCGGACCCGCTTCTAATCGTTTACGCAATGCCAATTCATCCGTGTGTTGATAGACAAGTCCTCGCTCCTGCAGTTCCTTGAAAATATCCATCTCGTTACTCCTCCTTCGTGTTACTGACAATCCTTGCGAATATTGTCCTGGACCCATTAATAATCGTTAGTACCTTTAAATCAACGTAAAACAAGGAAATCCCTCAACCCAAGGTTGAGGGACGAAAACACTTCCGCGGTACCACCCACATTGACGCCCTCCTCGTTAGAATCGGACATCCAGCTTCACCAGCGATAACGAGCTGATCCGAGAGTTATTGGCTCTAGTCATGAGGTGTATCTCTTGGTTTCTGGGTCGGTTTGCACCCTACACCGACTCTCTATTGCCTTTCGCCAAGACTCTTCTCAATCATACCATTTACTTTATGTAGATCGACTGTTATCTTATTATACCGTGTCTAGGCCGAGCTCGCAACTTGCTGTGACTCATCCTGATAGGATCTCCTTACAATTGTAGAAGTATGATATAATTCAAGAAATTAAATTTTTACTAGATTCTTCTTTTTACTATAAAAGGGAGGTACAAATTATGCCATCATCCCGGAGACCAACGGGTACTCAGCGTAAAAGGCGCACATCAAAATTTCGCATCGTTCTCTTGCCACTTGTAAGTTCTATTGTGCTTATTATGATCGGCGTAGCGATTTTTATTGGAATTGCTGCATTTAACACCCCTAAATGGGACCCGGCCATGCTTAATGACCAAAAACAAACATCCATTCTTTATGACAAGGACAACGTCCAGTATGCTTCATTGCATGGAGAGGTAAACCGCCAAGTTGTCCAATCCGCTGAGATTCCCGACCTTGTTAAAAAGACCTTTGTTGCTGTTGAAGACAAACGCTTTTACCAGCACATTGGAGTAGATTTCATTCGAATTATTGGTTCTGCACTGAACGATATTCGCTCCGGAAGTGCTAAAGAAGGGGCAAGTACGATTACCATTCAACTAGCACGCAACGCTTTTATCGAAGATCCCACTGCCAAAACACTTACCCGTAAGGTTCAAGAAGCTGTTCTAGCTATTCAACTTGAACACGAATACACAAAAGATGAACTTCTCACGTTTTATCTCAATAAAATTTTCCTTGGTGAATCGTCGTTTGGAATCCAGGCCGCAGCCAAAACTTACTTTGGTGAAGAACTTAAAGATTTAACACCTGATCAAGTTGCACTGCTAGCAGGTTTACCGCAAGCTCCCAGTCAATATAATCCTTATATCTATCCGGAAGCAGCCAAAAATCGACGCACCATCGTCCTCGGAGTGATGCGTGATGCTGGAATTATTACCGCCCAAGACTTCAACACCTATAAAGACACCCCATTTAGCTATGTTGATACCATGAATAAAACCATTGGTGGTGCTCAAAAAGCGACAGTATCTGATACAAGTTACAAATATCCCTATTTTGTTGATTACGTGATTGAAGAACTGGAGAGTACCTATAATTTAACCCCTGATCAAATCTATAGCGGTGGTTATCAGATTTATACGACCGTCAATCCTAAAATTCAGACTGCTGCTGAAGCCGCTTTTGCGGACTCAAACAATTTCCCTAAAGGAATTAATAACACAAAGGTCGAAGGAGCAATGACTGTCATTGAGCCTTCGACCGGAGCAATTCAAGCCATGGTTGGCGGACGGGACTATACGACCCGCGGACTAAACCGAGCTTGGCAATCCAAACGACAACCCGGATCAACGATTAAACCCTTGGTTGTCTATGGGCCCGCCATCGAAAAAGGCGGATATTTCCCCGGTACCGTTCTCGACGATATGCCTGTGAGTTACAATCAAAGCAACGGGAAAGCATGGACACCCACTGATTTTGACACCATAGATGCCGGTTGGAAAGGCCTCATTACCATGCGTTATGCCCTTGAAGACTCTGTCAATATCTATGCCGTCAAATTACTTAATCTCATCGGAGTCGATTACGGTTGGTCGTTCGGCAAAGACAAACTTGGCCTGCCTTTAGAACAAGGAGATAAGGTTTTGAGCTTGGCCTTAGGCACGCCACAGTTATCCACGCTAGACATGACAGCCGCTTATGGAGTTTATGCCGACAACGGCATTAGTGTCACCAAACATGCTATTTTAAAAGTCAAAGATGCCAAAGGGAATACCTTAATTACTCCAAAAATTACAATCAACCGCGTGATGAAAGAAACCACTGCCTATATTGTCAATAGTATGTTGCGAAGCGTGGTAACTGACGGAACAGGAATCAGTGCTCAAATTGGAAACTGGGCTGTAGCGGGAAAAACCGGTACCTCTTCCTTGCCTGATAATCTCAGCAATAAAGCAGGTAATACGGATGCTTGGTTTGCCGGATATACTCCTAATTACGCAGGAGTTGTTTGGATGGGCTACGACGCTAACCCGGACCTTGATAAGAAAGGAACTCCAGGACCCTACTATCTGCGACAAGTTCATGGAGGTAGCTTCCCCGCCCAAATCTGGAAAAAAGTCATGACAGTCGCTCTTCAGGATCTCCCTGTGCAATCAACCTTTGTTCAACCGCCAGGGATTGTGAGCGGTTCCTTTGATACAAAATCAGGTCTACTCCCCAGCAGTTTAACTCCAACCAAATTTATCTCGACCGAGATCGCCGCCCAAGGAAATTTCCCTACCCGGGTCAGTGATGTATGGATTCAAAAAGACGTAGACGCCGACCATCCAAATATGTTAGCCACTTCAAACTCTAGGAATACTTTAACGAAAACATTCTTGCATTTACCTGACCGTGACCCATCATGGATATGGCCGTCCAGTGAGGCTTCATACAGACCACCTACTGAGATGATTTCAGATCTAGGTTCGGATCCGGGTTTGGACCTAGGTTTGGATCCAAACTCGAATCAAGGCTCAAATCCGGATTCAAATCCGGGTTCAGGATCTGTTCAAACTCCGCCAGTGCAACCTCCAATAAGTAGTCCTCCTCAAGAGGATCCCACGCTTCCCTCGCCCACACTTGGTCAAATTGCCTACAATGCCAAAAGTTTTAAGGCGGTCATCCCGATGACTGTCCCAGCCGATAACAAGGGCGATTCTACCATTTTCTACCTTCAACGCACAGGCCAATCTGCGATAGAAAGCTTTCCAATTAAAGCTTCCAACTCAAAGTCAACCTCCATTTCCATTTCACTTGCTGAAAATGGCAAACCTCCCGTTCCTGGCGAGTATGTCTTCTGGGCCGCTTTTCAAAATCTTAACGGCTCAGGGGTCGGACCTCCTTCGGGCAAGGTTAAGTTAACAATAACAGACTAATAATGATCTTATACTAAAAGGGAGAGCAGTTATGCCCTCCCTTTTAGTATATAAACAGCACCAGTAACTCCCCAGGTTTTCAGTGCTATCGAGATTCTGACCATGATCCCTTTACTCTTTTAGCCCATAGATTCTTTCTTACTTTAGCTCAACAACCGTAACTCCGGAATCTCCTTCTCCATATTCCCCTATCCTGAAACTTTGTACATGGGGATGCCCTCTAAGAAAATCCTGTATACCCGCACGCATGGCTCCTGTCCCTTTGCCGTGGATAACCCAAATCAAACCAATGCCACTGAGAACGGCGTCATCTAAATATTTGTCGAGTGCCTGAGTTCCCTCCTCGACGAGCATCCCTCTAAGATCAATCTCGCTACGAATTACCTCCGCTTTTCCAAGCCCAATACTCGCTTCTCGTGAATATCTGGGTGGAATTTTCTTCTCCTCTATGGCTAACTTTAATTCCACCAACGGAACCATAACTTTCATAATTCCCGCTTGAACAAGGACCTCACCATTGGCATTCGGAAGCTTTATGACTTGCCCTTTCTGCCTAAGTTTCGTCATTTGAACCGTCTGACCTAGTTTAATCTGGTCTGCCCTTAAACCGCTGCTAGAGCGTTGAACTTTCCGTCCCTTGTCAAGCTTCGCAGAGATTCGATGAAATCCCTGGCGGGCCTTTTCAATATCTTGTTGTTGTTTATTATCCTTTTTAAGAGCCTCTTTTAATTCTTCAATTATGACATCCGCTTCCCGTTTAGCCTGTCGAACCAGCTCACTAGCCTCATCCTTTGCCAAGCCTAAGAGGATTTCATATTCCTCGTCTAAAAGTATTGTCTTTTCTTCCAGAGCTTTACTTTGACGTTCTACCGCTTGTCGTCCTGTTTTAGCTTTTTGTTTTTCCAATTCAATCTCGCGGTGGGTTTCTCCTAAGTTTTCGATGAGATCTGCAACCTGCATTTCTCTCTCCGTCACAAAGGTATTGGCCCTTGCCAAGACCTGATCACTTAAACCCAATCGTCCGGCGATAGTAAAAGCGTTACTTTTACCTGGAATTCCAATTAACAGCCGATAGGTTGGACGCAAGGTCTCCGTATCAAATTCCACTGAAGCGTTTTTAACGCGCGGAGTTTCATAGGCGAACGTCTTTAGTGCTCCATAGTGAGTTGTTGATACCGTTCGACAGCCTCGTTCATGAAGTTCAGCCAAAATACCCATCGCAAGGGCCGCACCTTCCGTTGGGTCTGTCCCGGCTCCAACCTCATCGAGTAATACCAAAGAACGTCCGTCGGACTGGTTAATAATTTCCACGATGTTTTTCATATGCCCTGAGAAAGTACTTAAAGATTGCTCAACACTTTGCTCGTCCCCTATGTCCGCAAAGATCTGAGTGAAAACCCCCATGCGCGAGTCACTTTCTGCCGGAATCTGAAGACCTGACTGAGTCATGGCTGCCATCAACCCAACCACTTTCAGAGCCACAGTTTTCCCCCCGGTATTGGGCCCTGTAATCACTAAGGTATCAAAATCAATCCCCAATTCTACCGAAAGAGGAACGACCGTTCCTGAAATCAGCGGATGCCTAGCCTGAACAAGCTTTATGTGTTGACCTAAGACCAATTCCGGCGCACCTGCGTTCATCGCCACGCTTAAATGCGCCTTGGCAATCACAAGGTCTAATTCAGCCAAAGCTTCATGGAGCTCTGCCACGGCATCCGCACGCACCTCAATTTGGGCTGAGAGCATTTGAAGAATACGCAAGACTTCACGTTGTTCCTTCAAAATCACTTCCCGCAATTCATTACCTAAATGTACTACTGGCATAGGTTCAATAAAGAGGGTTGCACCGCTAGCCGATTGATCGTGTACGATACCAGGAAATAGCGACCGGTATTCCTGTTTTATAGGGAGCACGTAACGATCTGAACGTTGAGTGATAATAGGATCTTGAAGCATCTTCTGATACGCAGAACTCCGTAGAGTTCCCTCCAGGCTTTCTCGAATACGGCTTTGCAGACGGTTTAGAGCACGCCTTAATTCTGAGAGTTCCGTGGAAGCGTTGTCCGCAACCTTGCCATCTTCTGCAATACAACGAGAGATTTCGTCTTCTAGATCCTTCTGTGGTTCGATGGGTAGGGCAATCTCCCATAACCCGGGAAACATCTCATTGAGTTCCTGAAGAAGGAGTTTTATTTTCCGCCCTACTCTGAGCGTATCTCGAATCTCGAGTAGTTCCTCTCCGTGAATCACCCCGCCTCGTAAACAACGCTCGATATAGGAGCGAATTTCTTTAGCCCCGCGAACAGAAAAGAGAGGATTTCCACGCAACAGATTCTTTCCTTCATCCGTTTCTTGCAACGCCAAGCGTACCGCTTCCCAATCAATATACGGTATTAAGGCGATGGCCAGTTCCTTTGCTCGCGGAAGAATACAATATTCAGCTAAACGTGACAATACCTTTGGAAAGTCCAGTTTATTTAAAACCTTAGCTTCGATTCCCATAGTTCCTCCTCCATTGGCCATAAACCTACAAAACGCCCCGGAAAAAATGTCCTTTCGTAAATCCCTCCGGAAAAAGAGATGTTAACTCCGCCATCCCTTCATCCGACATCCATGAGACCTTTTTGCCCTCATTTAAACTATCCCAAGCCTCAACAAACAAACGAACGATCTGCCGAACTTGTTCAGGAGTTTGTCGAGTCAATTGCAGACGCACAGTTGCAACTCCTAGGCGCCGAATTTGGGCAAGCTCCTCATAAAGGTTGAGGATCTTAACATTAAAAAGGTGCATCCGGCACTCCTGATCCGTCTCCACTGGGAAATCGTAGCGCAAGCGATCGCGCAAATAATGTGGTTCCTTCACACATGTTCCAGTGCAGTGTTCCCCTTTTTTCCCACCCAACGTTGACCCGATCGGGCAGTATTCACTCACCATCATTTCAAGATCCCCAAACGCCAAGAGTTCCACTCCTGGCCATTTCGCTAAATGGGCAAGTTGTTCGTGGTGAAGCTCAGGCGAAAGGGTCACCTTTTTAGCACCCAAGCGCAAAAAATAGGCAAGACTGGCCTCGTTAAAGACATTTAAGGAATAGTCCACTTCAAACGCCCAATTCGCCTCAACAGCGCGCATCATCTCCAACTCGCCGAGATTTGAAATCATTAGTTTCGGTTTTTTCTCCCACTCCGCCGCTTTTTTCAGCTCCAACAAAAGACTTACACTCTGGGCCTGATTTAAAATGCGCGGTAACCGCCAAGTACAATCGATTCCCTGCTTTCTGCAGATCTCGAAACTACTCCGAATCTCTTCCAGTGAAAAACCACGCCGTGAACGCCAATGTTCCCCCCCAATGAGTACCCGATTAGCACCTGCCTTAAGGGCAGCTTGGAACGTTTCTATGTCACTTACTGCCACAGAAATCTGGGGGATAACGCTGCCCATTAAACTTACACGCTCTTCAGCCTGACGCTGTTTCCAGCGCTCTATTCTCTGTCTATACGTTTGTTGCTCGACCCTTTGACAAGGCACTCCTTTTAGCAATTCTTCAACAGCTAAACGGCGCATTTCATTAAGGTCACTTACTGGCAACATAATGCCTTCTTCAATCTCCAACTCCAACTTATCTAACCAAAAAGGTGTCGTTCCTAATCGCCCTAACTGCTGGAAGGCATAGTCCCAAGTCAGCGGCCTTTTCAAAGCCTTTTGAGCCGCACTTGCCGAATAAACGCTAACTCTTCGCTCGCTCTCCACGACCTCTAACCACAATTTATCCCCTAACTGCCCGGATAAACGCATGGTCAGCGGATCTTTACGTCGCTCCCGTCCCTCTTGGAAACTTTCTCGAGCCTTTTCCATCAACAACGCATCGTTGGTCTTAAAGACTCTGTCTCCAGGCTGGGCCATTCCAAAAAACTCAATCTGTACGGTTTCTCCGGGCAATCCTTCTTTAACTTCAATCTGGTCCTTCCAAATCAACCCGACCGTGACTCCCTCTCGTCCACGACCTGTCCAGAATTCAATCCCGTCACCAGGGTGTAACGCCGCCTCCAGTTTAAGGGATAATCGCCCAGGTTCTAGGCGAGCCACTCGCCCGAGACGCGTCCCCCGATTGTTCGGTCGGCTATAGCTCATCAGTTCTGCGCCGAGGTTCTCTCTGAAATATCCGCTTGTAAAGTCTCTATTAAACACCTGCAACAATTCCTGATGTTCGCCTGAGGTAAGCAAAGGTGTAGCTGCACTACCTTCCAACGGATTTTCCATCCGATTTACAGCTTGCCGATAGAGCCGAATCACCGTCGCCACATACTCGGGTCGCTTCATTCTTCCCTCTACTTTAAGGGAATGTACGCCGATACGTTTTAACTCCGCCAGTTCCTCCGCTAAGTTTAAATCCCGTGGGCTTAACAAATGTTCCCCCGTGTTTTTTTGTACTAAAAGGTTCTCCTGCGCTTCATTCACAAGTTGATACGTCATCCGACAAGGTTGCGCACACGTGCCACGGTTTCCGCTCCGCCCTCCGATAAAGCTTGACATGAGACATTGTCCGGAATAGCCTATACAAAGTGCGCCGTGCACAAAAACTTCAAGATCGAGGGGCGTCGTTTCCGCAATCATTTTCATTTCGCTGGCCGAAGTCTCCCTGGCCAACACAACCCGACAGAAGCCAAGCGCTTCCAAATGCTGAACACCCCAACTTGTGTTAATCGTCATTTGTGTGCTGGCATGAGTTTCCATTTCCGGAAGAACAGTATGAATCAACTCCGCGACTCCCACATCTTGCAAAATCACGGCATCGACACCCATTTCGTGTAAGGTAAAGAGATAGTCCAATAGTTCCTGGAACTCTTGGTCGGCAATAAGAATATTCACGGTTATATATATTTTAACCTGTCGTTCATGGGCATAACGAACCGCCTTAAGCAGCTCTTCTAAATCAAAATTCGCTGCACTCGCCCTGGCACCAAAGCTTTTCCCTCCAAGGTAAACAGCATCCGCTCCGTTTTCCACCGCCGCTTTAAACGCCTCGAAGCTACCTGCAGGAGCTAAGAGCTCTAGCGAACGGGATTGATTTTTGCTTATTTCATCCATGTAATTACTTCCCCTGTTTCTACATTGTGCCTTTATTTAATAACCAGTCTCTATATCGAGACGGGACAATAACTTTATTATAATTGGTTAACTTTAATTTGTACAATTAGTACTTTGTGAAACCCAAAAGCCTTACCTTGCACAGAGTTTTTGCTATATTTAAAAACTTTTAGAAACATGGTATAATCTTACAAAAGTAAGATCTTAAAGAAAACTCTAAAATAGTATCAAGGGGTGTTGTAGGTGGAAGAAAAACCATTGAAATCCGAGTTCAAACGTTGGGAACGAATTGATGGTGTAATTTACGATATGACGCCACCCCCATCGTCCCAACACCAGGCTATTGTGGAAAGTTTATATGGTGAGTTTTATACTTACTTGAAGGGTAAACAGTGCAAGGCCTATCCTGCACCGTTTGGGGTCTGGTTGGATGATGCAAATGACATCTATGTTGAACCTGACATAACTATAGTATGCGACCACTCAAAGATACACACTAAAGGCTGTATTGGTGTTCCTGACCTTGTGGTTGAGGACTTAAGCCCGTCAACAGCGTTAAAAGATAAACGGGTTAAGTTAAAACTTTACAGGTTGTCGGGAGTCCTTGAATACTGGATTGTTGATCCGTTTAATCAAATTATGGAAGTTTATAGACTTTCTGAGAACGTATTTACTGAACCACAGGTGTATGGGAAAGATGAAACAGTTACAGTGGGTATCTTTGAGGACCTGGAGATTAACTTGTACGATATATTTGAATAGGGACGTCAAAGCAAAACCCTCAGCAGCCATTCTCAGGGCTCTGAGGGTTGAATATTTTAACAGTTACGGTCAATCACGTTTCTTGAGTTAATAACGTTAAAATGCCCGGAGTCACCTCTTCCAAGGTATCCCATTCCGGCCATTTCACCCGTTGCTTAGACCAACATAGTGCGGGCACTGGATTCATTGTATGCCCTTTCACCGAAAAATCTTCGATATTGCCATGGTCACTAGTTAGAATCCAAGCCACATCTTCTTCCTCAACAACTGAGAGAAAACCTCCAATAAAGCTATCAATCCGTTCAACTAAATCAATCGCTTCATTCCAAAGTTGCTTGTGCCCTTTGACATCTGTCTGGAAAAATTCATACAACGTGAAATCATAGTTCAAGGCTATGTTTCCCAACCGCTGACCGGCCTCAAATGAAGAAATCACCGCAACCTGCTCCCCTTGCTGAACAAGTATTTCGTTCGTCATATCTTGATACACCGCTAGACCCGCCTTTAAATCAGAAACACGTCTTAAACGCACGCCTCCCGCTAAAGCCGACAGAGTTGAAGCCGTATGTGTTCTTTGCCCGGTCGCAACCGCTTGATCATATCTCTTTGTAAAGGTATTAGCAAACATGGCCGTCTTCCCGACTTCAGCTAATTGCCTAAAGATACTCTTCTCGGCAATAATCTCAGCCAAAGGTTCATTAGGATACGCACGGAGATGATATCCAATCGCTTTAGGTGCATTTATGCCCGTCCAAAGTGTCGTCTGTCCTGTTGCGCTCTGAGGCGTACCCGCTACTCCCAGCAGGGCATCTAAGGGCCTAAGTACTGTATTTTTATGGGTAATGTAGCGTTTTCCCCAAAGCAGATGTCCACCTAATAGTTCATCGATCGAAGGAGTTTTCGCCGCAACAATGGGATTATCATCTTTCCCTCCCAGACCAAAACCATCCAAGAAAATCATCACCATGTGCATTTTATATTTCTCCCCCCCTTTCCTTTCAACTATCAAATTCTTGAGGAAACGTTAGTTCATACATTAAAGAGCATCATTTCAACTTACTATCCGGTGCTTTTCTCACAGTTGTGAACAATCTTCCCTTTCTGTTGCTCTCTTACAATAGTTCATTACTATGCATATTATACCATAACCTTTTCTTCGGTTCTTAAAAAATCAACCTTAAAAAGCCCTGCTTTGTAAGCGTAGTGCTGACGAAGCAGGGCCCTAAAGAATAGCTCAGAAAAAACAGTCCCTATTACTCTGTCTTATCTCCAAGCAACTGCATTAATGTTTCTTGTTCTTCTCGCAACTTAGCGAGTTCATCAGCTAAATTCAGAGCGGTCAAGACAGCAATTTGGTGTACACCCAAGCGAGGTAACCGTTGAGCGATCAGGCGCATCTTCTTATCAACTTCATGCGCCAACCCTTGGATATAAGGTGCTGTCCCTTCACCGCGGACCACATGCTTTTCTCCAAAAATCTCCACAGTGATTTTGACTGGTTGTTGTGACACAATTCTCCCTCGCTCTCTTTGTACACCCTGCATTAATCTTTCCCTCTATTTTCGCCATTCCGCGCCGAACTCCTGCTGAATCCCCTCTAAAATACGCGAATTGAGGAGATTTACTTCCTCATCTGTCAACGTCCGTTCTAAGGACTGGTAACGCAACGCAAAAGCCAAGCTTTTGCGATCATCTGGGATAGGATTCCCCCTATAGACATCAAATATTTCTACTTGTTGCAACAATTCTCCGCCCAGCTTTCGCATCTTAGACAAAACGGCCTCAGCTGGGGTGTCCTTAGCTACAACTACAGCTAGATCCCTTTGTATCCCAGGGAAACGCGGGATAGAGTGGGCACGAACGGTTTGTCGCATCCGCGCCAACAATGCCGCAAACTCTAATTCAAAGACGACCACTCGCTCAAGCCCCCACGTCTTTTCCAAAGAAGGATGCATTTCCCCAAGGAATCCAACGCACTGGTTCTGAAGATAAACATCAGCTGAACGCCCCGGATGTAGTAATACCTGATTCTCAGCAGGACGGTATTCTAATTTAAGGCCAAATTCCAAAGCAACTCTGTCTAAAATTCCTTTGAGATAATAAAAATCATAGTTAACCAGTTGGTTTTGCCAATGCCTTCCATTCTTACCCACAGCAACCCCGGCCACTCGCAATTCTTCACGCGGAAGCTTTTGTAACGGCTGCTCTTCTCCCCAATAAGTGTTTCCGATCTCAAAAATACTCACATTCATAGTTCGGCGCGTAACGTTCCGAGCCGCTACATCAAGAAGTCCCGGCACCAGAGAGGTTCGCATAACACCAAGTTCTTCTCGTAACGGATTGAGCAAGGGAATTGAATGCTTGGCACTCCCCCACTGGGCATCTGCTTCTGCGCGAGTAAATGTATAGGTGATCACCTCATCCATCCCAGATTGGGCAAAGGCCCTGCGTAACCGACGGCGAAACTCCTGTTCAGGAGTTCTGCTGCCTTGCGTCAGGTCCCCTTGCGGCAGAGTGGTCGGTATGCGGTCATAACCAATCAGACGAGCAACTTCCTCCATAAGGTCTTCTTCAATTGTTATATCTGAGCGATAGCTCGGAATCCCAACCTCAAATTGTCCGTCTTGTTCCTGATATTTAAAGTTCAAGTCCTCCAAAACTTGGCGAATCTCTGCCATCTCGAGCTCGGCTCCAAGAACGGTCGACGTATGTTCAACCGAAAGACTCACTTGACGCTGAGCAGGGAGATTCTTCACGACATCCACAAGAGCAACCGGTCGACCAGCCCCTAATTCAAGCAGCAAATCACAAACCCGTCCCAGTGTGGCTACAATCCCGTAAACATCGATACCCTTTTCAAAGCGATTGGAAGCCTCCGATCTGAGTCCTAAGCGACGGCTTGTCCGGCGAACACTGACCCCGGAAAAATGAGCGGATTCAATCATTAAGCGCTTGGTATCCTTCGTGATTTCACTGTCTAATCCACCCATTACGCCAGCAACAGCCAAAGGCTGACAGTCATCCGCAATGAGCAACGTGTCTATTTGAAGTGTCCGTTCAATTCCATCTAAAGTTACAACTTTTTCGCCGGGAAACGCAGCTCGGACGTGAACATCCCCACTGATCTTATCCCGATCAAAGGCATGTAACGGTTGTCCCATTTCCAACATACAATAGTTCGTAATATCCACAATATTGTTAATGGGGCGAACTCCCGCCGCTTTAAGCCGTCGCTGCATCCATTCCGGAGAAGGAGCAATCCGAACATCCTCAACCACTAACCCAGCATAACGCCAGCATAATTCTTCATTTTCAATTATAATCCGAAGATCCGAGGCTGTGGGAAGAGAAAGCACTTGATTTTGTTCCGTCCATTTCGACAGATGGGGCTTCTTCCCAGTGAGAGACGCAACTTCACGGGCGACATTCACCATCGCCAAACAGTCCGGCCGATTCGGATAGAGTTCCAAGTCCAAGACACTGTCTTCGCGCCCTAAATATTTGCCAAAATTCTCTCCAATTGGGGCCTCATGAGGCAAAACAAGGATCCCCTCTGCACTGCGATCCAAACCTACCGTCGCATCAAGCAAGAGCTCTTCACGCGAACACAGCATACCTTGGGAAACAACTCCTCGAAGTTTCGACTTCCGGATGGAGAGTTCATTGGGAAGGGTTGACCCTACTAAGGCTACAGGAATCCGGTCTCCGACCAGTAAGTTCTGGGCTCCTGTGACAATCGTCACCACTTCTTGACCCACATTCACGACACAAACCCAGAGCCGATCGGCATCGGGATGCTTTGTTAAACTGACTATTTCACCGATCACCACTTTTTCGAAGCCTTTATTCAGGTTCTCGACATCTTCAACTTCAATCCCGCCACGGGTTAACGTTTCTGCTAACTCTGCTACGCTCCGGTCGATATCAACCAGTTCACGCAACCATTCTAAACTGACTTTCATGACCTTTCCCCCTTAAAACTGCTGCAAAAAGCGCAAGTCATTATCAAATAAAAGTCTCATATCTTCAATTCCGAATTTTAGCATCGCAATGCGTTCAACTCCCATACCAAAGGCAAACCCCGTGACGTCCTGCGGATTATAGCCGCCCATTTCCAAGACTCTGGGATGAACCATTCCCGACCCTAATATTTCTATCCACCCGCTCCCTTTGCAGAGACGACATCCTGCTCCTCCACAAAGCATGCAAGAAACATCGACCTCTGCGCTGGGCTCAGTAAATGGAAAAAAGCTCGGCCTCAAACGAATTTCTCTGGATTCGCCAAACATTTGGCGAGAGAAGTTTAATAGAATACCTTTAAGATCTGACATCCGAATCCCACGATCAACTACAAGCCCCTCAACCTGATGAAACATTGGGGAATGGGTCGCATCGTCATCATTACGGTAGACTTTTCCGGGTGCAATGATTTTCACGGGCAAAGCCGGATAGAGTCTTTCCATCGTTCGAATTTGAACGGGAGAGGTCTGAGTTCGTAACAGAATCTCCTCTGTAATATAGAAGGAATCTTGCATTTCACGAGCCGGGTGCTCCTTGGGAAGATTAAGGGCTTCAAAGTTATAATAATCCGTCTCGATTTCCGGTCCTTCAGCAATTTGGAATCCCATTCCTAAGAAAATATCTTCAATTTCTTCAATGACTTGAGTAAGGGGATGATGATGTCCCCTTGAAACACAAGTTCCTGGCAACGTAATGTCAATCCGTTCCGTAGTCAATCGCTTCTGCAAAGCTAGGATGTCTAACTCCACACCACGTTCTTCCCACGCTTTTTCCAGGCAGCTACGCATATCATTGACAACTTGGCCCATCATCGGCCGCTCTTCAGGGCTTAAGCCACCCATTTGACGCAGTAATGCCGTTAGCGATCCTTTTTTTCCGAGGACTTTCACCTTAAGCTCTTGGAGCGCATCTTGCCTGTCCAGCTCCTTCAGTTCTCGTAATGTCTCTTCTCCGATACGTTGTATTTCACTCTTCAAGTAAACCACCCTTTCATAATCCATAGGGACCCACCCGAAACTTATACTTGCTGACTGATACCATAAAAAAAGACGCCCGTCCCCTGAAAGGGACGAGAGTCTACTCTCGCGGTACCACCCTAGTTTGGCCAATTCAGCCACACTTAAGCTCCTATTAACGGCGGAGACCGGGCCTACCTACAGATCAGTAGGCCACTCCCAGGCGAAATTTAACCTCTTCAATCTTAGGCATATTCCAGTAAATAGCCAGTCAGTATGACGCCAAATATCCAAGGCAGCTTTGACTTGTTACTTCCTTCATAATACCTTAAGAGGTAGATACCTTCTTAGCTGGCTTACACTCTTTGGCCATACCTCCCTGAAAAGAAAGCGCTCCTTTTAACCCGATCATCGCATTATATTGGGTTTTTTATCCTATTTCCGTGTTCAAAGAAAATTATAGCATATCTGAGCTATGTTTTACAAGAAATCCCTTTGGCGAACAATTTCATAGAGCAATATACCCGTAGCTATTGCTACATTTAGGGATTCTACGTCTTGAGCCATCGGAATCGTAACACGATGGACGTTTGCACTCCGAAACACTGAAGATGGACCCTTGCCTTCATTTCCAACAACCAAGGCCAATGGACCCGCCGGTAATATTGTCTGAAAAATCGAGCTCCCCTGGATATCTCCCATATAGACACTCAGGCCCTGTTTTCGGCAAAAGTCCAAAATGTCTTCAGGTTGCTTACCAGGCAGCAGAACTAAGGAAAAAAGAGCTCCCATTGTACTCCTCAACACTTTAGGATTATATAAATCGACGGTCCCCGGAGTCAAGCAGACATAACGGACCCCCGAAGCCAGCGCAGTGCGGAGAATGGTACCGAGATTACCAGGATCTTGAATTCCGTCTAAGATAAGCAAGACAGAAAACCTGTCAATTTGTAAATCACTCCACGAATTATTCGTTTGACGCACAACAGCTAAAATTCCTTGTGGTTCTTCCGTTACACTCATTTTACGCAGAACTCGTTCAGCCACTTCCTCAAAAGGAATACTTAGTTCAGCTAGCCTTTTCTGAAGAGACCGCCACTCTGGCAGCTCACGTTCCTGGCAAACATAAACCTTTTTAATTGGAGCTTTTCTACGCACTGCCTCCTCAACGAATCGCCATCCTTCAATCACAAACAATTGGGCCTCCTCACGGGCTTTACGCCGCTGTAAAGAGACCACATATTTCACCTGTTCATTGGATAAGGACTCAATCATCCATACCACCTCCCGGAGAAAAAACCTAGCTGACTTTGCCACCTGCCAAAAAGAGGATGCATCTGCACCCTCTCGACTTACCCGTTAATTTGTACCTTGGCAACCTTGACGATTTCTGTAAACGCTGCAGCGTCGCTGATCGCAAGTTCTGCCAGCATCTTACGATTAACAGAAACTCCAGCTTTCTTCAAACCGTTCATCATACGGCTATAAGATAGACCGTTCAGACGTGCGGCTGCGTTAATTCTGGCGATCCAGAGCTTACGGAAGTTGCCTTTGTTATCTTTTCTATGGGCATAGGAATATGCTAAGGATTTTAAGACTTGTTCATTCGCTGGGCGGTAGAGTTTACTTTTCGCCCCACGATATCCTTTTGCTAACTTTAAAATCTTTTTATGTCGTGCATGTTTGGTTACGCCTTTTTTTACACGGGCCATCCCGAAGACCTCCTTTTAACTAAAGTATTATAGATAAGCAATCAAACTCTTAATACGTTTCACATCGGATTTGTGCATCACCGTTGATTTGCGCAAATTCCGTTTGCTTTTCGGTGATTTCTTCTCCAACATGTGGCTGGTATAACCGTGCATACGGATTATTTTACCAGTTCCTGTTTTCTTAAAGCGCTTAGCTGCTCCACGGTGAGTTTTCATTTTCGGCATTAGAGTAATCCCCCTCTCGGTAATTAATCGTGTTTAATTGTGGCCAAAATCATAATCATGTTTCGTCCCTCAAGTTTTGGCTCGCGCTCTACAGTGCACTCTGCTTTACAAAATTCAGCGAGTCTCACGCATAGCGATTTCCCCAGCTCAGGGTGGGTAACTTCCCGCCCGCGGAACATGATCGTCACCTTCACTTTATCTCCATCCGCTAAGAAGCGTTGAGCGTTGCGGGCTTTGGTTTCGAAGTCATGATCCTCAATGTTCGGGCGCAATTTAACTTCTTTAATTTCCATATTCTTTTGTTTTTTGCGAGCCTCTTTGTCTCGCTTGGCTTGTTCGTACTTGTACTTACCATAATCCATCAGTTTACAGACCGGCGGCTTAGCCGTCGGTGCGATCTCTACGAGATCTAAAGACTTCTCGACTGCGAGGCTCAAGGCGTCCCTAGCCGTCATAATTCCCAACTGCTCCCCTTCTTCACCGACAAGACGGACATCCCTAACCCGGATTTCGTCATTTAGTCTTAAGTCCTTGCTAATAAGAAACCACCCCCATTTATAATATCAGCGCAAAACAAAAAAGACGGATGAATACCACCCGTCTTCTAAAACAATCGTGAGCACATACTAAGCTCAGGACCAGAAGATACCTTAACAACGTACGCCGTAAGGTGAGAAGCGGATGGCTTCTGCTTGACAACAAGTATCTTATCTCAATAACTAGCCTTTGTCAACACTCCATCTCAACAAAATGTCAATTTTAACATAGTTATTCATTCTATTCCAGCTTAAGTTTCCTTGATGTTAACTTTCATGATTTTCTTACTCTTAATTTCTGCTTGAATAAGTGAAATAAACTCTTCAACCGTCATTTTTTCTCCTGCATCCCCTTGATTATACCGCCGAACGGCTACCATATTAGACTCAGCTTCCTGATCCCCCACAACTAATGTGAACGGGATTTTCTCAGTTTGAGCTTCTCTGATCTTATAGCTAATCTTTTCTTTGCGGTCATCCGCTTCTCCCCTTATATCGAGGTCATTAAGACGAGCGACTAAGGTTTTAGCATACTCATGATGCCGTTCACTAATCGGCAGGATACGGACTTGTACTGGAGCGAGCCAGACAGGAAAAGCCCCTGCATAGTGTTCTGTCAGTAGCGCAATAAATCGTTCGATACTTCCATAAACGACTCGATGAACCATGACCGGACGATGTTTTTGACCATCTTCACCAATATATGACAAGTCAAATTTCTCAGGCATTTGAAAATCGAGTTGAATCGTTCCACACTGCCAAGTCCGATCGAGGCAATCCTTCACATGGAAATCTATCTTCGGTCCATAGAAGGCTCCATCGCCCGGATTAATCTTGTAATCGATCCCTTTCTCCTCTAATGCTCTTTGAAGTGCGTTGGTTGCCGTTGTCCAGTCCTCATCCGATCCCATGGAATCTTCCGGACGGGTCGACAATTCCACATTATACTCAAAGCCAAATACTTTGTAGAAAAAGTCTATCAATTCAATGACTCCAATAAGTTCTTCATTGATTTGAGAAGGGAGCATAAAAATGTGCGCATCATCCTGAGTAAAGTTTCGAACCCGTAGCAAACCATGGAGCGCACCCGAAAGTTCATGGCGGTGTACAAGTCCCAGTTCCCCTACACGAAGTGGAAGGTCACGATAACTTCGAAGTTTTGTTTTATACATGATCATACCGCCTGGACAATTCATGGGTTTCACGCAATAATCCTGATCATCAATTACAGTAAAATACATGTTTTCTTTATAATGATCCCAGTGTCCAGATTGTTCCCACATCGAACGATTCAGAATAATTGGGGTCCTAATCTCTTGATATCCACGTCTACGGTGTTCCTGCCGCCAGAAATCTTCAAGGGCATTGCGTACGATCATACCTTTCGGATGGAAAAAGGGGAAACCTGGCCCCTCCTCGTGTAAGCTAAAAAGATCAAGCTCTAGACCGAGCTTACGATGGTCCCGTCGTTTAGCCTCTTCTAACTTATACAAGTGATCTTCCAGATCAGCAGGTTTAGCAAAGGCTGTTCCATAGATACGCTGGAGCATTTTATTTTTCTCGTCCCCCCGCCAATACGCTCCCGCCAAACTCATGAGCTTAAAGGCCTTAACGCCTGCTGTTGAAGGAAGATGTGGGCCAGCACAGAGGTCAGTAAAGTTCCCCTGTGTGTACATTGAAATCACTGCGTCCTCGGGAAGACCATTGATAAGTTCCACTTTGTAGTTTTCACCTAAGTCACTGAAATAGGCCAATGCCTCTGCTCGTGAGACTTCTCTCCGTTCGAAAGCATGTTTTTCTTTCACGAGCCGACTCATTTCTTTCTCGATACTCACCAAATCATCTGGGGTGAAGACATGTTCGGAGTCAAAGTCATAGTAATACCCCTTAGCGATCGAGGGGCCAATCCCGAATTTCGTCCCCGGAAATAAATTTGCCACGGCTTGAGCCATCAAGTGTGCTGTAGAGTGTCGTAAAATGTCTAATCCTTCATCACTATCTAGGGTTACGATCTCTACCACCGCGTTTTCTGTAAGCTGATACGTAAGATCCTTCATTTTCTCATTGACTTTCCCGGCGATAGCGACCTTCGCCAATCCTCGAGAGATAGTAGCCGCAAGTCCTGCTATTGTCGTTCCCTGTTCAACCTCGCGAATTGAGCCGTCTTTTAAGGTGACTTGAATCATTGCAATCACTCCTTAGTAATATTTAAAAATAAAAAACTCTCGTCCCTACTAGGGACGAGAGTTTACTCCCGTGGTTCCACCCAATTGAAAGGTTACATGAACTACCTTTCACTCGATCTCCCTTAACGCAGGATACGGCTGGGCTTGCTTACGCCCAACACTCAAGGGTGGTTTTCTCCTGTACGTTCGTGAGAAATGCTTACAGCCTAGGCACTCCTTCTCTGACACGTCAGAACCAAGGTACTCTCCCTTTCAACGCTTTACAACTTAATATATAACCTGACCACTATCATCTTAACTGAATTTATCAGCAAAATTCTCTAGTCTTCTTGTATTATAACAATGAACCTTCTTCTTTGTCAAAATTTTTCACATAGGGAACAACCCTGACAATCCTGCACACGCTCTCCGAAAACACTGCGAATTGTTTGCAACGTATCTTTGTAACCCTCATAACGAATATGTAACGTAACCTGGCGAGGTGCGACAGCAATCAAAGCGCTGACCAATAAATCTTCGTAACCTAACTCCTGGACGTTGTCAAGTTGGTAATCCTCCAAAAACTGATGCGTTACTTTAACTCCTTCATTGTTATAAAGGTGGAACTTCCCTTTAGGCGTCATGCCAACGTGCAAACACTCTAAACGAGGCTTTTGACTATCCACGAAATGTCTTAAAAGCTGAATAAATTCCAAGTACTCCTTTTCAATAACATATTCATTCAGAGCAAATTCCACTGCTTTACTCACATCGTTCTTATACTCCTGAGCACGAAAATGCAAAAAGCCCTCCATGTCAAAAATAACACTGTGCTCCAAACAACTTAAAATCTGGGTAACGAGACTGGCCTTACGATTAACTTGATATCTCTGAACTTGACCCAGTCCTTTGTTCAGATAATCTAAAGCCTTGTTGATTACTATCTCCCAATTATTTTCTGTTAAATGATGCTTTTTTTTAATCGTCTGCTCAATATGCTCTTTCTCCCAATGTAACAAAATCGTCTCTGCTAGAGCATTCGCCAAGTAATAACGGTAGATTCTTTGAACTATTCCCTTATCATCTGCCACCTCTGGCGACGGGTCCTGAAACTTACACTGTATAAGCCAACGTTTTCCCTGCCGCTGTTCGGCAATTTCTAAAGGAAGTTGTTCTTGTTCACGCAGTTTAAGTAAACAGCCACAGATAGCTTCCCGATATTTTTGCGTTCCTAATCGCACGGAATGTTCCACTGGCATCCCTCCATACTAAAGTATATGACCGAAACGAAGCCATATTTCGCTTGGTCCAATCTCTATCTACTTTTCTGCAAATTATATTTCCAAAAGCGCTGCGAACACTCCTTAATATTTCCAATAACTCACTATTCTATTCCCAGCTTGCCTTGTCTGCCTATGTTTCACATCTCATTTATATCCACATTGAGACAGTCTTAAGGATGATTTCCACAAAACTAAAAAACACTTCACTTAAATTATAAGTGAAGTGTTTTTTAGCAATACTGCCAATATAGAGTTATAGTTATGGGAAAAAGTTGTTATACGTTCTCGAAGGTAAAGCAATGCTGTTATTGTGGCTAAAAAGTAGTAATCTATGGTTAAGGCAAATCTTAGTAGAATGGAGTTGTATGAATCAATGAAAAAAAATTTAGGACCTGTTAATGCACTATACCCAACCCCAGTAACTTTAATTGGAACCGAAGTAAATGGAAGGATCAATTACATAAACATCGCTCATGTGGGCATCATCGATTTCAACACCTTGTCACTCAGTATGGTCAAGACACGCTACTCAATTAGGGGCATAAAGGAAAATATGACCTTAAGTATTAATCTCCCCTCAGAGGACATGGTTATAAAAGCTGACTTTGTTGGCATTGTATCCGGCGCAGATTATGATAAATCTAATATTTTCGAGAGTTTTTATGGAGAATTAAAAAGCGCTCCCATGATTAAAGACGCTCCCATATGTATGGAATGCAAAGTAGTAAACATTATTGATATGCCGAAACACGATGTGTTCTTTGTACAACCAATTAATACCTATTGTAATGAAGAAGTATTAACCAATGATACGATAGACTTCTCCAAAGTTAAACCCATCCTTTTTGATAGACCTCAAGGCAAGTATTGGCAACTAGGAAAGCCGTTCGCTAATTGCTGGTCAATTGGCAAGGAATACAAAAATGACTAATCTCTACAACCAACTGAAACTCGTTTCCCATCACGCTCTTAAATCACAGTAAGTTCAACTCATAGGTGTGTTCAACCAATTTCTTGCCCCACACTTTGTTGTCATGTTCTGCCACTTTCCTAAAGCCCGCTTTTTTGTACATTTTTATCGCAGTTTTTTGGTCTTCCGTAGTCTCCAGAAATACCTGCTGATATCTTTGTTCCTTACAGTATTTCATAGCTTCATTCAGCAGCGTTTTGCCAAGTCCAATCCCTCTGAAGGCGGGGTGTAGGATAAACCAGCGGAACTGAGCCTGTCTCGCTGAATGTTCGACAATGGCAATGGCCCCAATCATTTTCCCATTCACTTCTGCAAACCATAACCTGTCTTTTTGCGAACTGTAATTTTCAAAAAAATCAGCAATAGTTTTGCAGACATAACCTTCAAATATATGATTATATCCACATTCCTCAGCATAAATCCAGCCATGGAGATGAATTAGATAACCCATATCTCCTGGTCTCAAATCGCAACGTATTTTAACTTTTTCATTAGTAAGCACCGGTTCCCCCACAAGAGTATTTTCGATTGTTTTCATGCTCTCCACAACCTTCATTTGGTCTTGTTCTGGCAAATAACTGATCATTTGATAGATTTGACCGTCGGACAGGTCGTCCAGCTTTGAAAGGGTATCTTTACCTTTATTTGTAAGATGAAGGTAATATAATCGTCCATCCTCTGGGGCCTGCACTCTGTCTATAAGGTTATCCTTCTCAAAGCGTTTTATAATCCGACTTAGATAGCCCGGGTCAATTTTTAGAACTTCGATTAATCCCTTGGCTGTACAAATTTCCGTATGTCCAATTTCGTACAAAACCCGGGCTTCCGCCAGCGAAAACTCACTATCCAGCATATGTTTATCCAATAGCCCCAAAATATTGGTATAGAACCGATTGAATCTTCGAACGATGTGTATCAAAGGCGTATATCTAGAATTCACAATGATACCTCCTCCTATAATCCTCTCATAAGTAAGTAAAATCATTATACCAAAAACTAATTGACAAAGTCAACTATATTTCCCCTTTGCTTTGCGTGGCATTGTATTTGCAAAAGATTACTTAATCTACTACTATATAATGTATCATCCTGAAGCGGAAACTGCCGCGTTCCGCCAACCATGAAATCCGTACACATTCTAGCCTAAGGAAAAGCTTGCTCCAGAGCCTATATTGCTGAATAATTTGAGGAAGAAGGATTTTAGATGGAACTACTTGATGTTATAAAACTCTTTAAGTAAGATCTTACTTAAAGAGTTTTAAGACCCCAATGTCTGTGAACCTCCGCAACCCGAAACTACTATATAACGTAAAAAAGCCCAGCATTACCGGGGTCTTTCTACTTTTTCCTTAAGTACTATTAAAACTTTGTAGAATTAGGGCTTATAACCCTCAATGATCGGAAAGGTGAAAATTTAATGACTAAAATTCAAATGAATGTTCCCTTGGTAGAAATGGATGGGGACGAAATGACCCGGATTATTTGGAAATGGATTAAAGAATTATTAATTGAACCCTATGTTGAACTTAAAACTGAGTATTATGATTTGGGATTGCAGAAAAGGGATGAATCAAACGACCAAATTACGATAGATTCGGCCCTTGCCACTATAAAATATGGCGTGGCGGTTAAATGTGCCACCATCACACCCAATGCTCAGAGGATCGAAGAATATAACCTTAAAGAAATGTGGAAAAGCCCTAACGGCACGATCCGCTCAATTCTTGATGGAACTGTTTTCAGAGCGCCAATCATTGTCGATAGCGTGAAACCGTTTATCCGCACTTGGAAAAAGCCTATTACTATAGCTAGACACGCCTATGGTGACATCTACAAAGATGTTGAATATCGGGTCGAGCAGCCCGGCCAAGCTGAGCTTGTTTTTACCGGAGAGAACGGCGAAACACGACAGACCATTTTTAGTTTCAAAGGCAAGGGAGTCATTCTAGGGATGCACAATATTGACAAATCTATAGCAAGCTTTGCTCGGACTTGCTTCAATTATGCCCTTGACATTAAGCAAGATCTGTGGTTCTCCACGAAGGACACTATTTCTAAGATCTATGATCATACCTTTAAGGATATTTTCCAAGCTATTTACGACCAAGAGTACAAGCTGAAGTTTGAAAAAGCCAAGCTCGAATACTTCTATACTTTAATTGATGATGCCGTGGCCCGTGTTATCCGGTCAGAAGGCGGTTTTATCTGGGCCTGCAAGAATTACGACGGGGATGTCATGTCTGACATGGTAGCTACTGCTTTTGGTAGCCTGGCCATGATGACCTCAGTGTTAGTATCTCCTGACGGTTATTATGAATTTGAGGCAGCTCATGGTACTGTCACCAGACACTATTACAAACACCTCCGAGGAGAGGAAACCTCAACTAATTCCATGGCCACCATTTTCGCTTGGACCGGAGCTTTGAAAAAACGCGGTGAACTCGATAAAATTGAAGAACTTATTGTATTTGCCGACAAGTTAGAAGCAGCCTCCATTAAAACCATAGCAGAAGGGGTTATGACCAAGGATTTAGCTGAACTGTCTGAAGTAACCAACAAGAAGGTTGTCAATACGCGTAATTTCTTAGTTGAAATCAAACAAAGGTTGGACGAAATCCTCTAAAACATTCAACAAAACCCTTCATCTTTAAGGGCAACTAGAGAGGAGCTACCCACATTTGGGATAGCTTCTTTACTTTATATTACCATCGCAGCCAAAGGATGTTCTGCAAGATAATCCATCATTCTACTAAGGGATTCTGTAATCGTAAAACGTCCTCCACTATAACCCCCCAAAGAGCCTTTTAACTCTTTAATAAACCCTAACTTTTCAATCCTTTTAAGCAAAAAAAGCAAATTCTCGCTGTATATTCCTAATTCTGAAATTAGTCTACCCTGTGCATCTAATCGATTTGCTTTTTGAAGTTCACTCTCACTATCTGAAGGTTCGACGTCGGTTTTATAACTCTGATAAAATACGGATATTATCTTAACTTCAAGAGGAGACAGTTGTCCGAGGGCGTAAATGTATTCCTCAGGACAAAATTCTCCATTATTTTTAACTGAAAATAAATTGGAAAGTATCATTACATTCATTATCAGTTTTTCTCTACTTCGGGACTTTACTGCTCCTTCAATAGCCAAATTAAACATATCATAAAACGCTTCTGTTTTAGCCCATCGAATATTGTCTTCAAACTCTGATTTTGCCATTTGCTTTTCTGACACCTTTAAACTTAGGTAAAGGAGCAGCAGAAAATCGCTCACCCTCTTATCCTTGTATTTATTACCTGGCATTGACATAACCCCATCGATGATCGGTTTCACAATTGGGATCATCTGTACTAAAGAATGAATAATATCATTTTCAGCATATTTTGAAGTCAAACTTTCTTCAAATATACTCTCCTGCACTCCAGTCTCGTGCCTAGACAACAATTCAACCATTATTATCCGCCTCCAAAGCAAATTATTAAAAATTTCCCTTTAAATAATTTAACATTACCCGGAAATCCAAGACTCAATTTCTTCTATAGGAGATAATAGGAACAAATTCCGTACGAGTAGGAACTACTTCATCTAGGGCATTTTCACGTGCATAAGGGCTAAGCAAGATTTCCTGACTATTAATAATCTCCTTTCCTCGTTTATTTATTTTACTGTAGGTAGCATCTGAATTTAGAACTCTCGCTTTAGTGGTATCCTGTAAGGCTAAAGCTAAGACATTCATTACTTTTTCTCGAGCAGTCGGGTCCTCAACCGGAAACAAAAGTTCAACCCTTCTATCTAAGTTTCGCTTCATCAGATCGGCACTGGAAAGGTAAATCGCTTCCTCACCATCTCCATAAAAATAATAGATTCGGCTATGTTCGAGGAATCTGCCGACGATGCTCCGAACCGTAATTCGCTCGCTAATTAAGGGTATTTTTGGCCGCAGACAGCAAATACCTCGTACAATTAAATCAATCGTAACCCCGGCAGTGGAAGCATTATAAAGTGCCTCAATAATTTCTGTATCAACCAAAGAATTCAGTTTAGCAATTATTCTCGCCTGTTTGCCTAATTTTGCGTATTCGGTTTCTTTTTGGATTAAATCCAAAAACTTTTTTCGCAAGCCAATCGGCGCAAGTGTCAATTTGTAAAGATGCGAGGGGCTGGAACAGCCGGATAATGTATTGAAGATTGCGGAAGCATCTGCTCCGAAATAGGGATTAGCGGTCAATAGACCTAAATCTGTATATAATTTTGCCGTAATATCATTATAATTGCCGGTTCCCAGATGAACATATCTCTTGATAAAACCCTCTTCACGTCGCACAATTAATAATATTTTGCAATGAGCTTTTAAGCCAACCAGTCCATAGATCACATGACAACCAGCCGTTTCAAGTTTTTTAGCCCAAGTTATATTATTTTGTTCATCAAAGCGTGCTTTTAATTCTAAGAGCACGGTAACTTGCTTCCCGTTGTCGGCCGCCTGAGCTAAGGCTTCAACAATAGGAGAATTGCCGCTTACCCGATAAAGTGTTTGTTTAATCGCCAGAACATCCGGATCTTCGGCCGCTTTTTTAACAAGAGCCACGACCATATCAAAGGAATCATAGGGATGATGTAAGAGAATGTCTTGATTAGAGATTGATTTAAAGATATCGTCATTGTCTAAAAGAGTAGTATAGGCATTTGGCTTGATGGGCTCATAGCGTAGGGAGTCATAGCCCTTTAGCCCACTTAACTTCATTAAAAAAGTTAGATCAATGGGCCCACTAATTTTATACTCCGCTTCGGCCGAAATCTCCAATTCTTCTTCCAGAAGTTTGAGAAGCAAAGGATTTAGACCATGTTCAATTTCCAGGCGAATGGCACTACCCCATTTTCTTTGCTTTAGGGATAACTGAACAGCCGTGAGAAGATCCTCCGATTCATCCTCATCCACATCTAAATCGGCATTTCTAATAATCCGATAGCACCCTGTGGCAATAATCTTGTGATTACCAAAGAGGGTCGTCAGCTTTAATTTTATAATTTCTTCTAATAAAATAAAGGATTTCTTAGATTCTGAGGAAGGAATTTCTACAAATCTATTTAATACTGAAGGAACTTGGATTGTGCCAAATATCGGATTGACGTTTGTGGTATCCTGTAATAATAACGCAATATTTAATGTTTTATTTAAAACTAAAGGGAATGGTTGATTTTTATCAATAACCATAGGGGTGAGTACTGGAAAAATGTTATTATCATAATAGTCTCGAATGAAATCGAGTTGAATAGTGGTTAAATCCTTTGGTTTAATAAAGAATATATTTTCTTTCTTGAGAGAATTTATTAAGGAACGATTGTAACAATTGTACATATCTACAACTAGTTTATGGGTTCGAGCGGATATTCTTTCAATTTGCTCATTAGGCGTAAGGTCAGAAGGGTCAGCTTTTACAATGTTTGCATTGACCTGATCCTGTAAGGAGGCTACCCGAATCATAAAAAATTCATCCAAATTAGACCCTACAATTGAAAGGAATTTCAATCGTTCAAAAAGTGGATTATTGGTATCTTGCGCCTCTTCTAAAACTCTTCCATTAAATTCTAACCAGCTAAGTTCTCTATTAATAAAATGCAAGGTTGAAAAAGAATGATTATTCAATTGCGCTTTATCCCTTCAGTTTTATTTTGATGCCCATAACTTCTTGAAAAAATTCCGCGTTATTCATTATGTCCCACTTTTCTAAGAGAATATCTTTATTACTTAGTAAGCTAAGCTGAAGAGTATCGTCTGAAACAAGCACTTCAATATCATGAATCTTTTGCATATGGGAAATATCCATGGATTCGGCAATTTTTAAAATTGCCGACAATTTTGAGACTAAGATTTTTTCATGATGGCTTAAAACATAATAACTGCGGTCAGCATAAGTTGGTATTTGAGTAGTATGGTATTTGGCAATATTAGAAATTAATTCCAATTCTTTATCCGAGAATCCCATAATACTCTGAGTACGAATAATATTGGAGGAATGGCTGCCATGCTCGCTTAAACTAACATAGTTGCCAGAATCATGTAGGATCGCAGCCACTTGGAGATATAATTTCTCTTGATAGCCCAGTTTGTGATACTTCCAAGTTTTATCAAACAAGGATAAGGACATTTTTTCCACATAGGAAGCATGTTGTTTATCAACACCATATTTCTCAGCCATATACCAGACGGAACTAATAATATCATTTTCAGCATTCGTTTTTCTGGGAAGATCATACAACTTATCAATCAGTCCATAGAGAATACCCAGACGGCTAGTAATCATGGGTGCATAAATACCCACCGCTTTAGTCCTAATTAAAAAGCTATGAAAGATTAAAATTGCAGGTAGTAATAATTCTGCTTTCGCAGCAGAAATATGGAACTTATCAACCATCTGATCAGTATTCATCTCTCTGAAGTCCATATAGAGTTGTTCGAGAGTTTCTTTGCTAAGATAGGATTGATTATTTAAATTACAAATTTCCAGAATGGTAGTGAGGTCTCCGCCCAGTCCAATAAATTGTTTGATAGGCATTTTTTTTAGTTTCGGCTTTAGCAAATAGATTTTACTTTCAATATACTCTTCCATCACCTTAGGGAAAGATATAGTTTTTGTTTCTAAGGTAGATAGGATTTCCCTTAATCTTAAAGGTCCCATTTTAAGATATTCTGTAAATTTCAAGCCATCGATTGCGTACATTGATACTTCAACACCGCCCGAGGTTATGTTTACTATAAGTGAATCTGTAAGGTCTATATTATCAAAGTCATTTAAATAGTGTCTTAAGGCCTTATATATAAAGAATCTTTCTTGAACATTATTAATAATCTCAACCTCAATACCAGCAACAAGTCTGATTTGTTCAATTATATAGTCGCGATTATCTGCCTCATGAAGTCCACTTGTCGCAATTGCCCTATATATTTTCACATGATAATCCTTCATTAGTTTAGCAAAACCTTTTAATCCGGCACAGGTCTCTTTAATAGTTTTAGGTGAAATTCTTCTCGTGGCAAAGGTATCCTTGCCAATATTGTTGGGGAGAAAAGTATCCTCTAGAATCATTAAAGTGCCATCTGGGTTTAATTGGGCAATACTCATTCTCAAGAAATCCGAACCCACAATAATAGCTGCTACAACTTCATTCTTAACCTTTTTCATTCGTCTGGCTCCTTAGATGACAGATTGTTAAGTATTTGACTGATTTCTGCGCTTCCATCACAAGCCACTCTCTATTGAATGATAAAACTCGAAATCCTCACTCAGCATATTCTCATTTAACACTTCCACATCTTAACTTCATTTCCTCCTAAAATAACAGAAATATTTCAAAAAAACGCATTTTTTAAAGGAGCTTCCCGAAAAATCAGGCTAGGCTCCTTTTACTCTATAAATTCCCGTATTTTTTCATTATACCTTTGAGCCTCCCTTGCAGCAAACTACTAAATAGAAAACTAAGCCTGTACCTGCCTAACAAAGGTGATTGCCTTAAATTTTGCTCCTACATGTATTTTTCTAAATGCGGTCGAGCTGTTTTCCGCTCAGCAGAGTAGATTAACGTTGAGACCCTAAAAATCAGTATAGACTCATTGACTTGTTTCTGATACATTAAAAACCGTAGATTGAGATTTCCACTTTACTTGAAGTTATATCTTCCCATTACGATTGATCTTCGCTAAGAGATGTTTGAACTATTGAGTAGCATGAATGTCTACTGATTTTGAAAGGTGGTGGTTTTTATGCATTCACTTTGGCAAGGTAAGGCACCTATTTATGAAGCACTGCAAAAATACAAATCCATGCGAGTGCTACCCTTTGACGTGCCCGGCCATAAGCAAGGCCGAGGAAACCCTCAGCTCACAGAATTTTTAGGTGAGAAATGCCTTTCGGTGGATGTCAATTCCATGAAACCGCTTGATAATCTGGTCCATCCCGTCTCCGTCATCAAAGAGGCTGAGGAGCTAGCTGCAGATGCTTTTGGTGCAGAACATGCATTTTTCATGGTCAACGGTACCACGGCAGCTGTCCAAGCCATGATTATGAGCGTCTGCAAACAGGGCGACAAAATTATTATGCCCCGCAATGTCCACCGCAGTGCCATTAACGCCCTAATTATCAGTGGCGCAATTCCTGTTTATGTTAATCCCGGCGTCAACAAACTGTTGGGAATACCCTTAGGCATGTCGATTGCCGAGGTACAAAAAGCTATCCAGGAAAATCCGGATGCCAAAGCAATTTTTGTTAATAATCCTACCTATTATGGTATTTGTTCCGATTTAAGATCCATTACAGAGCTCGCTCATCGCCATAATATGCATGTTCTTGTAGATGAGGCGCATGGTACTCACTTCTATTTCGGTGAGAATATGCCCATCAGTGCGATGGCCGCAGGCGCAGATATGTCGGCAGTCAGCATGCATAAAACCGGCGGTTCTCTGACCCAAAGTTCATTTTTGCTAAAAAATGGTCGCCTTAGTACAGGTCATGTGCGGCAAACGATTAACCTGACCCAGACCACCAGCGGCTCCTATCTGCTCTTGTCTTCGTTGGATATTTCTCGACGCAATCTTGCCTTGGACGGTAAAAATATCTTTCAAAAAGTCTCTGCTCTTGCTCACTATGCGCGAGAAGAAGTCAACAAGATCGGCGGATACTACGCTTTCTCCACGGAACTTATTAATGGGGATTCGGTGTTTGATTTTGACCACACCAAACTTTCTGTCTATACTAGAGAAATAGGGTTGGCAGGAATTGAAGTTTATGACATTCTGCGTGATGATTACGGAATTCAGATTGAGTTGGGCGATATAGGCAATATTCTGGCCATCATTTCTGTTGGAGATCGCGAATTAGCCTTGGAGCGCCTCGTGTCTTCTCTGTCGGAAATAAAAAGGCTTTACATGAAGGATAAAGCCGGAATGCTCGATCATGAATACATTAATCCGACTGTGGTGATGACACCTCAGCAAGCCTTTTATTCCAATCAACACTCTGTCGCCATCACAAACAGCACAGGCTATATATGCGGAGAATTTGTCATGTCTTACCCGCCCGGTATTCCTATTTTGGCTCCGGGAGAACGGATAACCGAGGAAATCATAGATTATATCACCTATTCCAAGGCCAAGGGCTGTTTTCTGACAGGTACAGAGGATATGTCCGTTGAAAACATCAGAATCGTGGAGGAATAAACAATGGAATTATGGTATACAGAACAACACACCGACAGCGTCCGATTTTCTATCAAAGTGGATAAGGCTCTTTATTCAGGGCAAAGTGAATTCCAAAGAATTGATGTTTTCAGCTCTCTGGAATTTGGCGTTTTTTTTACCCTGGATGGTTTAATGATGGTTACGGAAAAAGACGAGTTCATCTACCATGACATGATTGTTCACGTGCCTATGGCAACCAATCCGAAGATTAAAAATGTCTTGGTAATCGGCGCAGGGGACGGCGGAACAGTGAGAGAGCTGACACGTTACAAGGCCATTGAACACATTGACATGGTGGAAATAGATAAAATGGTTGTCGATGTATGCCGGGAATATTTGCCTCAGACCGCCTGCAAGCTGGATGACCCCAGAGTGCAGTTATATTTTGAGGACGGGCTGAAATTTATCCGTTCCAAGGAAAACGCCTATGATCTGATCGTTGTCGATTCCACTGATCCCTTTGGTCCAGGCGAGGGGCTATTTACAAGAGAGTTCTACGGCAATTGCTATAAGGCGCTCAAGGAAGACGGCATCCTTGTCAATCAGCACGAAAGTCCCTATTATAAAGAGTATGCTAAGTCTATGCAAAGAGCCCACAAGCGAATTCGAGAATTTTTCCCAGTTTGCAGAGTTTACCAGGCGCACATTCCGACCTATCCCTCGGGTCACTGGCTGTTTGGTTTTGCCTCAAAAACATATGATCCCCTGACCGACATAGACGAACAAGCGTGGAATGATCTGGGACTTAAAACCGGTTATTACAACACTGAAATTCATAAAGGTTGCTTTGCCCTACCCAACTACGTAAAAGAGCTTTTAATAAGTGCCGATGAGTGAGCTCGTTCAGCTAACGTTGAATATGACGAACTCTCTAGTGGCGCTTTTTCAAGAAGCTCTCACTATTGCGTTTGTAAAAGCTTACCTTGTACTCGGAAATTAATTGCTTAAACTGTTCAGGTTTTGTTCCCTGTAAAATTAGAGCTTGGGCCTTTTGAAAAAGGTGTTTATGTACATCTTCTCTGCCCCCTAAGAAACTAAGCATTTGTTTGAGGCTGGGATCACTGGTCAATGTGAGATGTCGATCGTATAATGCCCGTGCTCTTATCTCAGCTTCAGCATCAGCTTGGAGCATGGCAAGCGGATCAAGACTTTGATCGACATAATCACTATTCCAGGGAATACCTTCTGAATTCACATAACTAAGAGGAGGCCCACCTAGCAGTTTAATGGCACATGCAATCATTTCCATGTGGCTTGTTTCCTCTGCGGCAATTAGACCTAAAAGCTCTTTAAGGTAATAATTTGACAAGTTCGAACGATGATTTAAGTACTGAGTTGCAGCTGAGAACTCACTATCTTTTCCCCCATAGTGTTCCATCATAATTTGCCCAAACTGTGGATCAGACCGTTGAACATAAACTGGATACAATAACCCCGTTACAATCGTGAACATCTTCGCCCCTCCTTGAATGTGTCCGTTAACTACCCTTTTAAGTAACTGATACATTCAGTGTATTGAACCTACTGCATTTCGGTTCATCGGGGCCGGAAAATCTGATCAAAATTATTACTGGCTTGTTGAAGGAATAACCATTTAATTCTTTAGTACTCCCCTGACCAGTTCAAGATTCTTGATAGCAAACGCTAAATCAGCCTGACTGTTTTTTAGCTGCGTCTCACTAAAATCGCCATTATAAATCAAACTATCTTTAATCTCAAATAGCGATGCCGCAAGATAGTCTGAGCCTTGAGTTAGGTCATCAATGATCTGTTTATTGTTTGCGGAGACCGCCAAGGACTTCATAGTTGTATTATCATTAGCAGCTCTTGAATATAGCTTATCTACTTCAGAAACTAGCGTGTCCTTATTCGTTTTATTCGCGGAATTAATTACTTTTTGGTATTGTTTTAATACCTCTTCAAGCGAAGTTTGAATTGCTTTTATATCCATTTTAGGTTGCGCATTTTGTGATTGAGTCGCTGTAATTTCGCTATTAGCTAATGATAACTCTCGTAAATTCCCATGTACCCCTTTTATAACAATAGCCACTATTAATAAAGTCATGAGCCCTACTACTATATTTTTCTTTTTCCATCGTTTATACCTATAGGCTCGATTCATTCGATACACTTCTATACCTCTCCTCATTTTATAATTTCAAGTTATACAATCAATGTAAAATCTCGATTCGTTTCCCTACTCGAAATTCAAGCAGGGAATGTTACTCAGCTAATGATTTATAGTATTATAAATAACCTCTTTATATTCCCTAAACGCCCAATCGTTAATTCTCTATATTTAAAGCTCATAAATCCAATCGCTCAGTGTATCCTCTACAGAAGAAACCTCTCGTTGATAGATACAGGGTTAAGAGTGTATAGTAGACATAAAGGTTTAATTACCGCTTAGTTCGGAATAAGCAAAAATTACGGCTAGTAGGGCAGGTGGAGTTGGAGATATGTCAACAAGAAGGGTTTTCTTAAAATGCTTAGGTGGATTAGGAGCCTGTTTATTACCGTGGACTGGTTGGCCGGACATATTTGCTAGCAGCCTCCAACCAACACAGGCGTCCCTTAAAGACCTCCGATCGAAACCTTCGACCATCAACTCCAATCAAGAAACCGTTAACTCATTTCAAAACCGGACTGCGATGGACGATATTTTAGTTCTTACCCAACCAGCATTAGAAGGACGCAGAGCCGGAACTCTTGGGGAAGAAAAAACAGCAAACTATTTAGTAAATCAGCTGAGAGGGTTAAACTTGGAACCTTTGGGCGATTCTATCGAGAATCAGCAACGTAATTACTCACATGCTTTTACAATTTACCCAGTAGTTGAAGAATTTGTAAATGGCCGCTTAACATTTCGACAGGGAAACTCGAACTCCTTACGCACTCCTAGTGCTAATATTATTGGTGGTCTAATGGGGATCAACAGCAACGAATCCGTGATTTTATCAGCACATTATGATCATTTAGGGATATTTGCTGGAAATCTTTACCCAGGCGCAAATGATAATGCTTCAGGAGTGGGTTGCATCCTTGATGTAATGCGTCGACTGATTAGAAAAGGATTGAAACCAAAACTCAATGTCGTATTAGCGTTCTGGAGTGCTGAAGAAATGGGTTTCGTTGGTTCTTTTTCCTTCGTGCAAAATCCGACAATTCCTCTTGGTGGTATTAAAGCAGTCTTTAATGTAGATTCAGTAGGAAATGGTCCACTTGGGGAATTCGCTCTGTGGGCTAACAGTAACAACTATGCAGTGCAAGCTATCCAGACTGCCGTTGCCAAGAATAAGGCAAGTGCGGTATTGACGCCCAATCGGGGTTTCAACAGTGACCAAGTTTATTTCAATCTGGCACATGTTCCGGCAGTGACCCTAATGGCTCGCAATTGGCTTGATAAAAACCACACGCCGGAGGATATTTCTAGTTTTGTAGAACCGCAGAAGATTGCTCTTGCCAGTGATATTCTTTATGAAACTGTCAATAAATTAGCCTTTTAAAGGGATCCATTACTCCAGCGCTGTGGCCCGGATACCCTTGAGCGCCTTCGAACGAGGATAAAGAAAAAGACCACGGAGTCGACTCAACTAAAAGTCAGACCTCCATGGTCTTTGCTTATGCACTATATTCTAAACTAGGCTCCCAGGCTCTCTCAATGGTCAGTGTTGGTCATAATTAGTTCATTGACCCTGATTTGACTTTGGCAAAGCGTGCTTAACTGAATCTATGTTAAGACCATATTTTGCTAACTCAGCTTGAGAATTCTGCCAGAAGGTTGCTATTTGTTGAGGATTCAAACCACTTTTGAGTTTTTGAAGAATTGTACTCAAACCTCGATTAGCGGTTTGTTGCTGCACTTGTGCTTGGATTTCGGGAGTGATAGATTTAAGCAACGGCGTCCCATCTGCCATAGTTAAGATAACCATAATTACAATGACTATCAATGCCAAGGCTAATATTCCTTTTATTATTGCTTTACCAACCTTAAAGATAATGAAAATTACTACTATTATTCCTATTATCGGTAGGATCATACTATTAATAAAAATCCCTCCTGATTTTCTTAACGCTTATTCCGCTATTAGTTTCAGCGGCGAAACAGCACCTTCTCTTGCGGCCAGTAGTTTATTCTGTAAAAAGCGTTGTAAAGCTGTTGTTGTAAACATTGACAATACCTTTGTCCGTTATTCTGATTTCTGGAATCACAACCAGCGACAGCAAGGACATAGTCATATAGGGCGAAGCAAGCGGTGAGCCAAGAGCTACCCAGGCCTCGGAAAGTTGGCCGAGCGCAGCTGCAACCTCCTGCACCGATAAATCGCTCATCAGCCCGGCTATCGGCAGTTTTAAAAGCGCCAGAACGTTTTCACCGTCTACCGCCGTCATGCCGCCGTCCGATTCAATAACGTTATTCGCTGCCACAGCCATTTCGGCGTCACTCATCCCTAACACAATCAGGTTGTGGGCATCGTGCGCATAAGTTGAGGCGACTGCACCTTTTTTTAGACCAAAGCCATGCACAAAACCAACGCTCATTCCGCCATCCAACCTATGCCTGTTAATGACCGCAACCTTGCAGATGTCTTTTTCTGTTGTAAGCTCAACTTTTCCATTCTTAACCGGCAGGGTTTCGACTTTTTCGGTAGTCAGCACATTGGAGTCATGAACACCGATCACCCTTACCCTTGCAGTCTCTGTGCCGAGAGGGGCCGGCACGCTAAAGTCACCCGGCAAAATCTTGCGAGTTATTTTCACCGAAGCCCTAAGTTGCTCCGGGTATACATACCCTCCGACAGACACTGTGAGCTTGCCTTTTTCTGCCACAAGCTCCCCATTGATGATCACTTTTTCAACTTTGACCTGAGCTAAGTCGCTCAGAATGTTGAGGTCAGCGAATCGACCCGGTGCAATTGAACCGATATCACGCTCCATGCCGAAGCAGCAAGCGGTGTTGAGGGTTGCCATCTGGATCGCCGTCACCGGCCTCACGCCCTTGGCAACCGCCAGGCGAATGATATAATCCATGTGCCCACGTTTTAAAAGGGTGTCTGCATGTAGATCATCGGAAACAAGCACAGCCAGCCTTGTATCAATCGTCTGCTCCGTAATTGCTTTGATAACTTCGGGCAGGTCATCCCAGGCAGAGCCTTCCCTAATCATGGCATACATGCCGAGCCGCATTTTAGCAAGAGCTTCCGGCGCACTCGTCGATTCATGACAGCAGCTAATTCCTGCCGCAATATAAGCGTTTAACGCAGCGCCTGAATCCGCCAGCGGAAAATGGCCAGTGACCGTCTTGCCTGCCTCCAGAGTTTTCTCCACTTTTTCGCAGGTTTGCGGGTCGCCGGACAGAATGCCGGCATAATTCATCATCTCACCCAGGCCCACGACACCTTCCCAATTTAACGTAGTTTGTATATCCTGTGACGTTATTGTACTGCCTGTGTTTTCAAGGCCAGGCGACGCAGGCACGCAGGACGGTATGGTCGTAAAAACGCGCAAGGGCGTTGCCTCTCCATCGTTCATCATGGCAACCATGCCCTCGAGACCTGCAACATTGACAATCTCATGAGGGTCCATAACTATTGACGAAGTCCCATGCGGAATAGTGGCTTTCGCATACTCTCCCACAGTCATTAGGCTGCTTTCCACATGGAGATGCCCGTCAATAAACCCAGGCACCAAATACATCCCTTGCGCGTCAATAATAACCGTTTCTTCGCCAACAGCCATTGCTGCATCTCCGACAAGCGCAATACGTCCACATTTTACCGCAACATCTGTGTTAGGCAGAATTTCTCCCGTAAAAACATTGACAAGCATGCCGTTTTTAATAACTAAATCAGCCTTGAGCTTCCCCTGCGCTGTTGCTGTAAGTTGCCTGCCAACTTCCCACAGCTTATATCTTTTCTGCAAATAAACCCCTCAATCCATCACATGCTTATATTCCAGCTTAGCTTCCGCAACACCTAATAATTATCCCATTTTTCACATCAATCAACCTATGATTAAGCAACTTCTGATAACAATTATAGCACACACCTGGAAATACCACCTAGTTTCAGAATCAATCATCTCTTCATCAACAACACGTCAACTTTCGCACAAACATATGCTTAGGCATTAACAAAAAAATAAGAAGTCAATTTCAAGCTCATTAAAAAGAGACGTATCCCTTGAAATATGTTTTAATTGTTAATCACTACAAAAACAAAAAACATAACAAAGGATACAGAATCACGATACTTGGTATTTTCGGAAAATACAAAGATATTTTCAAGGAAACCCTATCCACTATTTGCTGTATCGCGATTGACTTATAGGCCAAGTCTCCTTGGTAACTAAATTCCTCTTGAAATTTCCCTGCAATCATTGAACTAATAGCATTCAGACCAACATTCAATATGGTTTCAAGATCCAAACGCAGTTAAGGGAGGCTCAATTTTCCCACTCGCTTCTCTAGAAAGATTCGCAATTGGATTCCATAGCCCCTGTTCCCTGGCACCTTGAATAGACTCGCGAAGTTCTCTTGATGAACGCCCTATTTTAAGTAGATAAACCAAGTAATCCATCCGCGCATTATAAAATATTAATGATTTATAGATTTCGATGTAGGCATTTGCGGACCTTTCCCAGCTGAAATCACTCGCCAAAGCATTATGACATAGATTATCCCATGCTTGCTTATCTTCATGGTATATTCTCAAGGCATGTTGTACCTCAAATAATAATTCATGGGCATTATAATTAACAAAACTAAATCCATTACCCGTACCCGTTACTTCATTATAAGGTATGATTGTATCCTTTAATCCTCCGGTTTCCCGTACGATGGGTATTGTTCCATAGCGCAAGGCAATCATCTGAGAGATGCCGCAGGGCTCAATACGGGAGGGCATCAAGAGTAAGTCTGCCCCAGCATAAACCGCATGCGCCAGTTTATCCGAACATTCTAATCTCACCGCTAATTTCTCAGGATATTTAGAGGCAAAATCTTTTAATATTTTTTCATATCGGTGTTCTCCAGTACCGAGGATAACCATTTGAACATCTTGAGCAAGTATTTCATCCACAACGTGAGCTAACAAGTCCAAGCCTTTCTGATCCACGAGTAGAGATACCATGCCCAGTACTGCTCTATCTCCTCGAATCGGCAATCCGAAAGTACTCTGCAGCTGCTTTTTATTTTTTTCTTTAGCAAATGTGAAATTGTTATAAGGCTTGACAAGATAGGGGTCCTTATACTTTTTATATACCTGTACCTGATAGTCAATCCCATTTAAGATTCCCATCAGACATCCGCTTCTCTTTCTCAACAGTCCATCAAGATTTTCTCCGCAATATGGACATTGGATTTCCTGGGCATAAGTTGGACTTATCGTGGTAATACGATCGGCATATAAGAGCGCGGCCTTCATAAAATTGACGCCACCATAAAATTCTAAGCTATCCGCCGTAAAATGCTCGCTCCCAAGTCCCACAATATCGCTAAGCACTTCCTTAGGAAAAACCCCTTGATTTTTTAGATCATGAATCGTAAATACTGTTTTTATCGGATAATAGAGAGGTTCTTGGCTGTAAAACTCTTTAAGCATGAGCGGAATTAAGGCTGTATGCCAATCGTTGCAATGGATGATATCTGGCTTAAATCCTGGTATATGGATTAAGCTTTCCAACGCTGCTCGAGAAAAAAAAGCAAATCGCTCGGCATCATCATATTCTCCGTAAATACTAGGGCGTGAAAAATAATACTCGTTGTCTATAAAATAATAGTGAACTCCCTGATAAACCATCTCATCCAAGCCACAATATTGCTTACGCCAAGCGACCGAGACATAGAAATGGGCCAGATGTTCAAAGTCTCTTCGAAAATGCTCGGCGATGGCACTGTACTTCGGCATAATTACCCGTACATCAGTACCCTGCTTATGCAAGAAGGCTGGTAATAAGCCCCCTAGTTCCCCCAAACCTCCTGTTTTGACGAAAGGATCAGCTTCGGCAGTTACAAAGACAACGTCCACGCTTTCTCACTCCTCCCATACAAATTTGAAATGTTTGATAACCACTACTTAGGACAACATTCTCACCAAAATATAATCTATTTTCAAATCGCCTGAGGCCAGTTTACAATCTTACCGTCTTCGATAGTTAAACCTTCTGAAACTATATGTTGATCCTCTATCACTGTAATCTCTTCTTGATTAGGATCAATTCGTCCCCAAGTACCGACAGTACAGTGACTCATAATTTCAGCTTTTTCTCCGACAATCGTTTTTAGAAGGCGTGAGCCAGTGTGAACCTTTGCGAACGGTAATATAATAGAATCCTTGATTTGCACACCTTTTCCCACATAAACCCCAGGTGCTAGAATTGAATTGCTCACCTCGCCATGAACAATGCACCCCTTACTCACCAAACTATTCTCTATTTTCGCTGTAGGTCCAACTATGTAAGGGGGTAAGATATCTTCATTCGCAAATATCCGAAGCTTTGGATCGGAACTATTAAGAAAGTGGCCGTCTTTTAACGATTCCATATTTGCATGATAATAGCTTTCAATGGTCCCAACATCTCGCCAGTACTCCTTAAACTTGTACGCATAAGCTCTTTTCTCTAGTTTTAGCAGTTGAGGGATGATATTTTGACCAAAGTCATGCTGAGACTGAGAATTACTTGCATCGGCAATTAACGACTGCTTAAGTGTTGACCAGTTAAAAATATAAACTCCCATTGAAGCCAAATTACTATCTGGTTGAGCTGGTTTTTCTGTAAATTTAGTAATCCGTTCCTCTCCATCAACGGTTAGTATCCCAAACCGAGAGGCTTCCTCCCAAGGAACTTCGATCGTTGCAAGGGTTATTTCAGAATTATTTTCTTTATGAAACTTTAACATCAGTGAATAATCCATGTTATAGACATGATCGCCGGAAAGAATAATTACATATTCGGGATTGTGAAAATCAATAAATTCGAAATTTTGGTAAACGGCATTCGCTGTTCCGCTATACTGACTATTTTCCTTTTCATTACAAAGAGGCGGAAGAATATGTACTCCATTCAATGGATGATCTAAGTCCCAAGCTGAACCCAAACCTATATAAGAATTAAGCAATAGTGGCTTATATTGGACAAGTACGCCGACCGTGGTTATGTTTGAATTGGTACAGTTACTTAAGGAAAAGTCGATAATTCGATATTTGCCATAGAAGGAAACTCCAGGTTTAGCCCTCTTATGAGTTAGAGCACCCAATCGGCTTCCTTGTCCGCCTGCTAACAGCATTGCTATGCACTCTTGCTTTTTATTCTTTTTCACCATGTATCCCCCTTCATCGTAGTTGTTAAAAGTTCTCATATTTTTCAAATAACTAATTCTTTAGCTAAAGACTAGCACTGTGATCAACGTTTGTATATAATCACGACATGTTGTCATGATCAGTAATTACTATTTAAGATTCGTTGAATATAGAGCTATTAAGTCGGAATAAAGTGTAAAACTTAATAAGTTGGTAACTTAATTCGGCGAGCGAACCTCGCATTGAACGCTAAATCGTTCAAGAAAGGCCGTAGGCTGAATTGGAAAGACATTAGAAGTAACGTATAACGTTTCACTGAAATTATTTTCCTATTGCATACTGTTTTAAAAAAATACGTTCATGGCCCTGTGCTAAATGCTTTCCACTCTGGAACACGGGGGTTCAAATAGCTAGCGCCTAGAAAAATACAATAGTCCTCTTACGTCAAATCAACGTAGGAGGACTATTTACTACATGACGGTATAAAAACATAACACCCGCGCCTAATCAGGTTAAAGGTCTTAAAAAAGATACAATGAGGGTGTTTTTCAACATATGCTGATGCATCCTGTCTTATGGGGGATTTTTCTGACACTTGCGCCATAACGATCCATTCACCCTCATACATCGCAAAGACGGGGGTTATTTTGTATTAATATGATATTGCGAAACCCGTATATTTCGACAAAATAGTTATAATTTAAAGTTAAGTATAATATATATGTATAGGGAACAGACCAAGGAGGTCTAAAAATAGAAAAGCCTGCTAACAGCGGGTTTCCAATCATGATAACTAACAGTCTTTTGAACGCACCATGAATCACCAATACTACAGGAACAAATTACATACTCAGGTTCTTCCGCTGATTTGAGTATTTATATATATCATCTCCATTTTCAGATAAGGACACCAAAGGATGAATCTGTTTCTAAAATCCTTTATACGGGCATAATACTAATTGAATAGACTATTAAAGGGTGGTATTATATGGATATAGATGGACCTCTCAAAAAGGAGGAAAAAGACATGTCAGCAATTCCTAAAAAAGTTGAGATTGATCGACAATCAGCATTAAACAAAATAAGTTCAAAAACTCCCATTCTTGACGCCCAAAAAGGCAAAATAAAACTGAACCCTGAAAATCCCAGCCATAAAGATTGGTATGAGGATAAATAATATGAAAAATGGCTAATATTGGCGATATTTATTGGACTGAAATCTATTACGAAGACAAAGTTGAATCTAAAGTCAGGCCAGTTCTTGTTGTAAATGATGAAGAAAGTTCAAGTTTACTTACAATAGCTGAAATAACAAGTTCTCCACCAAATATCCCCCCAACTTACTACGACCAATATAAAGAGCCTATATATAAGTGGAAAGATGCTGGACTTTCTTGCTTATCCTTTGTCAAAACACATAAACTTCATAGAATCGCCAGAAATGAGCTTAGTACATATTGTGGAGAATTAGATTGGAACGAATTTCTTAGAATCCTTGATAGAGTAATAGAAGTAAACACATAAGACCTCTTGCAGGTCTTTTCTTATTTCAAAAATCAACCTCAAAATCTTACTCCGATAGGGACATTTCCGATAACGTCCCGAGGGTGTAGCGGTTCACGCTCATTGGCGTTAACCGCTACACTTTGTGGATAACGATGGAAAGAAGGTTCAGTTTCTCACGGACAAAGACACACTGGACAATTTAGCAACCTTTAATGAGTTACCACATGGTGACGATATCTATATCCATTAATGAAAGGATGATTAGGATGGCTTTTCTACTTTTTCCGCCAAGATTCCTGCTTTATTAACAACTGTTAATCGCCGCCTTTGGCGGTATTTCGTTAACCGCCAAATAACGTGCGTCGCCACAGCAAACCCTCCAGCTCCTCCTGTTGATGAAGTAATGTCGAATCCTGCTTTACGAAGGTTGTATATATCCCTTTGAATTGTTCGTGTTGTCCTCCCAAACATTTTAGCCAATTCACCTGCTTGAATACCCGGAGAATTCTGAATCATATACACGAGATTTAGTAATCTTTCTGTATGATTTAATCCGTCCATCTCAGACTCCCTTAATCCTTCTCTCTTTCAACTTTACGCCAATATGTAATTTGTGGCAAATCACAAACGACATATGTTTGTCATAATAGATGTATTTACAGTGAACTTTTTAAGCAATATTCATGCCCACTGCTGCTAAGCTCTCAGAGCATAACCTCTCCGAAATAATCGAAGCCCTGTCTCCTCCGTCGTTCAGAGCATTTTAGCAACCACATTAAAATTTAACTTTCCGCATTTCTCTTCAATTTCCTGCTAAAATCGTAGAAAAAATACAAAAAAACAAAATCCAGGGTGTCGATTTGACACCCTGGCAGTTCTAACAATATTTACTCCGATATATAAATCTTAAATTTTTCCCACAGCAATCAACTTATGTTTAAGCACATCAACTAGCTCCAAGTCGGTCAGTCCCAGCTTGGGAACTGTAGGTAACGACATAAAGTAGAAATAAGAAATACTGCTAATTCTGAGGATGACGTACAAATGAGGTAAAGACAGCGACTAGAGCCAAACAGGCCGCAACATTACAGGTCAAATACATGGCACCTGTAAACGACTGATTGTATAATTGACTTCCGCTTAAACCACGAGCTGAGAGAATCTTATTCAAATAATTTAGATGGCTGGTAAATACTGCCCCTGATATGGCAACTCCTAAAACCATACCCATATTGCGCATCGTGGCCAACATGCTCGATGCAATGCCCCGCCGATTGTGGGGAACGTATCCCAACACCGCGCTATTATTTGGCGTCTGAAATGTGCCAACCCCTAAACCAATAACCCCTAAACGAAGTATGATCGCCAAAACACTGGAGTTAATAGTTAGATTGCCTAACAGAAACAGCCCGGTTGCTGTAATGGCCATCCCCAAAGAGCGAATCATTCTGCTGTCAAAATGATCAGAAAGGCTTCCACTTATGGGAGCAATAACCATGGTCACCAAGGGCATAGGAATTAGTATTAAACCCGCTTGAGCAGGCGAAAGACCCCTTAATTGTTGGAGATAAAATGGCATGATAAAAATAACTGCATACTGAGCCATAAAATTAAATAGCGCGGATAGGTTGCCCATGGAAAAAATTCGAATTTTAAACAATGATAAATCTACCATAGGATATTTCGACCGGCTTTCCACCACTAAAAACACCAGCATAAGAATTATACCTAAAGTAAGCAAACCAAAAACCATGCTATTATTCCAGCCAACATTTTCAATCTCACTTAAAGGGAAGAGAATACTTATTAAAGCCAAAAAGAATAGGACTGCTCCAATAATATCAAAGTGTTGGTTTTCGCGACCTTTGGAAGCGGGAATAATTTTTTGAGCCCAAATTGAACCAATAATCCCGATGGGTATATTAATAAGAAAAATACTCTGCCAACCAAATTTGCTTGTCAAAAAGCCACCAAGAATAGGACCTGTAAATAAAGCGACAGAAACGGCAATGGCAATAGCCCCTAAAAACTTTCCCCGTTCCTCAGGGGGTGCCACATCCGTCACTATAGCTGGACCGATAGCCATGAGCATACCAGCACCGACAGCTTGAAAGGCGCGAGAGATAATGAGTAAGATAATTGACGGTGCAGAACCACAAAATATTGAACCTATAGTAAACACAATAAAACCCAAAACATAGATTCGCTTATGCCCATACATATCACCTAAACGTCCATAGGTTAAGAGGAGACTGCTAATAATAAGCAGATAAGCCATGATTACCCATTCTACGGTAGATAGAGAGGCACTAAAATATGTGCTAATATTTGGCAAGGCGATATTGACCACACTGGCATCTAACGGACCCATAAAAGTACCCAAAGCCACGGCACTTATAATTTGCAAGCGTCTGCCTCGTGTGAGTTCGGGAACTTTCACTACCTTCATTGCATCAGGTTTCAATTAATAGCCTCCTTTCTCTCACCGCTCCTCACGCGAATACGGAATTCCAAGCGCAGCAGGGGTTCCTGAACGCCTGTGTTTGGTTTCCCGCGTGGTGATCACCAAAATCACAAACGTAAAAATATAAGGCAGCATCTGTAAAAAATTAGATGGGATCATGACCCCCAGGGCTTGAAGATGCAAGCCCAATGAAGCAATGACACCAAATAGCCATGCGCCCAGCAGGGCACGACGCGGATCCCAAACGGCGAAGATGACAAGTGCGACCGCAATCCAACCGCGACCTGCCGACATGTTTTCAATCCAGGAAGGGGAATAGGCTAGCGACAGATAGGCACCACCCGCGCCAGCGAGCATACCCCCGACGATAACAGCGACATACCGGATCAAAAAGATGTTGTGTCCCAGAGCGTCTACTGCCGATGGATTTTCACCTACCGCCCTGAGCAGAAGCCCCGCTTTTGTCTTATAAAAGACAAACCACAGTATGGCAACCAAAATTATGCTGAGGTAAACCATAATATCCTGATTAAAAAAGATTTTACCGAGGATAGGAATTTGAGAGAGAACCGGGATGGCAACTGCCTTAAAAGTCGAGGTGGGTGGAATTCCCACCAAGCTACGTCCAAGATAGGCGGACAGACCCGTACCGAAAATAGTCAGTGCCAGACCACTCGCCACCTGACTCGCCCGGAAATTGATGGTGATGACTGCATGAATTAGCGCCATCAGTCCACCCGCGATCAAAGCCACGAACAGGCCCAGCCATTTGTCTTCTGTAAAGGTGCCCACGTAAAAAGCGCTCACAGCGCCTACGAGCATCATGCCTTCAACGCCTAGGTTCAGAATACCGGCACGCTCGGCAATAACTTCACCCAAAGATGCATATAAAATCGGAGTACCCGCCACAACTCCAGCTGCAAGGATGGCGATTATATAGTTTAAGTCCATACCGTCATACCTTCTTTCTTACCAAACGGTAATTGTTAAAGACTTCGCCAGCCAATACAAAGAACAGAATTGAGCCCTGAAACATGGACACCATACTCGACGGAAAACCAGAGGTTTGCAGACTGAAACCCCCCACCAGCAACCCGCCCATCAGAAAGGATACGAGGAGAATACTAAAGGGATTTAACCGTGCCAGCAGGGCAATAAGTATGGCAGTATAGCCATAGCCAGGAGAAATCGTCTGCTGCAAGCGGTGAAGTACGCCTGAAACCTCGGCCATGCCAGCAATTCCTGATATGGCACCACTTAAAAACATTACCATCAAGACATTTTTAACATAGCTCATACCGGCATAGTCGGCCGCCTTGCGGCTGGAGCCGCTGACGGAAATCTCATATCCCCACTTGGAATATTTGATCAGCAAAAATATCGCTACAGCAATGATCACCACGAGGAAGATAGCGTAACTGATACGAGTGTTGCCAAAAACAGGTAGGGTTGCACTATCCGGAAATATTTTCGTGAGCGGAAAATTGTTGCCCTTAGGATCTTTCCAAGGACCGTAAACAAGATAGGCCATCCAAAAATAGGCCACATAGTTCAGCAAGAGAGAGCTGATGGTTTCGTTAACATTCCAAAACGCCTTCGGAATGGCCGGAACCAAGGCCCAAAGTCCGCCGCAAATAAAACCTGCGCTTACCATAAGGGGGAGCATGATTAGTTTGGGCAAATCCGAAAAAAACAGCGCAAAATAACTGGCACCGAAAGCACCTATATAAAATTGGCCTTCTGCCCCAATGTTCCATAATTGCATGCGAAAAGCCAGTGAAACTCCGAGCGAGCAAAATGCCAGCGGAATCATTTCTACGAGCGTTTCGCTGAAGCCATAGCTTGAGCCAACTGAGGATTGAAGAATCTCACCGTAGAGCTGCAACGGGTCTTTTCCGGTAATCAGCACAAAAAGTCCCGCAAAGAGTAGACCCAACACAATGGAGGTCACGGAGATGCCGAACTTCTTCAGGGCAGAACTGGTATTTGTCTTTTTAATCTCCCAACTTCCCAACAGTTTATGCTTCATGAAGATCTACCTTTCTTTTACCGGCCATCATCAGGCCGATTTCTTCACGCGTTGTTTCACTCGGATTAACAACGCCCATGATTTCACCCCCGTGCATTACGATGATACGATCCGTCATGGAAAGAAGATCTTCCAGATCCTCTGAAATCAAGAGCACCGCCTTGCCTTTTTCGCTTTGCTCTATGAGTAGTCGTTTGACATAATCCGTCGCACCAATATCAAGGCCACGCATTGGATAGACCGCAATAATCAGTAAGGGATCGGAATCTATTTCACGCGCCAACAGCAGCTTCTGGATATTTCCGCCCGACATCATTTTAACAGGGTTAGCCGCGCTCGCTAACCTGACATCAAACGCCAGCAGCAAACGATCGGTGTCATTTCTAATTTTATCCCAATGTATAAAGGCACCATGATATTGACGATAACTATTCAGGGCCATATTTTCATACGCGTTAAGGTCCGGTGCCAGCCCGGTTGTCATGCGATCCTCCGGCACATAGCTAATGCCAAGATTCATTCGCTTTTTACGGCCAGACTTTGTACAATCCTTACCGCGAAAGGAAATATGGCCCGTTTTAACTAAACGCAGGCCAGCTACCGCTTCTGCAAGCTCCTTCTGGCCATTTCCGTCAACGCCCGCAACGCCAAGTATTTCTCCGTTATATATATCAATTGAAATATTTTTCAATTTCAGCAAACCATTGTCGCCCAAAGCCGATACCTTATCCAAGGACATGATCTTTTCTGTTTTTCGGTAGGATTTCTTTTCCAACTGGTCATTGATATTTCTGCCCACCATCATCTTGGCAAGCTCTTTTTCATTCGTATTTTTGGTATAAACAGTACCTATGGATTTACCATCCCGCAGAACGGTTATGCGATTCGTGTTTTCCAAAACCTCATTCATTTTATGAGAAATGAGAATCACTGATTTCCCGCTTATTATCATCTTTAAAAGCGTTTCATAGAGAGCCTTCGCTTCCTGAGGCGTCAGGACAGCGGTCGGTTCATCGAGTATCAAAACCTTAGCACCTAGTAGTAATAATTTAATAATTTCCACCCGCTGTTGCTCACCGACCGAGAGTTGCCAAATTTTCGCCTTGGGATCAATGGAGAGTCCAAAAGCTTCTGATTGCCTGATTATTCGCTGCTCAATCTCTTTAAGGTTATAAATCTGTTTCAGTCCCTTAATACTAAGCATAACATTTTCTGCCACTGTAAAGGGCTGGACAAGCTTAAAATGCTGGTGCACCATACCAATGCCATGGTTGACAGCATCCTTTGGCGACGAAAATTCAGTTTTTTCACCTTCAATGTAGATCTCACCTCCGTCGGGATGATAGAGACCAGTCAGCACACTCATCAACGTGCTTTTACCCGCCCCATTTTCACCCAGTAGGGCGTGGATTTCGCCAGAGTTAACATTAAACGAAACCTGATCATTGGCTAGGATGCCCGGAAATTCTTTTGTGATTTTACGCATTTCCACCATGGGCGTATTTCCCACTGATCTCACCCTTTCAAACATTACCACAAACCGGCGAGAGTCTCGCCGGTTTGTGGTAATGTTACTTTTCAATATTTAATATTCCATGGGGGACATACCGTTAGGTATGTCCCCTAACTTTATTTAGATCGGTTACGATTTGGGAATTGTTCCCGACACTCCTTTGACAAACCAATTGATGGAAAGGAGCATATCATCTGGAGCTTTATCGCCATCTTTGACCTTCACTGTGCCACTTTGATCAGAGATTGGTCCCGAGAAGGGATCGAATTTACCAGACACAATATCTTGTTTTTTGGCATTTACTACAGCTTGGAAGTCTTTATCGACTTTGGCACTAAAAGGGGTTATATCAATAATTCCGCCGTCTTTAATCCCCCCCCAATATTGGGTAGTTTTCCAAGTTTTGTTCATAACTTGCTTGACCAAATCCACAAAATATGGGCCCCAATTGGATATGTCACCAACCAGGATAGAATTGGGTGCGAATTTTGACATATCGGAATCGTGACCGATCGCAAGTACACCCCTATCCTGTGCTGTCTGAGCAAACGTCGGCGAGTCAACATGCATCGCCAGCACATCTGCACCAGCGTCAATCAGACTGTTGGCGGCAGTTTTCTCTGTTGCTGGATCGTTCCAGGAATTTGTCCAAACAACCTTAACTTGAACTTTAGGATTAACCGACTGAGCCCCCAGCGTATACGCATCGATATTGCGGATAACTTCAGGCGTCCCGAACGGCGCAAGGAATCCAAGCACATTGGTCTTGGTGTATTTGCCTGCCACCATACCGGTCAAATAGCGAGCTTGGTAGTCGCGATTGAAATAGGTGCCTAAATTAGCGGTAGTTTGGGAACCGCTGCAATGCTCAAAGACAACATTGGGGAATTTCTTAGACACATTGACCATGTAATCCCCGTAGCCATAGCTGGTACCGATAATAATATTATTGCCCTTTTGAGCAAGATCCGTGAAAACACGTTCAGCGTCTGCAGTTTCTGGAATGTTTTCAACATAGGTTGTTGTAACGTTCGTCATATGAGATTCGAGGTATTTTCTGCCCTGATCCTGAGCGTAAGTATAACCAAAGTCACCCACCGGCCCAACATAAACAAAAGCGACCTTGATTTTTGCGTCCGTAGACGGCTTGCTTGCTTGATCGTCCGTAGCAGGTTTGCTTGCTTGGGAACACCCGCTGAGTAACATCGATAGAACCATAGCGAGGACCAGCGTCAAAACACCGATTTTGTTAACTTTTTTCATTCTCTCTCCTCCATCTCTGTTCACATTGTTAGTCTGGAATCTTTCCACTTTAAATATACGGTTTTTCATCCCTTCTTCCTGACTTGACAGTCCAAAATTCACAAAAGCTTATACTGCATTCCCGTCTTCGCTTCCTGTTGATTCCCTATTTCTGGGCATGATTAATAGGTAAATTGCCGCAGTGCAGAAATCATCAAAACTATGTAGAAGCTTTTGGGGATAACAGACAAGACGATTCCTTCAGATGGTACCTTAGGAAAACGTTTGCTGTCAAGGTCTTGAGAACTGAACGACCCTGCACTGAAGTACAGGGGTTCACGATTGCGACTGGAAGTCGCGATTACGGCTGAAGCCGTTTAAAAAGTGCGGACTGGAAGTCCTTATAAAGACTTAAGTCTTCTGAAAGACCTATTGCTGAAAGCA
>JARLHV010000089.1 GCA_031292055.1 Desulfosporosinus sp.
ACCTGAACCTGAACCTGAACCTGAACCTGAACCTGAACCTGAACCTGAACCTGAACCTGAACCTGAACCTGAACCTGAACCTGAACCTGAACCTGAACCTGAACCTGAACCTGAACCTGAACCTGAGCCTGAACCTGAACCTGAACCTGAACCTGAGCCTGAACCTGAACCTGAACCTGAACTTGTGCTCGTTCCTGAACCCGCTTGGCTTCCACCGTTCTGACTACTCGCTGTCTTGTCTGCAGTTCCTGTACCTGCTGCCGTACCCGTAGTGCTTGTTGTTGAACCTGCTGACGCACTCGTAGTGCTTGTTCCTGTACCTTCTGCCGTACCCGTAGTGCTTGTTCCTGTACCTGCTGCCGTCCCCGTGCTGCTTGTTCCTGTACCTGCTGCCGTACCCGTGCTGCTTGTTCCTGTACCTGCTGACGCACCCGTAGTGCTTGTTCCTGTACCTTCTACCGTACCCGTGCTGCTTGTTCCTGTACCTGCTGCCGTACCCGTGCTGCTTGTTCCTGTACCTTCTGCCGTACCCGTGGCGCTTGTTCCTGAACCTGCCGCCGCACCCGTGCTGCTTGTTCCTGCACCTGCTGCCGTACCCGTGCTGCTTGTTCCTGCACCTGCTACCGTACCCGTAGTGCTTGTTGCTGAACCTTCTGACGCACCCGTGCTGCTTGTTCCTGTACCTGCCGCCGCACCCGTGCTGCTTGTTGCTGTACCTGCTGCCGCACCTGTGGTACTTGTTGCTGTACCTGCTGCCGCACCTGTGGTACTTGTTGTACCTGCTGCCGCCCCCGTGGTGTTTGTTGTTGTACCTGCTGCCGCACCTGTAGTACTTGTTCCCGCACCTTCTGTGCTTCCCGCAACTTGACTAGTTGCGGTCCTATCAGCAGTTCCTGACACTGCTGGTGTACCTATATTTGTTACTGCATCTGCCGAAGTTCCAGCAACCGGACTAATTTCAGTCGTATTAGCAATTCCTGGTGCTACTGGTGCATCCGTACTTGTTGCTGCTTCTGCAGGAATTCCAGCAACCGGACTAGTTGCGATCGTGTCAACAGGTACAGGCTCTACTGGCTCTACTGGCGCTACTGGCGCTACTGGTGTTACTGGCACTACTGGTGTTACTGGCACTACTGGCACTACTGGCACTACTGGCACTACTGGCACTACTGGCACGTCCGTACTTGTTGCTACTTCTGTTGGAATTCCAGCAACTGGACTGGTTGCGATCGTGTCAACAGGTACAGGATCTATTGGCAGGCTCTCTGCTATTCCTATACCCTCTGGAACATCAGCACTTGCAACTGGGCCATTTGCTGGCGGAGCCTGAACAGGTTGAGTTAACACGGTTGGAAAAGCTACTGGTACCTTGAAGATATCAGCGGCACGAAATTGCACAGTATCGATGCTTACTTGAGCACTCATAAGGGAATACGTACTAGGAATGAGCCCACAATTTGCAATGGTTAATCCAATCCCGAAAAATAATGCCAAAGGTTTATTTGCTAATTTAAAAGTTTCCTGCACTAAAGGAGGTTTATGCTTAATCCCCAGTTCGCTTTTGCTCGATACATATCTCCATGGTTTTATTTCATTTGGAACCGCATCCAGGCTTTTTTCGCAATACGGACAATCCCAATCCACTCCACTGCCAGAGAAATATGACCGTTCTCCACAGTCAGGACAAGTTCTTCTGTTCACACCTTTTTTCTCCTTCCCGTCTTGCTATAAAACACACCTTTTAAAGGTGCGCTACAAAGCGAATTATATTTCCAAGCCTTTTTTCATCGAAAAATATTCTTTTCCATAGCTGACTTCCATTGAATTCTTAACTTTAAGGCGCATTAGCACGATCCCCTGGTTCCATGCTAAAGGTTTTTTGACCGTACATCTGGGAACCAATGTACACTGTAGCAGTATAGGTCTCTCCATTAAGAAACAGATTTTGATCCGCATACACGTTAGCTTGGTAATGTCCTCCATTGAGACTCAAACCGTTCCCTATGGCGTAAGTCTTTCCTGTCCCCAAGCCTCGGCCAGTGATGACAAGTTTTATGTTTTGACTAGACGAGAGCGGATTACCGTCTGAGTCGTAACATTCAAATTTAATTGGGGTCGTGGACCCTTTTTTCATAGAGTAATTTTGATTACAAAATGGGGGGGCAAAGCAATTATGTGATGAAGGCTGATCAGTTGCGTTCAGTACAAATTTCATCGAAGTATAAATTCCTTGATAGTCGTCTCCAGCTTCAATCGGTAAGCCAACGGTTACATTGAAGGTCTTATTTTTAGAGTTACCTAATATCCCAAGCTCTAAATTACTTAGTTCCTTCATTTTGCCTGAATAAAGCACCTTATGATTCTGATCAGTTATCGTCAAATCCAAATCATTGTATAATTTATCACCAGATTCCATTTGAGCGCTTATGTTATAGAAGAAATCTTGTTTACCTGTATTCATTGCTGTCAATGAGGCACTCACCTTATCTCCAGGTGCCATATTTTTTATCCTCAGGAGTTCTTTACTAGGACGAGTAGCAATTCCAAGCTTGTTGCTTTTACTTTCCACTGCGAAGACGCTACTCGTTGGGGTTAAAAAGAAAAATACCGTTAGGCCAACTAAAATAAAGATTAATAATCCGGTTGTGTATTGGATTATACGTTTTTTTCTCAGCATTATTTCAACCATCCTTTTAGATAGAGACCTCAGTAACTGAATACATTAGTCAATTAGAACGATTTCCCGGTTCCACACTAAACGTCTCTTGACCATATATCTGAGAACCATAGTAAATAGTTGCAGTATAGGTTTCTTCATCAAAAAACAGATTTTGATCCGCATAAACATTAGCCTGGTAGTGCCCTCCATTGAAACTTAAATTGTTTCCTTGGGTATACGTCAGTCCTCTCCCCAAACCTCGTCCAGTAATGACAAGTTTTACGTTTTGGCAAGATGTGAGCAGATTACCATCTGAGTCGTAACATTCAAATTTAATTGGGGTTGTGGACCCACATTTCATTGAGTAATTTTTGTTGCTAAATGGGGGGTCAAAACAGTTATTTTTACACTGCTCTACTCCCAATTGAAAGTCCAATACGCCTCTAACTCCTTGTAAATCGTCCCCTGCGGCCAAATCCATTGCTGCGACAAAATCGACACTTGCAGTGGAGCACTTGCTCAGACAAATGACAGTGTCCAGTGGCTGAGGTGCTTGAATGAATTGTTGAAAATCACCTGTGTAGATAGGGTGCAAACTGCCTTGGGGATAATATATGTCGATTTTCATGTGATTCAAAAAATCCTGATATGCTTGCGAACCACTGGATATAACCTTCCCATTTTGGTCTCTCAGAGAAAACGTACCCACAGGAGAATATATGTCTGTAATTTTCGACCCCGAACCGGAATTTTTAATATTCCAGGTTCGTTTAACTTGATCTCCCGGTGCCCATCCTCCTGGAATTTCACCTGAAGGTGAATAGTTCGTTTTAACATCGTAAGGATTATTCCCAGAAATAGTGTGATCATAAAACATAGTCAAATTTACAGGCGGCGTATTACAGAAAGCAACTAAAGAACGAAGTTGAGGACCTGAGATTGGATCAGTCGGAGAAACCGATTGAATATTAACCGTTTCAGACTGAAAGGTCCCGAATTGGTTGCCCGTAATGGACGCAGACGCAGTCAATAATGCGTATGTTCCCCAACCAATAAACAAACAGTTTGCTATAACGGCGGATGAAATAAGGGTTAGTACTCGTTTATTCAAATCTAATCTCCCCAATCATACTTATGGGAAAGAATCGAATATATCGTACAGCCTACGAAAAGTGCACGAAACTTGATACCCAATGTGATAACAGTTGCCCCCAATCACATTACAAAGCTGTAATTGGGAGCCGAAAAAATATTTATTAAGGATTGTTTTAATTTTGTTCTGCATAGAACGAGAAATCAAATACAAAGTTCTGACCTTCAACTGTGTTATCAGCCGAAGGATCTAAAGTTGCCTCGAAGGATACATTGAGCGGACCACTATGCCCAGCTGCTAACATGGTTGGTATAGTAACCCAACCATTTAACAGATTTGAAAGAGGACCATTATACAGCACTACTCCTGTGCCAGTATTGTAAACAACTTTAATATTCATATCGTTAATGAATTCTGTATATGCCGCCCCAGAAGTAACACCAGCTGAATTCACTTTTGCTTGTAACTTCGTAATCCTAGCAACTAACGATCCTGTATTTTGTAAATTTAAAGCACGTGTAACTTTATCACCAGGTGCCCACCCTCCAATTGCTTCACCGCCGATAACTGAACCAGAAGGAGCTGGTTGGTCATATGGATATAAACCGGCGGGATTTGTTACAGGATTCGTACTAGAATAGAACATAGGTCCAGGAACAGAATCACCAGAATCTCTCGACTGGTCAAGATTTATGGTTCCTGCTGCAAAGGTGTTATTAGAGTTTGTTGCTGAGCTTGTAAATAAAGCGTACGTACCACCAGCAAGCAAACCAAACGACATTAATCCAGTTGTAGCTAACGCTAGAAGTCTTTTTTTCATTAATTTATCTCCTTTTTAAAATTCTTTGGACTAAAACTAATGAACAATGATTTGGAAATATCCGCATTATCAGTCCTATCATTAAGACTGATGGCTTAACTCTTGTTGCTATTCGTTGCACTATTTGTGCTAACTCTAGCAATTTTTATAATCCCCTTGTAAATCAAAGAACGGTGGGAAAACCACCGCTCTTTGATTTGTGTGAATCGATTCGGCATTTTAACATATTGCTCAATCAGTGCATAGATCACTTATTAAATCTTAGCGTGCCGCACGGTTTGAGTGTTGTTAGCAGATTGAACTGCATCAAATTCAATGCTGCCCGTGTAGTTCATTCCCTGATAGGTATTGTTTGCGGTCGAAGCCAATTGATATGTTAATTGAATCTCATCTGTTGAACCTGGCGCCACTTCTAAATATTGACCCCAAAGAGGATTACTAGTAGCAGCAGTGTCATATAATGTTTGCCCTGTGGTCAAGTCTTCAACTTTGAATTCGAAGGCAGCTGCTGTACCAAAACCAGTAAATTTAGTTAGAGCAGAGGACAAGCCATTAGAATTAAGGACTCCTGCAGCATCATATAAATTAATGGCTCCTGTACCATCTCCAGGTGTGACATTACAACTCACAAATTTAGGCATGATATACTCACTCAACGAACCAGTATTTTTGACAAAAAAGGTTTTTACTGTAGCAGCATCTCCAGGGGCAGCTCCAGTGACATTAATGGATTGCATCGAGCTTGCGTAAGTCCCACCAACTGTAGGTGATAATGCAACATTTACAGTTCCAGTAGCAAATGTGTTAGCCGAGTTTGTTGCTGTGCTGGTGAACAATGCGAAGGATCCTGCCGCCATAATTGCAGCACCTGCTGTAGTGGTTACGACTGCCATTGCCAATTTTTTCTTGAGACTCATTTTTAATTTCCCCCTCAAATTTTATTAACTTTTGATCAAACCTTTATATTTTGAACCTCTCAGCACTTACGAATAGACTTTCCGCCCCTCTTCGCTGAGTGAGAAGTGTTCAAACCTGGAACTGCAATAGTAATTTAGGCCTTTGTAGAATTCTCTGGTGTTACATCAATCAAATCCAACTTTTTATCTTTTTCTATCTTCAAAATTTCGCGGAACAACCCCACCATGGTACTAATAATTAAGAGTGCTCCAGGAACCATGATTAATAAGATAATCCCCATTGTTGACTTCATAAAACTTAGGTAAAATCCCACAAAGGGTATCGTAATGTTGTCGTATTGGGCTACCACATTGGCAGCTTCTACAGGTGTTGCGTCTGCTGAATCGTTAGCATCGCCTTTAACTTGGAATGCAAGTGCTCCGCCGTTATCCTTTACCTGGACAATTCTGTGCGTGATAAGCATCTTAGGATTGTCTGCCGCTTTGAATGTGATCACATCGCCCACCTTGAGCTTTTTAACATCTACACCCATCTTGTCGAAAATAACTGAGCCGGTATGGATACCTGGTTCCATAGACCCTGAAAGCACTTCGTACATCTGTAAACCTAAAACTTTAGGTGTTCCGTTCACCCTGGAACTGACGGAGATGTACAATGTCGCAACCATAAGCACTGCTAAGATCAGTGTGATGAGGTTGCCCCCCCACTTTAGAACACGTTTCATTTGGTAAGTCTCCTTTCGTGTTACCTTACATTTGTGTGGTTAATAGAACTTCCCTGATCTCCAGATCTTTATATGATTCCGCTGTTCGACAAGTCTAAAAACGTTATAAAATATCAAGTCACTGCAATTATTTTTGTGTCATCTTGAGCGAGAGCGAAGAATCCAGGGACAAAAGATCCTTCGCTTCGCTCAGGATGACAATAAAACGTAATATTAATAGCATAACAAGGGGTTTCTGCAGCGGAATCTTATATTAGTAGAATAAAAAGCGTTTACTTTCCGCGTTTACTTTCTTGTTTACAATCGCGTTTACTCTCTTTAACCGTTTTAGTAACAGGTCAGAACTATACTTGAACCATTGCGAAGTTTTTGATGACCTTTCTAACTGCTTGACTTGCTTGACTTAATAATAGCTTCTCTGCCCTATCCGGAAATCACCGTAAAGTACACTTTTCTTGCCTAGTATTGATAATTAAAGGTACAACTACCATGGGACCGGACTACTACTTTTGTGCCAGTGTGCTTCTCCTTGAGAAGACGATGTCTAGTTTAGACTTTCTGCCCTGATATAAGCTTTATTTCATTCATCAGTGCTGCCGCAAAGCGGCATGGGGGTCTGATACGAAAAAAAAGCTGATAACAAAAAAAAACTCCCCGCAGGGAGTATTCAGATAATCGTCCGGCAATCTGTTATTCTCTTTTCCATCGCGTACAATGCAGCTTGAGTACGGTCGGTAACGTCTAACTTGGCAAGCACCTGACTAACATGTTTTTTTACTGTAAATTCAGTAATAAAGAGTTTTTTGGCAATACTTTTATTATTTAAGCCTTCTCCCAGAGCTCTGAGGACTTCTAATTCACGGGGGGACAATTGTTCCAGCTTGGAATCGTTCTCGTCCTTGTTCATCATAAGATCTACCATATAAGGATCATAGTATTTTCGCCCCCGATAGACGAGTCTAATGGCAGAAATAAGCTCTTCAGGAAAGGCATCTTTCAGAACGTACCCATCGACACCAAGTTCACGTGCGCGTCGAAAATCTTCTTGATCAACTGAAAAGGTCAAAATTATGTATTTCGATGCTGGATTTTTTTCCCTACACACCTTCACGACATCAAGTCCTGACACTTTCTTTAACCTTAGGTCCACCAATACAATGTCAGGTTTCGTTCGAGTGACAACTTCAATGGCCTCCTCCATATTAGTAGCTTCACCAATTAGGTTCATATCCCCTTCAACCGAAATTACCACACTTAAACCCTGAAGGACTAAGGGATGGTCATCGACAATTACAATGTTCATGCGATCCCCCTCGTTTCACATCTCATTCTGCCTTTACTAAGGATTGGAGAAGTTCCTATTACACTTCCTACTACTTGACCTCATAATATCCTCTCCGCTCTACCCGCAAATCACCATAAAGCATACTTTTCCTAACCGTCATTGGATAATTCAGGGTACAACCACTGAGGGGCAGAACTACTACTTTTGTGCCATAAGGATTCTCCTTGAGAAGACGATGTTTTTACAGCATAAAAAAATACTCCCCGCAGGGAGTATTCCACTAATAGTTTAGCGAGCGGTTATTCTCTTGCCCATTGCATACAATGCAGCTTGCGTACGATCAGTAAAGTCTAACTTCGCAAGTACCTGGCCAACATGTTTTTTTACTGTACATTCCGTAATAAATAGTTTCTCCGCGATAGTTTTATTATTCAGGCCTTCTCCCAGAGCTCTAAGGACTTCTGATTCACGGGGAGTTAATTGTTCTAGATTAGAATCGCCTTTGTCCTTGCTCATCATAAGATCTACCATATAAGAATCATAGTATTTTCGCCCCCGGTAGACGAGTCTAAGCGCAGAGATAAGCTCTTCAGGAAAGGCATCTTTCAGAATATACCCATCTACCCCAAGCTCACGTGCACGTCGAAAATCTTCTCGCTCAACCGAAGAGGTCAAAATTATGTATTTACAAGCCGGAACTTTTTCCCTACACACCTTCACAACATCAAGTCCTGACATATTCATTAACCTTAAGTCCACCAGTGCAATATCAGGTTTGGTTCGAATAACGATTTCTATAGCATCATCCACATTGGCGGCTTCACCAATTAGGTTCATATCCCCTTCAACCGAAAGCACCGTAATTAAACCTTCAAGGACTAAGGGATGGTCATCGACAATTACAATGTTCATGCAGCCCCTCCATGTTCTGGATTTCGTTCTAAATTACAAAGGAATACTGATTTGTAGATTGCTTCCCTTCCCAATTCTGCTTGATAAATTGAATGTTCCTCCATGGGTCTGAGCTAACGTTTGCATGTTTTTTAAACCGAGCCCATTTTTAGATGGATTTTCCAGTGCAGATACATTATCAAAACCTTGTCCGTTATCTTTTAGCATGAGTTCTAATGTCACGAGGTCAACAAGCATACTGATTTGTATTTCCGTACACTTCCCATGTCTTACCGCATTTCCTGTTGCCTCCCTGATAATCCGGTACACAGCTTGCTTCATTTCAGAGGGGATACTTTCCTCATCTCCATGAAATTCAAACGTAACAGTCACATTATTAAGTCTTGAGAACTCCCGCAAATAGCTATCAATAGTTTCTTTAAACGTGTTTGCTTCGCTTTTACTTGGACTCAATTGGTAAATAGATACTCTAAGTTCCTTACTTGTTTCTTGTGCTGATTGTTCAATCAATAGCAGTTGATTACTAATACTCTTGTCATCAATTTTCCTCCAATTTACATTTAATGTATGAACTGCACAAAGAATACTAAAGAGTCTTTGTGACACATTATCATGCATTTCATCGGCAATTCGGTTCTGCTCTGCCAAAATCATTAGTTTGGTTGACATTTTTTCAAGTTGCTCGCGTTCAAGAATGGCTACAATCAAATTAGCAAGGAATTTCAAGAGCTCCGTTTTTGAGTGATCTGCCTCATTATTCTGTATTTTTTTGCGCTCCAGCCCAAGATACCCATAGTTCCTTGAGTTCGTTTGCACTGCTATAACTTCAAAGTTCATCTCTTTATAATTCAGTCTTAATTGATCCTCTTGTTCTCTTAAAGAAGTCATTTCATTGTCCATAAAAACTTGAAACTCTCTGATTTCTTCGAGGGGAAAATTCTGAGTCATCAAATCTCCAGGCCTGTCCTTTTCATAGTTCAAACAGAGAAATACTGCTTGACCCTCCATGATATTAATAGTTGACTCAACCATTTGCTGGAAAATACTGCGAGTTTTCTCCCGGGTAGAAAAAGCTTCGATGATATGGTATAGCGACATCACATATTCCACTGACCGTTTGACATTTGTATTCGCTTCGTGAAGTCTGGTATTCAGCTCTATTTGTTCTTGTCTCTGTTTTTCCAGGACTTCTGCTTGATGATCTAATTGGTTTACTAAACGTGTCAGTAATCTCATTGCTATTATTATTAAAATATAAACATGAAGGATATATGATTTATTCAACATAATCTCCGCTTTGCTGAGCCCTTTCATATTAGAGAGATTTGAACTCACAAAAAAGGCTGTCAAAAGGAAGAAAGCTATGCTTATCCAACTATAAACTGCGTTAAGATAATACGATGCTATAAATACTGGATTGAAAGCATACCAAATGAATGGACTTTCAAGGCCACCTGTTGGAATCAGGAGTAAAGACAACCCTAAGGTTTCAAAAATAATTATCGTTTGAATATCTCTTGCCGCCCTGCTTTTCAGATACAAGTTCATGATTAATTTGCTAAATATCAAGAGCGCCAAAACAACAACAGCCTTAGATCTCAAACCAGTATAGGGAAGTGCGATTAGATAATATATTGACGTTATGAGCCATGAAACATAGCGATAGGAGACTATTATCTTTTGTTTGGCATCAAGACCCTGGGGCAAACAAACTGAAACTATACGCTTCGTCAAACAAGACCATCTACCAGGCATAACTCGCTTTCCTCTTCCCCTGTTCAATACGTTCATTAAATAACCTAATGATACCATTTGTAATTCACCTTCTTTTTAATTCTAAAGGGTAAAACCAAAACCTCTGGTTTTATATCATTAAGTAATCCAGCGACAATCGTTATTACAAGCGCGCTGGGAAAGTCCTTGCCGGACTTTCCGGTTCAACGGGGCTCCTCTTTTAGAAACGCAAACGGCACACCTAAATAAGGTGTGCCGGGTTCACCATTCGCTACCGCAACCCTTGGTGACCAAGAAGATTCGTTGCGGGTCATTGCTTCACACAAGAAGGAATCTTTTATACTTTCGTAGCCGAGCTCATTATACTGTAGTATAGTATTACAATTCAACAAATTATTTCCAACAATATTCTCTTAAATATTCTCTTCTTTTAGCTTTTTTAACATTTTCGATTTTGGGCATATGTTTTTTCGTCAATATACTCATAATAAGATTTTAATATGGTCTTACTGTTAAACCATATTTTTTCTTAATTTCGCCAATAAAGCGCTGTAAAAAATCGTGTCACAGGGTCGTCGAATGTTTTCCTCCGACCCTGTGACACGATTTTGCTTCGACCCAGGCGCTCTGATCGCTAGCCTTAGGAATTTAAAGCTCTAGTCTTGGCCTAACAATGTAACAATGGCGTTGCTAAACAATTTCGCTCACGCCCCTCTACACAACACCCGATCGCCCCATTAAACTGGGGCTCCTGAGGTATCACAATCTGTCGGCCTGTACCCAGCTCCAAAAGCTTCCCTACTGCCGGGTTGTGGGCAACACCACCGGTAAAGACGAGCACCTCCCCAGGAAAAGAACGCAGGAGAGGCAAGATTCGCTTGACGATCGTGGCGTTAACTCCAGCTGCAAGTTCCGCCAGCGAAAACCCTTCCACAATTTTACCAATGAGCTCACTTTCGCCAAACACCGCACAGGTAGAGTTCAACTCTACGGGAGCTTCTGAATATTGCCCCAACTCCTCAAGTGTCACATCAAGTGTGCTCGCCATATTCTCCAGGTAACGACCAGAAGAAGCTGCGCACTTATCATTTGTCATAAAATCAACCATTTTGCCCTTGCGGACCTGAATAATTTTACTATCTTGCCCGCCAAGATCAATCAAGGTAAAATCCAAGCGCCCCGTCTGATAAATTGCACCCAAAACATGCGCCTTAAGCTCCGGAATTGTCTCACCCCCAGCAAGTTCCAGGGTGTTCCGCCCATAGCCCGTAGAAACCAAGCGCTCCACCACAGGCAATCCTAAAGCCTCAAAGTTGACAACTAATTTCTCCCCCTGCTTTCGACCATACTCCCGATAAAAACGGATCGTGTCCAAACTTTCCAACTGCAGGATCTTTAAACTCTCTCCCTCAGCTGGCTGCCGCATGAGAGCGATCTTCACACTCCTGCTCCCCAAATCAATTCCACAAACAGTTTGTCCGACCATGTTCTGCCCTCTTTCAATAATATGTGCGCGATTCTCACTCGAGCATACTCAAAAAAGACTCTAGCCTCATTTTACTTCGCGCATCTAACCCCGTTGGATTCTCTCCCTCCAAGGTTAGAATCGGGTAAGCCAACTTTTTGCGAAGGATCAAATCCTCAATCTGGCGATAGCAAAAACTTTGTGTATAGTGAATGATTCCGTCTAACTGGCGAAGCTCCGCCTCCCGAGCAATATCCTCAATCCGTTGAAATACTTTATAGGGATACGTATATAAGCGGTACTGCTCGACAACATCATCCGTCTCAAAGGGCATAGCGAACTGTCTCTGCACCTCGTTAAAAACAACACGAGCTCCGTGTTCTTCTAAAAAATCATACACTTCGGGGAAAATAGGAGGAACCCCGATAAAACCCAGGCGGATTTCCCGACCCTTTCCTCGCTTTCCTAAACGAACCCGCTCTGATAAAGGCTCCCTCTCTCGTGCCTTTTGAATAAATTCCTCTAACTCACGAGCGAAACCTTCAGGGTTGCCGTTAAAGTCCGAACAAGAAACAAGATAAAGATGGTTTTCAAACCCACTCACACGGTTTTCTTCCCAAGTCAGGCGGTCGATTTCCCACACCAAAGCTCGGACCTGGTCAAGACGTTTCTTCTGCAAGTTTACCCCTTCCCAAGTTGTGCCCAAAGCTTCAATTAACTTCTCCATCTGAAGACGGAGCATGTCAGGGTCCCGATCATACGGGTAAGCAAAAGGAATGATTTTGATTCCCTCCACTTCCCACGTCTCCATCAAAGCATGGGTATTACTGCAATCTCCTTGAGTCACCGCAACGATGCTCTGAATATCCGGATTATGCAAAGCCGTCGAATACAGCCCCTTAATCCAACCACACACATTCCGCGGGAAGCCAGCCAACTCCGCCTCTTCCACTCGACGCATGGCTTCTGAACTTGTAATAAAGCTATTGTTTAAATCAACGGGTGTCTCACCCGCTGCGAAAATCACCTCAACCGGTACTGTCGTTGTTAACCCGATTTTACCCATTATCGTATCTACTCCTTAAACCACTTGCTCAGAATGGGTTTTCTGCTCTTGCCGATACTTCAATACGGCTAAGGTCCTACTCATCTCATTATGCACGATCATATACCCTTCATCCACCCCCATACCGGGTTTCGCCAGCATCTGATCCGGACGTGTAGCCAGCGCTACATGTACCGCAGTCCGACCGCCAGCATCCGTTTCATTGCAAGACCCACCTACATACGCCCCCACACCATATTTCCTGGCATAAAGTACCGCCTCAATGGTGTTTTGAATTCCACCCAAATCCGGAGTTTTGATCTGGACCATATCAGCAGCCTGCTCATCCACAAACTTGACGATATCCTCATACGTATTACACCACTCATCCGCGACAATTTCCACCTTGACTCCCCGAACCTTTAGTGCTACGCGCAGAGCCTTAAGTTGCTCAATCTGACCTTCCACACTTCCCGCATCCATCGGTCCTTCAATCCGCAAGTGCAACGGTGCAGCCACCTTTTCCAACCTCGCTAAGTAATCGACCATCCGTTCCATACTGTCCCCAAAGGCAACCCCAATCGTGCCGTAAACATCGATGTGCATGACCGGACGATAATCATCGCCGCCGAGCATCATAATTCGGTTTCTGAGCCACTCCACATACTCCATGAGCAGTTCCCCATGTTTCCCCAACTTGGTCTCCACATTATTGATCAAGGCATGCGGTAAGACCCCAGCACGTTTAATGATCGCCTTATCAGCATTATCATAGCGATCATCCCCAGTTTGGGTAAAAATCGGGATGGGCTCAAGAACCATGGGCAAATCATATTCCTCCAGAATAACCTCTGTCATAGTCTTTTTCTTAGCTTTAGCCACTCCATCCAGAATAGCCTGACTCATCCCATAACGGATGGCTGTATGATAACGATCCCCATCGGGCCGTTTCAAATGCTCAACCAGGCCCGCCAGCTCTCGGAAGGAATCCAGTTCCCGACCAACCAGCTTAGGCGCGATCTCTTTAAGAATAATAGGAATAAAATCTTCCGCTAAAAAAAGTGAATCCCGACCGCCAGCCCCAGAATATTGCACAGCTGCACAATCCCCCGACGCCACTTGCCCATCTTCTAAAATAAGCATGACAGAAATAGATTCCCCCCGTTGACGAACCGCCTTAAAACCAGGTGTTTGCGCTTTCCCAGTATAAGAAAACCCATCATGAGCAACTCCTGCTTTAATCGCTTTCTGATCATCAAAGTAAAATCCAGTCAACCCCGGCGAGGCAATAACGTCAACAATTTTCATTATGTCTCCTCCCTTCAGCTCCTTGGCCGCCCCACGAGCATCCCTTTGCCAATAGCATAAATATCATCGATTACCATCTGGAAGGACGGATCCCGACCCTCATCCCGTCCACGTTGCGCAATACGCTCTTTATGAAACTCCTTAATCGTCTCATCAAACGGAATATTCCCGAAATCCAACAGACGCACAGCACCTGTGGTGTCGCGGGCCGGAAGAATCTTGCCTGCATTATAACGGCTCGGTGCAAAGGGGACATCAATGACGCCGGCTTGAAACGCTCGGACAGCTCCAACCGCCGCATCTCCTTCGCCCAGTTCGAGAACTCGATCGAGGATAGCTCTGGTTTCTGCCAGGATCATCGTCTCTTCTAAGGCAAGTTCTGCCACCATAGGCAGAGTTTGGTCTTTTAACATGCTTAAAATCTGTTTTGTGGTGCGAATCCCTGCCGCATTAGCCTCCTTGGTTGGAATACCAAGCGCCTCATGGGGAGTTTTGACGATGACTTTGGTCGCTTTGCCCAAGGCCGCGGTCACTGCACCCCAAGAAATAACTCCAAAGGCCTTTGCTTCATCTTGCGGGAAACCACCCATCCATTGGTGAAAGACCGTAGTGATCATCACGTTTGGTAAATCGAGTTTTGCTAAGTACTCTTCCGCCAGAAGAGGTAAGGTATGTAAGGCGGCAACGTCTTGAATGAGATTACCGCATTGCCCGTAACCGAGCGTCAAGCTGCGGACGCCCTGCGCGACGGCCAGAATCCCTTCAATAACTGCAACCGCATGGGAAATGGCAGGTGGAACGAGCGTCCCTGTCAACGGACCAAACGGCTCACGGTTGATTTTGACCCCTTGCTCTTCGTACAAACCAACCAGACGGTCCACATACTGCCAATATTTAATCGTGTTTTCGATGGAAACGTCTTTGGAATAGGGAATATTATAAGAAATTCCGCCGCCTTCGTAATCCGTAAATCCACCAGCGATCGTAATTTCCGCCAGTAAACGAGCATCTGGCGTCCCATGCCGAACTTGAATCGGTACTTGAACACTTTCGACTACTCGCCGACAAGCAGCAACCCCATGGTTGACTGCTGGAAACCCATTTAACATAGAACGCCCGGTCGATCGGCTCTCTTCAATACCCGCTTGCGCCTCAGTATACCGATTTTGTCGAGTATAAGAATCGATCGTGGACGGCAGAAAATCAGCCCCACCTTCATCTTGAAGGAACCGCAGCAACTCAATATGCTCATGGAGAAGGGCCACCCCGGCGCGCGGTTGAGCAAAGGTGATGCCTTTGGCTTTTCCTTCAGCAAGTTTTTCAGCAAATATTTTACCCTTGGGTAAGGATTTATGATATGCAACCGCTTCATCAAAGTTTACATCTTTGCCGGTCTGCCATTGTCCCAAAACTACTTGCCGTTGGCGCTGAAACTCTTCGACGTCCATTTGTCGGGCTGTTAATTCCATTTTGAACCCTCCTATAGTTTGAGCACATATTTTTTCATTATTCGCAGCGCGACTTGTGGCGACACTTCCCGAAGCAAACCCATAGCTGCTAAAAGGTAGTCTTTATCCAAATAAAAACCAGGATTTTGCGGTTTAAGAAGCGTCGGTTCCTCCGGATCAAAAACCGCCCCCTGTAAAATTTCCAAGGGATCTGGGTGATGAAGCAGAACTCCTCCTGTCCCAATCACCACCGGGAGCGGCGTTAAATCTTTCCCATGCTGGACATAGCTCGCTCCAAACGGAGTATAGACCACCTCAAGCGTTCCCACATGGCGATCCACGGCCAAGCCCACGGCCATTCGACCCATCGCCATATCAAACTTGACTTCCTCCTCCGTGTGGGGGAGTCGCCAAGGATCTTCTTTACACAAACCCAATTGGCACGCCACTTGATCCTCTGTCCAGCCAAGATAGTCAAACAAGCGCCGACCCGACGCTTCCACTAAAGCCTCCGAACTGTAACGCATCCCCAAATCACCTTCTACCGTCCGTTTCGCATAAGGTTCCGGCAAGCCCTTAAGCATCACACTAGGTTTACTCGGGTCACCTTTCGCTATTGAATGTACATCCGTCGTGGCTCCCCCCACATCCACAATCATCAGTTCTCCCATTCCCCGTTCGGAGCCATGTCCCTGAGCAAGAAGTTCTGCCGCCGCAAGCACCGCAGCAGGCGTGGGCATCATAATTCGCTCCAAAAACTCCTCGACCTTGTCTAAGCCTTTGGACTGGATGATGTGAGTCAGGAACACGTCCCTAATCGCCAAACGAGCAGACTCCACGGCCAAGATACCGAGCTCTGGCATCACATTGTCAGCCACCACCACAGGATCATGTCGCTTTTTCAAAAGATCTGCAGCCTGTCCTGACGCCGCTTTATTGCCAGCAATCACGACCGGAAGGCTGATAGGCAGTGCGCACAGCATTTCGGCATTTTTAAGTAATACTTCTTTATTTCCGCCGTCCGTGCCTCCGGCCAGCAAGATGATATCCGGTTTAGAGGTCATAATTTTATCGAGATCCTCCAGGGTCAATTCATAACTGAAAACCTGGAGCACTCTCGCCCCCGCTCCCAAAGCTGCCCGTCTTGCCGCTTCTGCAGTTAGCTCTTTAACCAAACCACTGGCAATCATTTTCAACCCGCCGGCCGCACTGCTACAGGCCAGCTTACGGACAAAATTCCAGCCTCCTCTTGGCTCAGGAATCTGAGCCAAAGCCACTTTCAACCCGTCCATTATGTTCGTATCAATGGTCGTCCCTGCTTGGGCCGTTCCGATGATTTCCTCTCTATCGAGATCTGCAATCGTCACTTTAGTATACGTACTGCCAAAATCAATAAGCAGAACTGCTTGCAAGGTTCATTCCCCCTTTAATCTTCAGTAATGCCTAAATCCTCACGCAAATCTGCAATCGGCGTCTCCGGCATCGTTCCGGGCGGATAAACCCGATCAAAACCCATCGCCGTAAACCGTTCTTTGACCGACTCAAAGTCCTGTTTCCCACAAACCAAGTTACCTCCGACATACATCAAGATCTTGCCAATTCCGGTCTCCTGACACTTCTCGCGCAAACCCCGGCAATCCATCTCCCCATGACCATATAAGGATGACACCAAGATCGCGTCGGCCTTCGTTTCAATCGCCGCGTGGATGAATTCCTCCTGAGTTGAAAGCACCCCAATATTAATGACTTTAAAACCCGCTTGCGTCAAGGCATAGTCCAGGATCCGGTTCCCCACAGCATGAACATCCGATCCGATAACCCCTAAAACCAAGGTCTTCTGTTCCACAACTAATTCCTCCTGGTTATAATTAGAAAATTTAACCACCAACTTAAGCCCTTGGATAAGTTTAGCTACCCTTCAGATTGCCACCTAACCAGGATTCTTATGTATATCCACTCGCAATCCACCCCAAAATCAAACCTCGCTCTCACTCACCCGGAGTCACCTGTTCCACAAGGTCAATCGGTTGTTGGAGAAGCGTATTTCCTACTTGTCGAAAAAGTCCAGGATCGCCACTCACAAAATAGCGAACTCGCCAATGGTTTTTTCCCAAAACCGAATCAGATGATGGCATAACGGCTTCCAACCGCCTGCCTCCGTCCATACGCTGAAGCACTATTCTCAGCTCTTCAACAACAGCCCAAGCCGGGTCCACGATCAAGACATCTTCCCCTAAAATCTCATGAATGACAGGTTCCAGGAAAGGGTAATGTGTACACCCCAAAATAAGGACATCCACACCAGCCGCCTGTAAGGGAGCCAGATATGTGCGCGCAATCCCTCGAGCTTCTGCGGAATTAGCCAGCCCCGCCTCAATTAAAGGCACAAAGAGTGGACAACTCTGAGCTTTGACGACAGCAATGGCCTGTTCTCCGTGCTGCCAAGCTTCCCGAAGTGCCAAGTCTTCAGGTACGCTCCCTTTAGCCAACGCTCGGCTCACCCCGGATGAATACGCTTTGCTACGCACAGTGGTTTCTGTAGCAATCAACCCGATCCTACCTGCTAATGTTTTTTCAACTGCCAGGCGTGCTCCTGGTTCGACCATTCCGATCATCGGAATGTCAAACTGTTCCCTCAGAACAGGCAGCGCAGTTGCCGAACTCGTATTACAGGCTACAACAATCACCTCAGCACCTTGTCCGATCAGAAAAGTGACACTCTCTTCCCCGAAACGGATGAGCTCTTCGCGGGAACGGTTTCCATACGGAACCCGAGCCGTATCTCCAAAATACACGATTCGAACATCAAGCAGTTGCTCCAGAATTTCTTTCATTACGGTAAGTCCGCCAACCCCAGAGTCAAAAATACCGATCACACGTTGTTTTTTCAAAATTTCTCCCCCTTTAATCAATTCCGAGACTCCCACTTCTTTAAGTGGGTGTTCTTTATTCTACTTCGGTGGGGTAGAATCCCCTACCGAAGTCTCGATGTTCAGCTTTAGCTGAACGAGTTCACTCCAGCAAACTTACCTAATACGTTAATTCAAGATTATAAACGTTAAGTAAAAATCCACCCTTCTATATTATTCTTGGTTTAATCCTAACGCAAGTGCACCGGAAAGTCTGGATATAAAGAAAACTTGGCTAGCGCCTGAAGACACTGTCTTCGCGAGAAACACTGTAAATACGCCTTGGGGAATTCTGAACGGGGAACCACAGATTACACAGATTACACAGATTACGAACGATTCGATAGAAACACACAGACAAAGGATAAAGGGGATATTGAGTTACAAGCGATTTGTAGTTTAGAGCCAAAATGTATTTATTCTGTGTTAATCTGTGTAATCTGTGGTTAAAATCAGGGTTTATTAATGCAGGTATAATTTTTCACGGGAATCAAGGAAAGTATGTAACGTAAGTTATACTTTCTGATAAGTACCTAAAAGACCTGTCACTCTGTGACAGGTCCCCAGCCTCATCTTTATAGCTTGGTAGATCATTTCGACTTTACCTCCTGAAGAAAATCGTCTCGAACATGTTTGATCTGAATTCCGAAAGTAGGCTGAAAAGTAAGGAATTTAGCCTATGTGCCGAATTCCTTACTTAAATTATCATCTCAGGTAAGCATTTAATGGCCGCTCTACTGCATAGGCATGAACTAATGCGTAAGCCGCGTCTGCTCTTGTTACAGATTGCTTAGGTTGGAGAGTATCCCCATCAATTTTCAAAATGCCCAGTCCCCAAGCGAGCGCAATATAGCCCAGTGAATCGGGCTGAATCGTCTTCGCGTCTGTAAAAGGCAGCGCATAAATATCTTTAACCTGGGCCGACGGTTCCATATTGATGAGACGAATCATCACTTTAGACAGATCCTCACGGCTCAATTCCGAACTTAGTTTTAAGTCATCATGAACCCAACCACGCTCTTTGGCAAGCTTTAAAACATCCTCATCCGTCAAAACACGATCCCGGTTAGTTCCTTCCGCTGTAAGCATTGCCCGTAAAAACGAACCAACGGTAATTTTTTCATCGGGATGAAAGGTCTCTCCATATTCTCCAAAAGCCCCAGTCAGACCCATTATGCCTATTTCTTTTTCTGCATAATTTCCTTGAATATCCGTATAGTTATGGGACGTAAGCCATTCAGACTGTGATTTCCCATACCAGTCCATGGGGTCACCAGTTTTAGCATCCAGTATCGCTGGAATATACATGTTGTAGTCTGGATTCGGTTGATAGACCAAGCGAACTTCCTGTTGCCCATTCTGTTGGGGAATCAGGGAGTAATTCAAGGCTAACGGGCGCATCTTTAAGAATTGATCTATGACCTGGTTAAGAGGGAGCACCTCAGAGGGGCTCGGGAATTCCACGTCAGACCAGTTCAGATTATAATTGATCACCTGTTTAGCAACCGTATCCACGGTAATCGTCATTCCATTGTTTGAAACAGGAATGTCGTTGACGACTCTAGTATAATTAAACGACTGAATATTGCCAGGCATTTTACCTCCATAGAAATTGTCTGCTCCCATTTTAACAAGTTTAAATCGCTCAGGCTGTACGCGTTTGAGAAAGTCCTCTGCTAACTTCTGCGCGCCTTCACGGGTAAGAGCATTGGACTTGTCGCCCGAATTTGTCGCGTTGGACATACTAAAACCAATAAAATCTCCCGTCTTGGCGCTAACACGTGCATTAAGGTAATGATTTTCTCCCATAGTGGGAGATTCATTATACCAATCTAAATTCCAGACTTGTTGACTGGGATTTTGCCAGTCCTTGTTCAGGCTGGAATTACGGAGGACGAGCTCACTCGGAATTTCAATCATATTCTTAACCACATCAACCGCTTTATCCTGACTAATTTGTTGACTATTGTCTAAAGTATTATCCGCAGCAGTCTGGACGTTGCTCACAGCAGAGGTGGTCATCGCCACTGTCCCAACTGAGAAACCAGTCGTAGTCGCTACATTCAAGGATCGATAACCCACCTTAGGGTCGAGAGTCACCGGTTTTCCTGTCAAGGCATCAATGGCCCCTCCGCTGTAGCTATTGGCTAACTGATATACGAGCAATGCGCGTTGGGGTTCTGATGTCGTTTGGGGATTCATTATTTGGGGCAGGAAATACTGTAATTCGATCATCGGAGTATCTGCGAACACCTGACGTGCTTTTTCAGGTGAAATAATGTTGGCAGCCTCGGGGAAAACAAGATCTTGTGTCCAATTATAGTTATAGTTTCTAATTTGTCCGTCATCCCCACTAACACTCACGCTCACTCCATTCCCTGGAAACTGGATACCGTTTACGATGCGAATCCAACGGAAATTATACGTAAAGGGCTGAGCATTGTTTAAAGCCAACACTTGTTGCTGGTCTTTGACAAGTTGCATTTCAGGGAGATGTTTACTGGCTAATTTCGTGATTAGAGCTGTGGCTATCGTCTCGGCCTCATCTGCGGATAAGACGGGTAGTTTAAACGCTTGCGGCAGCGGCCCCTCCCATTGGTTGACATTTACAATGTCTCCAGTCGCTGCATCAACTTCGGCATTAAAACTCCCGCCGGGTTGATCTAAGGCATTCCAATTTAAGGAATAGGTGGCGCGGTTATCAAAATTATTATACCCCGTAGACAACTGGGTATATTGCTCAGGAATAGTAAAGTTATTTTTGACCGCCTGCACAGCCTGCTCGACTGTAATGGTGGAGCTTGCTGGAGTGGTCTTAAGTGCTTTGTTGGAGAGATCACTTCCCAGAACATTAGCCGGTGAAACTGCTAATTGCAATAGTAGGAGCAAGACTACAAAGAAATTCAAATGCCGAACCTTCCCTAACAATAGTCATCAACCCTTCCTTCTCTTACTTCTCTCACTTCTCTTACTTTTCGTACTTTTCGTACTTTTCGTACTTCTCTCTTGAACTTTCTTGAACTGCTTGACCTTTCTTGACCTTCATAAGCTGTACCCAAATATAAGGTTAGTCGTCAAGTCACTCCCTTCCCTACCTCATTAAAAACTTAAACAGAATATTTTTACTACTTAAAAGCTGCAATGTTATATATTCGGTTGTTGCCAACAATCTCCTGCAACCTTATAACTATTTTTCTTTTATTTTCCTTTTATTCCATCAGGATAAACTCTTTTTAGACTTTTTTACTGAAATTTAGAACAAAACCGCAATTATACATTGCGAAACTTTAAGGCCGACATGAGTAAAACGCCAGAAAAATAAGTTGATTTACAAAACCTAAAAAGCAGGGGATTTAGTCTCATGACCAAATCTCCTGCTTTTTAACGACCAATTACCAATTACTCAAATCTTAAGGCATCAATTGGATCCATTGAGGCAGCCTTTTTCGCTGGAAAAACTCCAAAAACAATGCCGATCGCGGCTGAAAAACCGAAGGCCACCAGCACAGAGGTCATTGAAATACTGGTGCTCATCTTTAAGGCCGCCCCTGCAAGGCTGGACCCTCCATATCCGAGGGCAATCCCGATGCCCCCCCCCAAAACACTCAGGACGACCGCTTCGATCAGAAACTGCAAGAGAATGTCCATGCTTTTAGCTCCGATCGCTTTCCTAATCCCGATTTCCCGTGTTCGTTCGGTAACCGAAACGAGCATGATATTCATGATCCCGATTCCTCCGACCAGCAGGGAAATGCCCGCAATTCCTCCCAGGAGCATGGTCAGGGTTTGTGTCACCCCTTGCATGGATGCTAGAATATCGGCCTGATTCTGAACCGTAAAGTCATCAGGTTTACCCGTTGGAATCTTATGGGTTTCCTCTAAAGTAACTGTAATCTGATCCTGTGCCTGTTGCATAAAGTCCGCTGATGTAGCCGAAACCAGAATACTACGCACCGTCTTTTTCCCAATTAAACGCTCTTGAACGGTTGAAATAGGTGCTGTGATCATATCGTCGCTACTTTGAAACCCAGTAGAACCTGTGGCCGTTGTCACCCCAATGACCTGAAAAGGGACATTGTTGATTTTGATGGTTTTCCCAATGATAGTGGCATTGGCATCCCCCAACAGGTTTGTCACGACTGTCGGACCGACAACTGCGACCCTGGCGTCGCTATCCACGTCGGCTGTGGTAATAAAACGCCCGCTAGCTATCGAGACATTTTTAATAATTTGATAGTCCTGCGTAGTTCCGGTAATCGTCGTCGAAGTATTTCCGGAACCAGCGACCACCTGGGCACTGGCACTTGAAACCGGAGCAACTGCTTTTATAGCAGTTCCAACTTCAATTTTGTCAGCATCCGCCATGGTCAAGGTGTTCGAGCTACCCGCCCCTCCTTTAACCCCTCCGGCATTCGACTGCCCCGAGCTGATCGTCAAAAGGTTTGAGCCGAGACCTTGAATCTGAGAAGTGATCGAGGCGGTGGCCCCATTCCCGATCCCGACCATAGCAATGACGGCTGCTACACCAATGATCATCCCAAGCATTGTCAACGCTGACCTAAGTTTGTTCGCTCGCAAAGCCCTGAGAGAGACCCGGATACTTTCAAAGAAATTCACTTTGCTACTCCCTCCTCAAGGATCTGTGCTTTAGCCGTACGTTGATGCTCTACTATTTCGTCTCCTTCAATATGACCGTCACGAAAATGCACAATTCTTTGCGTAAATTCCGCAATATCCGGCTCGTGCGTCACAATAATAATTGTGTTTCCCGAGGCATGCAAGTGCTGAAAGATTGCCATAACCTCTTCACTGGAGCGAGTATCGAGATTACCTGTAGGTTCATCCGCCAAGATAATCGAAGGGTTTGTGACGAGCGCACGAGCGATAGCTACCCGTTGTTGCTGCCCACCTGAAAGTTCTTTGGGACGATGATTAATCCGATTTCCAAGCCCGACAGATTGTAACGCAACTATAGCTCGCGCCCGTCTTTCTTTACTCCCCACCCCTGCATAGAGCATGGGAAGTTCTACATTTTCGATCGCCGTCGTACGAGCTAAGAGATTAAATCCCTGAAAGACAAAACCGATCTTGCGATTACGAATCACGGCCAAGTCATCACCCGTGGCTTTCGCCACATCCGTTCCATCGAGAAAATACTCTCCTTCTGTCGGGGTATCTAAACAACCTAAAATATTCATCATCGTCGACTTACCGGAACCAGAGGGTCCCATTATGGAGACAAACTCACTAGCCCGCACATGAAGATCCACCCCGCTTAAAGCAGCCACCTGAATATCACCAGTAGAATAGATCTTTTTGATTCCTTTGAGCTTAATCAAATAACATCCCTCCAAACATATTCGTCAAAGCAAGTTCAACTTAATTCCGTCTGGCACCACCAGCAGCAGCACCACCGCCGCTTAATGCTCTGGTGGCCCCACCGCCACCGCCTAAAAGAGATCCCGAAGAAGCTTTAGTTGCCGTTGTGGACGCAGAACGAGTACCGATGATGACGTCTTGCCCTTCAGTTAAACCACTTTTGATTTCTACATTGGTTCCATCATCAAGACCGACTACCACCGGCACAAATCGACCAGTTGCTGCTGTAGTGGCTGCACCTGCTTTGCCTGCACCTGCTTTGCCTGTACCTGCATTGGCTGCACCCGCATTAGCTGCACCTGCATTAGCTGCACCCGCATTGGCTGCACTATTGGGTTGAGCGGTCGTTTGACCGGACGGAGCAGCTTGACCTGCGGTAGTACCAGCAGTCACCGGAACCATGACGCCTGTTTTGGTCCCTCTTGTTTTGACCGCTGCACTCGGAACGGTTAACACATTATCTACTTCATCTACGATGATGCTTACATTGGCATTCATCCCTGCACGCAACAAATCGTTAGCTTGATCGACCGTCACCGTGACAGTATATGTTGTGACATTTGAAACGATAGTTCCTTGAAGGGCTACTAAACTAACGGTCCCACTAATATGTTGATCGGGGCTTGAGTCAAGGGTAATATCCACTTTTTGTCCCACTTTAACCTGACCAATATCTGACTGAGCAATCGAGGCATCCACTTCGAGACTACTCCCCGCTGGAGTGATCGTGATAATTGAAGTAGCGTCCGACTGTTGGCCCAGCTGAAGTGGCGCAGTGACAACCACTGCATCCTCTGGGGCAATTATTTCAGCATTCGCTAAATCACTTTGCGCACTTGCAAGCTGAACCTGAGCCGAGTTAATATCGGCTTGAGCCGTTGCCAAGTCTCCTGATGCCGGGCCTTGGTTTTCCTGAGCCAATTGAGCCTGAGCCGACGTTAAATCTGCCTTGGCAGAACTATATTGCGCCTGAGCAGAAGCTAACGCTTGAGCCGCTCCACCATTTTGAGCATTTTGAGCAGTCGTAAGATCAGCTAAGGCCTGGTTAAGCGCCGTCGATGAGGCAGTACCACTCTGCTGCGCCTTTGCTAAATCATCACTAGCTTGTTTAACATTCGCCTTGGCCTGTGAGACCTGGTTCGCTAAATAATTCGGTTCAGCATTCTGTTGAGCTGTGGTTAATGCTTGCTGCGCTGTGACTACGCTTTGCTGCGCTTTAGCAACTGCCGACTGAGCCGTAGCATACGTCTGGGTGTTAAACGAATCTTTAAGGGTTTGAAGTTTAGCCTGAGCTGAC
>JARLHV010000090.1 GCA_031292055.1 Desulfosporosinus sp.
ATAGAAAAAACTTCTGAAAGAAAACTTTCGACTTCTGCCTCTCTAGCTATTCTCATAGGTACTGATTCCCTCCCATCTATTCCTTCTTCTAGTATATACCAAGCAGGAGAGAAATCAATATAAATAGTATCAATTGACACTTTTTATATTGTCCCCAATATATTCTTTTAACTCGCAAAGTAATAGTTTCTACAGACATTCTTACCGTTCCCGCTCAGTCCGTCGCACTCCGCTTCGCTTCGGTCCAGCGGACTAAATGCTCCGCGCTCTGAATTCAGGTCATACATAAAAGTACCCTGTTATATTTGCTCACTCCCTGGTCACTTCATGCTGCAGCAAAAATAACAGCGATTTAATAGGACTAGGCTGCTAATCATCCTGGCTGAATTGCTGCTGGTAATCCTGGTGAATGATAAGCTGCAGCCCAGGTTCCACTTGAGCCTGCGTCACTTGACGAAGTGTTTCGGGCAGTTGTGGTTGTATAGTTTGATTAACGGGTCCAGGCCCGTCGCTGGACGTACCATGCCGCACGCACAGGAAAGTGCGGACTGCCAGTGGTCTCGACCTGCGGGCTGTCCGTCCCCGAATTCCCGCTCACGCTTGTTCATACGCGGCCGGGGCCAGGAGCCACGAATTCCCTCCTACGTCGCTCATATGCGGACGGGTAAGGACCGAATCACTCGGCGCTAGCCAGCAGGCCATTCATCGTTGCGACGAGAATGTCCTGCGGACTCCAGCTTATTGGTGTTGTTATCGTGTCCATGTGGCAGCAGCGAGCATATCCTCGGACCTTGCACTTCTGCAGTATCCCTCGTGCTGCACGGACACTTTCCGTAATTGCAACAAAAACACCAAAAACGACTACTAAGCCGAAATGCTAAGGGGTTTCCATGTTTAGGTGCGAAAATGAAATTTCAACAAGAAAAAGAAGTACAAATCGTATTACAGATTCGCACTTCTGTTATGCTCATGAATTTGAAGTTCTTTACTTCAATAGAACAACCAGGACCCTCTTTTCATATTTTGTTAAATTTGTACCCTATTATTGATAATATGCTCTTAGAGTTAAAACATTTGATTTTGTCGAGGATGACGAAGCAGGAATTATGGATCAGATTTTCCAACAGATATGAGCAGCATTCTTAAATTAACGGGGTACCCTTTAAGAACAACGGCTTTTCCTGGGACATATACGGAAAAGTCCTGTCCTTGGAGATAATTATTGGGGTTTCTGCATAATCTTCTAGCAATTCATCTATATTGCCAGGCGTAACTTTTAACACTATTTGTTCCATAAAATCTTTGATTTCTTCATGATATTGCTTATTGATATATTCTAGGACCTCTTCATGAGTTGGCATCTGTTTGTTTTTCTTATCAATTCTTACAATTGACTTTGACTTAGTTCGCACAATAGAATTTAATCTTCTTAAATCCGCACCTAAATAGCTCTCTAGATTTATGTCTAATATGTAACAGCAAAGTGATGACATCACCCTCCTTTTGTAAAATTATACCACACTTCATAGGGCGGTAAAAGGCCATCGTATGTCGAGCATGTCGTCCCGTCATTTGGCCTGCGACAGTATCTCTTAAATCTTGGCATATTTCCTATTACATATTGATTTCATATCTATACTTTAGATAACTCATCCCTAAATGCCGGTCTATTGGCATATTTGTTAAAAAGCTTCTGTATGATTTCCGATGCCCGTTCTTTTCCTCCAGCTTTTTTAAGATTACGAATAATAGCACATACTCTCTGATAATCTTTCCTGTTACTTGCTCTTGCAGCACTCTGCTCAATATGTTGCAGAAAAAGCAGGTAAACCTCTTCCCTGAATTCAGGAATAAGATGCCTGTAATAAGTCTCGACCGATACTGGACTTCCTTGAAGGTACTTAAGTAATTTTTGTTTTTCCCCTTCTTCTATTAAAATACGGGTGTAGACATCCTGATGAGTTTTCTTCTGGTTTTCCAATAAAATAATGATCTTGGGGTAAACAGAGGGCCACTCATTTGTAGCATACGTGTTTTTCAATTCCTCGTAATAATCAAAGTTTCCGTCCAGAATAAAATCCGTTGCCATTCCACGCTGTTCATCAATCTTCCCGGAAAGTTTAAAGGCTTCGTACCTGTATTTCTTCCACTGGTTTACCAAGCCACGCAGGCTTTTATCCTTGTCCTCTCCATCAAGGGTAAGCTTTATGACATAGTCATAATCCTTTTTGTTCATTGCGCCTTTGATTGCCATTTCCCTAAAGTTGGAGTATTGAAGGTTATTTTCAATAAATTCCTGTGCTTTTTTCTGCCCATCATGTTTCTCAACCAGATGATATCGGATGAGATTAACTCGCTCGGATAAGTAATTGACACCCCATGAATCTCCTCCTTCATTTTTTAGCATTAAGATTAAATAATTTTCCAATTTACCTCGTAAATCCGAAGTGTCTGCAAGCTCTGAACAGCTTTCCAGAAGGTCAATTCTCCAATCCGTCCAATCAACGTATTGTCGATGGGATGCTTCTTCGATCAGCTTATTAAACATGGTTTCCTTATGAATTGGTTTTAGTTCTTCATCCCTACTCATTTCATCAATAAAAGCTAAGCTTTCCACAATTACTTCACTGATTACACCGCCTGAATCGTCTGCGTCTTGAAGCAAATCCATCATCTCCTGGATTACACAAAGGCTAAGCTGTAAAGCATGCACTGGCTTATTCTGCTCTAAAGCAGAATGGGCCTTTTCCAGCACCAAATCCGCCCCCCTGACAGCTTCACCGGTATCTCCGTACGCTACATATCCATGTCTGTCGGAATTGTTGCTGATATAGGTACGAATCAGCGCAATAGCCTTGGATAGTTCAGCCTCATCATTTCCATCATCAAAATTCAGCTCAATTCGCCGCTTGATTTCTTCATATTCGGAGGCAATATCCAGCAAAAATTCAACCAGTTCATCTTTGGTTCTGTCAGACAGTATTTTTTCGATATTAGGCGCTTTTCTTTTCTTCGGAATTTTAAGTATGGATTCTGAATCTCCACTATTTTGGGATATCTGGTTATTTCCTTTGGATAGGTTGTTTTTTATCTCCCGTACAGCAAGAAATGCTGCTACCTGATGCTTGCAATACTCGCCCATATCATAGGGACAATCGCACTCGGTATCGATTATGTTCGCCTGATCATCAAGTTCTACCTCCACCGTGTAGAGCTCAGTGCCTTCAACCTCTGCCTCAAAGACATTCTCCTCAGTTTCTTCAACTGACGTTACATAATTATTCTCGTAGTAGTCATAGCCCCTTGCCAGTATCTTTTTCTCGATATAGTTTTCAAAGTCGTTAAGATTCATTGTTACCATCCTCGTACTATCTTCTCAAGCCTGAGTTTTTATCTTTTTAAGTAGGATTAGATTGTGTGATCACAGAATTTGTGCCACTAGCTGTTGCCCAAATCCTTCATTAAAATATAGTTCCCTCTTTCAACAGATAATCAATGACCCTCTGAATTTCAGTCTGCAGCTTTTTGTATTCAATTTCCTTCCAGACTTTCAGGATTGGTATATACCTGGCATTGCCGGTCTGTTTGATTTTCTCAAGGAACAGGATGATCATTCCTCTGTTCCTGTCCTTCAACTCTTGAACAAAGCCGTAGTCTATACCTTCCAGAAGTCGTTCAAACGTTTGTAATAACTCCTCCGCATAGGTTTCCTTCTCAATTTCCCAACCTATTTTTGAGAAAACAAGCATTGGCAGCCTGTCCGTGTATTCAATTTCAAGGTAGCCTTTCTTGATCATCCAATCGATTCGCTGCGTTATTTCCTGTAAGGTCAGTTCCCGATAGTATCCATACACCGAACATTGATCCAGTCCATGCTCCAGCACTTTTTTGTCTTTGGAGCCCTTCAGAATCTTGGCTAGCATACTCCTTCCCCCAGTTGCTATAAGCTCATCTGCCCCACGAAGTATCATCTTTATCTCTTCAATTGTTAAGCTTTTTATATCCCCGCTATCAAGCTCATATCTTACCCTTTGTTTTTTTCTGCTCATAGCTAAACTTGCTCCACTCTTCCATACTTTTTATTATGTTCTATAAGCGCGAGGTTGTCCGCAAACAGTGGTGGGATATCGCTTGTTGCAAAAATAGCCGGCCACAGCTTCCCATAGATAGTCAGAATGGAAGGTCATCAATACCTCCCTGTAGCTCCACGTCTTCTTCGCATTCTTCCTTTTCAGGATAAGCCGGAGCAAAAAATTCCCGAAAACCCCAATAAAGCTCTTCTACCTTTTCTGGCAGATAAACATGCGTTCCACTCGTTTTCTGTATTGTGCCATTAGAATAGTTAACCTCGACATGCCATGTGATTGATTCTGGTGCTTCATTATGAACTTCTTCTCCTATTAAGCCTTCTTCAAAGCAATCAAATTCGTCAGAATATAATTGATCATCATTAAGAAAATTATAGCTGTTATTATTCTGGCCGTAATCTTGCTCCCATTCGAATATTTCGAGAGAATATACTATCCATTTCAGGAATTTAGCCATATCGCTATCTAACATAATTTTTTCCTGTCTGCTTGAAGGAGAGCCGTCACTCGCAAATACCGTTTGAACGATTTTCTTACTCTCTTTATCTGCTTCGAACAGACAATTGGCGTTTTGTACATCGCGCAGTTCTTCATATACCATCGAATGTATCCTGAAACTCAACTTATTGATATGAAGCTGCTTTTTCCTTTTATTTCGCTCCGCGTGAGGATACAAATGTTTATATATCTCCTGAGCAGCCGATTTAACTTCTTCACGCTGATCATTAAGTCTGTTTTCAAGCCAGCTCTTTTCTGCCAGGCTAAGCTTTCTGAAGGGCAGGCTAAAAAGTCTATTCAAGGTCATACCTGCATCTTGCTCAGCTGGAGACTTTTTACTGCATCTTTTACATATGTGATTTGCATGTCCCTTACCCGAAAAGCTCTCATTCGATTTATATTCAGAACAAATCTTGCAGTAATGGCCGCTTTTGCGTTTTTTCTTTGACATTTCTCTCTCCAATATTTCTAGTTTCTAACCACCAAATGTTACACCTTTCATTATTTAAAGCAATTTCTAGCCCTGACAATAACTCATTACCTTGGGAATAGGCTGGGCGACAGTTTTTTGTCCATGCTCATTATTAATTCATTAGCAATGTTTGGGCTATCCAGTCGCATGATACTTTCTTCAGCACTACCAAAACTCAAAAGATTGATACTCCCATACCATACGATTCGTTGGTCAATGACGGCATATTTTTGGTGTATATTCGATTTAAAAACTAAACTTACTCCGGTAACTTTCAATAAGTCCAAGGTCCCCTGCAAAGCACTAGTATCCTTATCTTTGAAATCTCCAATGGGCCGGGTTATCACGATGACTTTCACCTTATTTTCTAAAGCAATCTTCAGGTGCTGCATCATTTGTAGAGTACGTCTCTTGGTAACAAAAGGGCTTACTATCAGAATTTCTCTGGCGGCATTGATAATATCATTAGTATAAACCGGTAAGAAATTGCTCTTGTCAAAAATCACATCAATTGACTCTGGTGCACCACTGTCTACTTTTGCTTTATACCCGATCGTGGCATACCCGTTAAGCCGTTTATGGTACATCCGTTCAAGCATC
>JARLHV010000091.1 GCA_031292055.1 Desulfosporosinus sp.
TGCTTTCAGCAATAGGTCTTTCAGAAGACTTAAGTCTTTATAAGGACTTCCAGTCCGCACTTTTTAAACGGCTTCAGCCGTAATCGCGACTTCCAGTCGCAATCGTGAACCCCTGTACTTCAGTGCAGGGTCGTTCAGTATAAAGGAGATAAAAGTCCCTTGATTTAATTATCGAAACATTAGTCATATAAAGTATAAGGTGAAAGGAAGTAGGTTGATTATCAAAAGCAGGCTCATAATAATACATATAATGTTTGCGCTCATAATATCAACCTCGGCTGTTATGTTTGACAAGTCCAATTTGTTTTGGGCATTTTACATTGGTGGATGGACAGCGGCTCCCAATAAGATCTTTGAGGGTTTACTGGTAACAGTTGTCTTTCTAATAGCTTGGCTCTTATATGGAACTATTATGGGTTATACAAAGGAAAAGGGCTTTATGAAATTTGTTTCATTATATTGGGGAATTGGTGGTTCGATCTGTCTAACCGCTGTGCTTATGGCGCCCATTGGAAAATTTGCAATCATAGCAATTCCTGCATTTTTACTTTTTTTGGTTCCAACTTATGGTCTTACTTATTTTTACGCGGCTAGCAGTAACTTTAATAATCAATTAGTTATAATATGTCTCATTTTATCATGGTCTGCAGGTGCTATTGGGTACTTGCTTGGTTATCAACTCAAGAAATTAAGGGTTAGCACGTTGTCTGATAAATAAAATATGAAGTAATAAAGGTTCACATCATAGATATTGAAGGGGATATGTCAAAATGATGAGGAAATCATGTCAACTTTATTCCTCCTGCCTATCAGTTAAGGTGATAATTTTCTCCGCTATGTTGATGCCCAGAACTTCTAAATCCTCCGTATGTAGGTGCATGCTTGCTGTAGCGTCAAAGAGGATGTTTGCCCTGGCAGGCCATTCATCGTCAGCAAGCCACAGAATAAAGGCAAGTTGCAACTTAGGGAAAACTGGTATGGCAAATGCCAAGTCCCCCATGGCAAGTTTTTTGCCGCCAAGAGTTAGGCAGGCAAGCTCAAACTCAGCTGGGGAGGAGCCGAAGCGTTTAGCCAAAGGATCCATTGCTTCCAGTTTAAAAGCTGCATAGTGGTTGTTGCCCCACGGTACTTCTCTAAATGAGATCCATCTACCACTTGGCTGCACCCCACAAACCTCAGTAAGGTAGTGGAGAATAAGAATCCGGTCGGTTATTTCAACCCAATTCCCGTGTTCTTTTGATTCACAAGGGCTGATTTCGGCCTCAGGGTGCTGAATTTGGTATAACTTTCCCCCGTAGCGGATGACCAACCTTGTATCGCCATGAGGTTCTGCTCCGGAAAGTTCTAGCACCTTGGACAAGCTGCGTTTGCTAAATTCCCGTTTGGCATGTTCCAAAGCGTCACGATATTTTTTCTGATCTTCTTTAGCCATAGTTAATCCTCCAAGCTTTGCGTTTTCTGCATTATATGGTGTCAGTAATTTACCTTATAAGGATAAGAATAACCTGTGAACCACTCATCGTGCAAAGGGACTTAGAAAAGAGGACGCACGAATATAAATTATGTTTTAAAGATAGAGAAACCATTTATTTGAGTGTCTGAGCAGGTAAGGTGCGCAAAGAGGCTTTGGGGTGGTGGAAGTGAACATGTTCTTTGTAAAAGAAAGGTAATTAATTATATCTCAACAAACCCAAGTGTAGTATAATAAAGTGTGAAGAAATATTTGACTTTAGATATAATGCGTACATTTTTCGTACATCTTTTCCTGTATTCACTTAACCTGATCACTTATTATATGGTTTGAAGGATAGCCTTTTTGCAATAGAATCTAGTTCAACTCCAACCGTGTGAAGTTTACAACGTTTATCTAAAGGAGGGAGCGGTATTGAACACAATTGCTAATTATTCTTCTATATTAAACATGTATAACCAAACGGTCAGTCAAACAGCAAGTACCCCGACACAATATACATCAAGTACAGCGCCCATAACGTCAGCGGCTACCACCACCCAGTCAACGGATAGTGTCAGCATTAGTCAGGAGGCACAGCAGGCGTACCAGGCACTAAACCAAAGTTTAGTAGACAGTTTGTCCCCTGATGACCCAAATGCGAATACCCTGGAAAGTGTTCTCATGAGTTCTATGCAGGCATCTATACAGCCATTTATGCAGATTATCGCTGATAAAGCAAATGCGGTTACTAATGGAAGTGTGGCGGGTGTCGCAGGTGCTGCAAGTCCTACAGGCGCGATCAGTACTGATTGGGGAAGTGCTCTGGATAGTTTGGTATCGAGCGGAACGATTACCCAAGGACAGGAAACCTCTATAGAAAATGCATTAGATGCAGAAGCTCAGTTGAAGGTTAGCGTAGCGAATACGACGAGTGGGCCAACGGCAAGCACAAGTAATTTAAACAGTTTACTATCTAATTGAACAGATTTTATGAATTAAGAAAAGAATTTAGAGAAAGCTTTCTTACGAGCCATGAACAGGATCATTGGCGCTAAGGAAGCTTTTTTAAATGAAGAAACTGGCCATGAGGATTACGTAGGTATGGTGAGGACATTGATGCTCGGCTGGCACTTCGCAAGAGATAATGGCCCACTTGCAAATGATTTGCATTTGCTATATAATCAAATCGTAACGATTCCGATTATATTATTAAGGTCCGGAGGGTCAGATTATAGGAGGCATAATATGGTTACAAATAAAGAAATTCTTGAGCAGTTAAAAGAATCCGGATACCGTTTTACAGGTAAACGCAAGGAAATTATTGATCTATTTATCGAAAATAATGAAAGATATTTAACAGCCAAAGAGGTCTATGCCCATGTAAAAAAATCCTATCCGTCGATCAGCTACGATACAATTTATCGCACGTTAGCCCTCCTTCTCCAAATGCAGGTGGTTGAAGAAATGGAGTTCGGGAATGAAGCGAGTAGATACCGACTTAGCTGCGGCCATGGACATCACCATCATTTAGTGTGTTTGGGGTGTGGTTCAATTAAAGTGATTCATGATTGTCCTCTACAGCTAATAGATATTAATCAGGAAGATTTTACAGTGGTAGACCATCGTTTTGAAATTTCTGGATATTGTTCGACTTGCCGCCTGGCAGGCGGGGATTGTTAAGGAGGAAAAAATGGGAACTGGTATTGTCGTTAAAGGTTTAAACGTTTGTCTTGGTGGAAATCGAATTTTACGAGACCTTTCTTTTACAGTGAATCCGGGAGAGTTTGTTGGGATTATTGGACCGAACGGAGCGGGCAAAACAACTTTGCTACGAACGCTTCTGGGTATGGTAGAGGTCGAAAGCGGAACTATAAACTTTCAAGGGGATGCGAATACACCAAATTCATCAATGATTGGGTACGCACCGCAGTCACGGCAACTCGATGCTGAGACACCTTTGCGAGCCTGGGATTTTGTGAGCTTTGGATTACCTCACCGGTTTCGCCCCTGGATAACGAAGCAGGACCGAATAGTTATTAAAGAAGCAATGCATGTGACGGATTCCGAAAGATTTGCTAATAAAGCCCTTGGTAAATTATCAGGTGGCGAACGACAACGTCTTTTTATCGCCCAGGCTTTAGTCAGAAACCCACAAATTTTATTACTGGATGAGCCAACCTCTAATTTAGATCCTGGAGCCCAAGAAAACTTAGCTGCAGTGATTTCTCGCATTAACAAAGAACGGGGAATAAGTGTCCTATTAATAAGTCATGATGTGAACCTTGTTGCGAAATATGCTCACCGTATACTGTACATAACCAAAGGTCAATATGCCATGGGCACCGTAAAACAAGTATTGCAATCAAATGTGTTAACTCGGTTATATGGAGCACCCGTAGAGGTGTTGAATGTTGGTTCGAAGATTATTGTGTTGACTTCCGCTACTAACAGCGTAAAAACCTCCATTTGTCTGCATAGTGATGACTGTAAACAGGAGGTATTGTCTGATGTTTCAGTATGATTTTATGCAACACGCCTTTCTGGCAGGTACAATCGTAGCAATTATGTGTGGTTCTATTGGAGTCTTCGTGCTAGCACGAGGGTTGCCATTTATTGCACATACCTTTTCTCACATCGGATTTTCCGGGGCAGCGTTTGCCTTGTACATTGGGATCGATCCCTTAAATGGAATGCTGCTCTTTACATGCGTTTCGGCTTTAGCTATAGGGCGTTTGGGAATTAATATGTTTAGGAAAGATGCTGTAATTAGCGTAATTTTGAGTATTTTTTTAGGTCTGGGATTATTATTTTTATCTCTTTCCAGTAAGCAATCAAACGCCGTTACCTCTTTATTATTTGGTACAGTTTTAGGGATAAGCACATTAGATGTTGAGAAAATTGCGTTTTTATCCACAATTGTATTAGGTGTGCTTTTCCTTGGGTATAAAATGCTCACATTTGACTCTTTTGATCCGGTTGGTGCCCAAGCGGCGGGTTTACCTATTCGTTTTATTTCAATTGCCTTTTTGTTACTGCTCTCCGTTGCCACCGCCGAAGCGGTGCAGATCGTCGGAGCCCTACTGGTCTTTACTTTGATGACAACTCCGGCTGCTATTGCTCAACGTCTTACCCACTCAGTCTGGCGGATGATCTTGTTATCGTCACTGATTTCATTAGTTGGGGTATGGGCAGGACTAGTCTTGGGATATTATACAAATGCTCCGGTTAGTTTCTTCATTACGGCAGTAGAAGGAATCTTATATTTTACTTCATTAGGTTGGAGCGCTTGGCGAGAACGCAGGGTTTCAGAAAAGCAGCTTTCTGCGCTTGATGCTTTAGCATGAAATTTAAGTGTTTAAACATAAGATTTTAGGAGGAAAAAACGTGAGAACAAAGAGTTTGAAATGGATGGCGGGTATTTCTTTCGCTGCAATGGTCATAGGGGTGTTGGCAGGTTGCGGTATCACAAAACAACCAGGATCGACAGGTTCAAGTGCCTCCAAGGCGGTCAGCACAACGGCCCTAAGTCAAAAAATCAAAGTGGTGGCCGCCGAAAATTTTTATGGTGAAGTCGCACAGGCGGTCGGCGGTGATCGTGTGGCGGTAACCTCGATTCTCACAAATCCGGGACAGGACCCGCATGATTATGAGCCCACAGCAGATGCTTCTAAAGCGGTGGCAGATGCACAAGTAGTTGTTTATACGGGTATAGGATATGACGATTGGATGGGCAAGTTGCTTAAAGCTGATTCTTCCGCCCAAAATAAAGAAGTAGTGGTTGTGGGCAGCGATTTGTTAGGTAAAATAGCAGGAGACAATCCGCATGTCTGGTATGATCCTTCGACAATGTCGAAACTGGCCAATCAACTAGCCAATGATTTGGGCAAATTGGATCCCGCTAATTCACAAGATTACCAGCAACGAGCAAAAGCATATGTGACGACAATGACTCAATTGACAGCTAAAGTGGCAGAAATCAAGCAGTCCACTCCTGTGAGCATTGACGTGTCAGAACCTGTCTTTGATTATATGGGTGATGCTTTAAATCTAAAAGTTAACAATCTCAAATTTGCCAAGGCTATCGAAGAAGGAAATGACCCGACCGCCTTAGATTTTGCTAGTGTACAAAATGATATTAAAAGTAAGAAGATCAAATTATTTGTCTATAACACTCAAACAGATAGTCCAACGGTAGAGAACATAGTCAAGTTGGCTGAATCGAGCGGTATTCCTATCATCAAAGTAACTGAAACTGAGCCAAGCGGTAAAAACTATATCCAATGGATGACAGAGCAACTTGATCAAGTTGGAAAAGTATTATAGAATCTCTACGAGACAACTAAGAAACGGCACGACAAAACAGGGTATTCAACGCTAAAATAATTTGGGAACTTATATAACACTGGTATTCGTGGCAGATGCAAAGCTTGTGGCAGGCAGATATCAAAAATTAATTGCAAAGGAGTGACAATGTAATGGTTAAAATAACAGAACTCGCAGCCCAAAAAATAAAAGCAATACAAAAAGCACAGAATAAAGAAAATGCGTTTATTCGGATCTCTCTTGTAGGTTCAGGCTGTGATAGACCAGATTTCGGCATGACTCTGGAGGAGTCAAAAACTGAGGATGATATTCTTGATGTGGAATATGGTATTTCGATCCTCACGGATATAAAACTGGCTACTACTTTAGAGGGGACCATTGTTGATTATATTGAGTCTAATAACGGTGGAGGTTTTGAAATACGCAAAGCAAAGCCAGACCATGCAGAAGGCTGCGGTGGGAGTTGCGGAAGTTGCGAGACTTGTGATGGGAGTTGCTAATAGGGCTAAGTAGTTTCAGAATACATTTCCAAATTAAAGGAGACTAAGTTTAAATGAATTTTGATCAGATTTATTACGCCAGTGCCCAACACAAAGAACATTTTTTAGCTCTAGTAAACACAAAGAAATCAAACGAGTCGGGATATTATTCTGCATACTATATTCTTACTTCAAGTAAAGAAATTTGGGCATTAGCAAAAAGACATACTCAGTTAGAGGAAATTGATTTTGATAAAATCTTGGCACACGGTTTGACGAGCAGTTATAAAGCGCTTGTTTTGCTAGCGCAGCATCTGTTCATGGCGAGCAATAGCTTTGACTTAGATCGTGCTTTAGAAAGCTGGGATCAACCCAGTTATAGTGTTGCCTTGCAAGCAATCAAACTACGGTGGTCGCTATCACGTGAGAGTATTGATAATGCCTAAGATAAATCTTCTATGTTCTTGGAGAATGTGGAGTATGGAAGACTATAGTTGCTAGGTCGTTTTATTAAACGGTCTGGCCTTCTTATTTTTTGAGGATTTACAAAAAATGGTGGGTATTGAAAGTGACCGAAAATAACCTAACTAGACAAAGAGGCGCAGCAGATGATATCCTACTAACTGTTAAAGTATATAGAAAACATGCTTGTGATAAAGTTTTAAACTTCATCATAAGCATGAGTTGAACTAATTCAGGGGTTAAATGTGCGATGCGCGAAATGTGATGCGCATAGTTGAACCTGGAGCAGGGTGAGTAGCTGGCGAAAAAAGATAATCGTTTAAGGAAGTGAACTGGTCTTGTCGGAAACGCAATACAACGCAGAATCTATCCAGGTCTTAGAGGGATTGGAGGCGGTCCGCAAACGTCCTGGCATGTATATCGGTTCCACTGGGAGTAGAGGGCTTCACCACTTAGCCTATGAAATCATCGATAACGCCATTGATGAGGCTGGGTCCGGATTTTGTGACAGAATCGCAGTTACTATTAATATAGATGGATCGATAACCGTCGAGGACAATGGGCGTGGAATTCCGGTTGACATACATTCTGTCAAGAAAATTGCGGCTGTACGTTTAGCTTTTGAGACGTTACATGCCGGCGGTAAATTTGGCGGGGATACTTATAAAACCTCCGGAGGGTTGCATGGCGTCGGGGCAAGCGTGGTCAACGCTTTGTCTATTTATTTAATAGTTGACATAAAACGGGGTGGAAAACTTTATCGTGTTGAGTATCATAACGGAGGTGAGCTCAAGGCGGATCTGCACGTGATTAAGAAAAAAATAACAGGTACAGGAACAACTGTGGTTTTTAAACCCGATCCACTCATTTTCAAAGAAACAACTGTTTTCAAATATGATTCGCTGAGAAGTCGTTTAATGGAGTTGTCTTTTCTCAATAACGGGTTAACTATTCTCCTTACTGACCTACGTGGAGAAACAAAGTCAGAAACCTTTGCTTCTGAAAATGGGATTATCGGTTTTGTGGAACATTTAATTAGAGAATCAAGTGTTTCGTCCGTTCACAAGAGCCCGATCTATTTTAAGGGGGAAAAGGAAGATGTAATTGTGGAGTGCGCCATTCAATATAATGACGGAGATGATGAAGCGCTGCACTCTTATGTCAATAATATCCCCACGGATGAGGGCGGAACTCATGAGTCCGGTTTCCGAACGGCCTTAACGAAAGTCTTCAATAATTACGGCCGCAAAAATAATCTCTTCAAAAAAGATGAGAATCTTATTGGGGACGATCTCAAAGATGGATTAACGTGTGTCCTCTCACTTAAAGTTAAAGATCCCCAATTTGAAGGCCAGACCAAGACAAAACTCTCCAATATGGAAGTTGAGGGAATCGTGCAGACCCTGACTAACGAGGGAATCACTCAATTCTTTGAGCAAAATTCTTCCATAGCTAAAGACATTATCAATCGGACATTGACAACCTGTCTCATAAGACTTGCGGCGAAGAAAGCCAAGGAGCTGAAAAAGAAAGCTCGGGATGCTGAAGTTAAGGCACTTAGTGGTAAACTCGCAGCTTGTAGCGGGAAAGATAAAACCCGGAATGAACTTTTCCTTGTTGAAGGGGATAGTGCAGGCGGTTCGGCTAAAATGGGGCGGGATCGACGTTTTCAGGCCATTCTTCCTTTGCGGGGAAAGGTCATTAACACATATCGTGCCAAGATAGATAAGGTCTTAGGTAATGAGGAGATCAGGAGTATTATTACAGCTGTAGGCTCGGGGATTGGTAAAGAGTTTGACTTAGAGAAGGGTAATTATGCCCGGGTCTGTATTATGACAGATGCCGACATTGACGGAGCGCACATTCGCTGTCTACTCTTGACGTTTTTTTACAGATATATGAAACCTTTGATTTTGAGTGGGAGAATCTATATTGCGCAATCTCCTTTGTATAAAGTAGAGAAAGAACGAGGCAAAATTATACGCTATGCTTTTAATGAACGTGAATTGACCAAAGAACTCAAGGAATTAGGGAGAACGGCTAAGATTTCACGTTACAAAGGACTGGGAGAAATGAATCCAGAACAGCTTTGGGAAACAACTCTGAATCCTGCCAATCGCCGCATGATTCAGGTGACAATCGATGATACGTTGGAAGCAGAGCGTAAGCTCAGAATTCTCATGAGTGAGCAAGTAGAGCCACGGCGCGATTTTTTGATGGAAAATATTATTTTTACAGACGACGATATGTAGAGTTAGTCATTTTCTTGAATGTGCCAAGGGGGGAGATTAATAGCCGATGAGTATTACGGAGGATAATATCATTCAGCGTCCACTCGAAGACGTCTTGCCAGAATCGTTCCTGGGTTATTCCAAACATGTTATCTTGCAGCGGGCCGTCCCTGATGTCAGAGATGGGCTTAAGCCCGTTCATCGCCGAATTCTGTTTTCTATGGATGAAATCGGCATGCACCCAGATAAGCAGTACAGCAAGTCAGCTCGTTTAGTAGGAGACTGCATGGGAAAATACCATCCCCACGGGGACTCGTCGATCTATGATTCAGCGGTTCGTATGGCCCAACCCTGGGCAACGAGATATCCGATGGTGGATGGCCAGGGGAATTTCGGTTCCATCGATGGAGATAATGCGGCAGCTATGCGTTACACGGAAATGAGAATGACGCATTTATCCCACCTGATGACTCAAGATATCGAGAAAAATACGGTTCTATTCAAAGCAAACTATGATCAACGCCTGAAAGAACCTGTCGTTCTCCCGAGCCCTTTTCCTAATCTTTTAGTCAATGGAGGGTCAGGAATCGCCGTTGGTATGATGTCTAACATGCCTCCCCATAATTTGCGAGAAGTCGTAAGCGCAGTGATCCTGCAAATCGATAAACCACGGATTACGGTTGATGAGCTGATGGAAACGGTAAGTGGACCGGACTTCCCTACGGGTGGACTGATTATTGGCACAGAGGGTATTATTAACGCCTATAAAACCGGACGCGGAAAAGTGACGATGCGTGGTAAGGCAATGATCGAACAAGGTAATAATGGCAAAAGTTTAATTGTTATTACCGAGATACCTTATCAAGTTAATAAATCAACTTTGGCTGCTAAGATTGAGACGCTGGCAGATTTGGGTAAAATCGAGGGAATAAGCGAGGTCCGGGATGAATCTGATCGGGAGGGGATTCGGCTGGTGGTTGAATGCCGAAAGGAAGTCGATCCCCTGAGTGTCTTACGCCTGCTTTATAAACATACTCAGATGGAAGATACCTTTGGTATTATCAATTTAGTCATCACAGCGGAAGGTACTCCCAGGGTCCTGGGACTTAAAGAGATCAATGCGGCATTCATTACCCATCGCAGAATTGTTGTTACCAAACGCACAGAGTTTGATTTAGAAAAGGCTCGCTTAAATGCTCACATTCTGGAAGGTTTAGTTATCGCCATCCATAACCTTGATGAAGTGATTGCTCTTATTCGGGCCAGCAAGACCCCTGCGCTAGCTAAGGCAGCCCTAATTACCCGTTTTGAACTGTCCGAGCTTCAAGCCCAGGCCATCTTAGATATGAAGCTGCAAAAATTAACAAACTTTGAACTTGATAGTATTAGAAAGGAACATGCCGAGGCCTTAAAATTCATAGCTGAGTTAGAAAGTATCTTGGCCGATGTGCACAAGGTTTACGATATTATCAAGAAGGAGCTCAAAGATATTGCCGATAAGTACGGGGATGATCGACGTACGCTCATTCTGCCTGAGGAAATGAGAGAACAGCTTGATCTAAGTTCCTTTGAGGAACCCGAAAATCCCATTGAAGTTATGCTCACAACGCATGGATTTATTAAAAGGCTCCCCCTTCAAATCAAGAAAAAGAAGGCTAATGCTCTAGTCTGTGCTTTTAAGGATGGAGACAGCTTAACGGAGAGGATTACCTGCACTGACAAGGATATGCTTTATTTCTTTACCCATACGGGAAAGTTCTACAGCATTAAGGCGAAAATTGTTCCTGAGGCGGGGAATAAAGATAAAGGGGGGCCCTTAACCAATTTATTCCCGTTGCCTATGGGGGAAAAAATTGTTGCTACCCTGCCCAGCAAAGATGCGCTCGATCTGTTATATTTCGTATTTGTCACAAAAAAGGGACAGGTCATGCGGAGTGCAGCCGGTAATTTTGTAAACGCTCGTTCTTCGGAAGGCATGGGGCTTAAAGAAGGGGATGCTGTGGTCAAAGTGTTCTTAAGTGATAGCCAAGGGGAATTATTCCTCGTCACGCATCAGGGACAAACCATACGCTACCAGGAAACAGAAATCAACCCCATGGGACGTAAATCACGCGGGGTCAAAGGAATGGCTTTAGGCAATGACGATTGGATTGTCGATGCTCTGTTGCTGACCAGTTCAGCAGGAAATCATTGCGGGGATTTAGTGACAGTGTCTGAGCGAGGATTCGTAAAACGTACATCGTTTGAAGAATATAAACCTCAAGGCCGAACCGGAAGAGGGCTAGCTATTGGTAAAGTGGAACCAGTGGGGACCGGCTTTATCATGGGTGTTAGTCAAGTTGAAGATGATGACGTGTTATATATCCTACAAATTAGCGGCACAGTAACTCAGATTGAGATGAAGAACGTTAAAACGGAGTCCCGGGCCAAAGCCGGATCGCTAAGGGTTCCTGTTTTGCTGAACGACTACACAGTTAGGATCATCTAAGGATGTCATCTGCAAATTAAAGACAAGGATCATTGGTAGAGCGCGATCTGTTTTGCTGTCCGGTGAAATTTATAATTGAATAAAGAAGTTAATGAAACATCATAATAAAATAAAGCGGGTTAATGTAGGAGGTAATTAGAAATGGAGATTTTTGATATTGCGGTTAATGGGTCAGGTTTTGATAAGGAATATAATTTTAATAATTATGCGTTAACCTTAGTTTTTAAAAATGAAGAAGTAGAAAAAACAGTTAGAGCAAATTTGCGATACTATCCGAGAGAAAATATCTGGGATCTTAATCCAATCTTTCATGAGTACACAATGGATGAAAAACAAATTATGATTGACCAAATCATTAGTAATGACAATTTTAAATCAGTGTTTGAGACCATAGAGAACCGTTTGGAAGGATAACTCGACTTTGGGACGGAACTTATCAGACGTAAGTAGTATTAACCTCCTGCAAAACGCAGGGGGTTTTTCTTTAAGTATAAATGATCAATAATCATAGAGTATATTCTGAGATCAAGCAGGATTTGGACAATTTTTGACGAAATGATCAGCAGTTGACCTTGAGTATGAAATATAAGACATAGAAATGGTGGCGGTGTAGATTGAGCGAAAAACAGCGTGTGATTCAAGAGTACGTTCCAGGAAAACAGGTAACGATGGCTCATATTATACCGAACCCACAAGGAGATATTCACGAGCGCTTAGGTTTAATAACCAAGGGGGCCATTGGAATTATGACTATAACCCCAAGCGAGGCAGCTATTATTGCGGCCGATGCTGCCAGTAAAGCTGGAGACATTGAACTGGGGTTTTTAGATCGCTTTACAGGTTCGTTAGTGATTACTGGAGATGTTTCCAGTGTTGAAGCGGCGTTACGGGCAGCGGTTAATACCCTAGTTACCGTGTTAGGATTCACCGCAGCTGAGGTGACTAAAAGCTGATGGGTAAGATATTACTTATCGGGGGAATTGGTGCTGGTAAGACCTCATTGAAACAAATGCTTATGAATGAAGAAGTACGTTATCTAAAAACTCAGATGTTAGATTTTTCTCAGATCTTTATTGATTGCCCGGGCGAATATCTTGAGATACCACGATTTTACCATGTCTTGATCGACACAAGTCATCAGGTTTCAGAGATCTGGGCGCTCCAAGATGCTACAAAGCAACGAACGTTCTATCCGCCAAAGTTTGCAATGGTTTTTAATAAACCCATTATTGGAATTATAACCAAAGTGGATCTGCCCAAAGCTAATGTTCAACAAGCAGTTTCCTATTTAGCCTCTGCAGGAATAGCCGAACCCTTCTATCCAACCTCGATTATGAATCAAGCCGGTTTTAGCTTGTTGCGTCTGAGATTGGAGGCGTTGAATGAATTGCCAAGCTGTTAAAGAGTTATGTACTGAGCACACGAATCTGTCCGAAGCCGATATTGAACTATTGGAAGCAATGGCTTTACAAATTCCTTATACAGCTGAAATGGCAGGAACCGATATCTTTATTGATGCGCCGTTGAAAGATGGAGTGGATGCGGTGGTGTTGGCGTGGGCTTGTCCCAAAGACCGATCATTATATGGTCATAGTGTCGTTGGAGAATTAGCCTTTGCTGGCAGGAACCCTGACACTTTTTGGGTTTGGACTTAATGTAGCAGGTCCATCGGCACTTGCCTATGGCTGGCCAATTGTGAGTGTTTTTGCGATAATAGTAGCTGCTTCGATGGCGGAAATTTCTTCAGCCTACCCTACGGCTGGTGGCCTATATTATTGGGCCTGTAAACTAGGGGGATCGGGCTGGGGTTGGTTTACGGCTTGGTTTAACCTAATCGGTCAAATTGCAGTGACTGCAGGGATAGATTATGGTTTAGCAATGTTTGTGGATGCTTTATTAAATCAATATATTCCGGCGATTCCTGCCGAAGGACAGGCAGGTTCTATTGCAACTCTAGCAATCTTTGCTGTGATTCTGTTGCTTCAGGCTTATATTAATTCCAGGGGGATTAATCTGGTATCCTATTTAAATAACATCAGTGCTTGGTGGCATATCGGCGGAGTGATACTCATTGTTGGGGCGTTATTGTTTTTTGCTCCTCATCATGCCAATCCTCTTAATTTCATGTATCATACTCAGTTTACAGCGTCAGGGTTTCCCTATTGGTATGGTTTTCTATTAGGTTTGTTAGTTGCTTCTTACACATTCACTGGTTATGATGCATCAGCACATGTTTCGGAAGAGACTTCAGGGGCTGAATTGAGTGCACCGCGAGGAATTTTAATGTCCGTGGTGGTATCTGCTATTGCTGGTTATCTACTTATTATTGGCCTTTTAGTCGCTATGCCGGATCTACAGGATACGATAGGTTCTACGAATTCTGTGCTTTTCATCTTGAATACGCGCTTAGGAGGAACCGTAGGAACCTTAATGTTTTTAATTGCAATTGTTGCTCAATTTTTCTGTGGGACAGCTTCAGTTACATCGAACTCCCGTATGATTTTTGCTTTTGCACGTGATGATGGAATGCCTGGTTCCAAACTGTTGTATAAGTTAAACGAACGTCACGTTCCGTTAAACGCGTTATATTTATCGATTACTGCGGCATTTATTCTTGCCCTTCCAGCTTTATTTAGCACAGTGGTTTATTCAGCGGTAACCTCAATTGCTGTCATTGGCCTCTATATTGCTTATGTTATTCCGGTTTTCTTGAAAAATATTCATAAAGATCGCTTTAAGGCCGGACCTTGGAATCTCGGTTCTTGGAGTTCACTGATTGGCTGGATAGCAATCATTTGGACAGTGTTTGCTAGTATCTTGTTTATTCTTCCGGTGACGTTTCCGATAACTTGGAGTAATTTCAATTTTACTGGAGTTGTATTATTAATCGTTTGGGCTTTGCTCATCCCTTGGTATTTGATGAGTGTACGTCATTGGTTTAAAGGTCCAAAATCGGCCTTTGATGATGCTGAAGATCTTGATGCTACAGATTCTAAAAAAATTAAAAAAAGATCGAGAAAAAATATCACCAGATTAAATACTTAAAATTGCAGGAATAATCAAATTAGCCAACGAATTAATTATTTAGAAAATACAAGTTTGCGGATCTGACGGTCAGATAAGTCTATTTTACAATGGAATAGAGGGCAATAGGGCCCTTCATCTCACACGGGTGACCGTGATGTGATGAAGGGTCTAAGCTTTTTTAATTAGTTGTCAGTTTTGAAATAGGTACGGTGGTTTTATTCACTGTAGAGTTGGGTGTTTGGGATGAATAAATTCCTGCGTTGTTAACATGGGGAGGAGTAAAAAAATGGTTTGTACAAATTATGGGATCATATTAGAAGTGGAAGTCACACAATAATCATGACTAAAGAGATGGTATTGGTTAGTGTGGGGATTGACGTAGGAACAACAACGACGCAGTTGGTTATTTCGCAGCTTACCTTGGTTAATGTGATGCCGGGCAGCCAAGTGCCCAAAGTAGAAATTAGCCACAAAAGCATAACATATATGGGAGACGTGCACTTTACTCCGTTTGAAGATCGGCAACACATTGACGCGGCAGCATTACGAGCGATCATTGCCGGAGAATACGAGCAAGCTGGAGTGAGGCCCGAGCAGATCGATACTGGTGCCATAATTATCACAGGGGAAACCGCCAAGAAGGAAAATGCCTCGGAAATCATCCATTCCTTGGCAGATTATGCCGGAGATTTCGTCGTGGCGACAGCTGGACCTGATCTCGAAAGTGTGATTGCCGGAAAGGGATCAGGGGCCGAGGCACTCTCTAAGCGCTTACAGGCCCGAATCGCTAACATCGACATCGGCGGAGGAACCACAAATATTGCCTATTTTGAGCGGGGCAAGTGCATTGGTACGGCGTGTATCAATGTAGGAGGTCGCCTGTTTGAAGTTGATCCTTTAACCCACCACATAAATTATATCTCCTCTCCGGGCCAGATGATTATGAATCACTGTTACCCAAATAGCTCTCTAGCGCAAAATGGAGACGAAGTGCTCGTGATTCGAAGGTGCCTCCAAGCTATGGTGGAATGTGTGGAACGAGTCATCTTTCATGAACCGTTACTTGCCCAGGACAGGCCCCTTGTGATGACTAATACGTTACCGAATGTTTTGCTCGATGGAGTGGTTTTTTCAGGAGGAACGGCTAAGTATATTTATCTACCAGGGATCAGGGAATGGTGGATTCATGGGGACGTTGGCCCGCTTTTAGCAGATGCGTTTCGGAAAAGCCGGATTCATTCCTCGTTTTCCGTACATGAGGGCTCAGAGACGATTCATGCGACGGTACTTGGTGCTGGAGTGCATACAGTGAATGTATCAGGCTCGACTATCACAATAAGTAAGCATACGCTCCCTTTACGGAATATTCCGGCTGTATATCCAGAAGTGAGGGCGTCGGGAATGTTCTCTTGGCTTAAATCTGCCGAGAATTACACCGACTCCCTTTACAAGTTCCGAGTCCCGTTAATCGGGCACTGTATGAGGAGATGAAGCTCTCAACACCTGCTCGGATTGGCGTCTGGCGCTGTGGTTCGCGTCCTCTGACGAATACGTTACTTCGTTTTCGTGCCGATCACGCTGTGGCGCAAGATTCTGTGCTTGGCGAAGTTCCGGAAGACTTCCCGGTCAAGTATGGTATGGTTTCTGTCCAAAGCTTCTGTCAGTCGAAAGATGACTATCTTACGCGACCGGACTTAGGCAGAAAACTTGATGCCGAAAATTTAGAGATACTTCGTCAAAGCTGTCAAAAAGGTGCTATGGTCCAAATTATTGTTTCCGATGGGCTCTCCAGTAAAGCGGTAGTGGCCAACATTCCCAATCTTCTGCCCGCCTTAATCCAGGGACTTGAAGGCATGGGTGTCAAATTAGGAACGACTATTTTCGTTCGAGGGGGTCGGGTCGCTGTGATGGATACGATCGGTGCCGAACTGAAACCGGAGGTGGCTGTGATTCTGATCGGAGAGCGACCGGGTCTGGGAACGGCTGAAAGTATGAGTGCCTATATGGGGTATAATCCCAGGTTAGGTATGGTTGAAAGCGAGCGGACCGTGATCAGTAATATTCATAAAGGGGGGACCCCTGCTGCAGAAGCAGGAGCTCATTTAGCAAGCTTAATTAAAAAGATTCTTGATATGAAGGCATCGGGTGTGAATCAATAAGCAAAGGGTTAATGAGTGAATGAAAGGAGACGAACAAAATGGCGAGTGAATTCGTGCAGAAGGAACAACCACTTAAAGCAGTGGGTGTCTCAAAACTGATAAAATTAAACAACATTTTGCTCAGGGAATATATCTTCTGCTATAATGTCGATAATAGGTCTTTAAAGAGGAAAAAAAGGATTTCAGGACAGTTGAGGATGAGGGGAGCTGCTATGACTTAGTTGAAGTTTAGACAGATATTGTAGAGGGGACCGTATTCCCCCTGAAGAAAAGGAGAACTGTGAAAATGAAAACTATAGAGACCTTGGAAGATGCCCAACATTTTATTGACCAGTTTAGAGAAATAGGTGCGGAATCAACAACCTTGTATGGTGTTCAGAGCTGGACCTATGATCGTCACTTGCCTGGTGACGATGGCTCTTTAGTTGTTGATAACCTGCCTGTAACTCTTACGATCGATAAGCAGGATAAACTGACAAAATACTGTTATACGGATGATGTCGGCAGGTGTGTTAAAGAATTAGTACCTTTGACTGTTCACGATATATTTGAGGATAGGAAGTATATCAATTATGCTTTAAGTGTTCAGGGCAAGAAAAGTTAGCAAAGGCGACTTAGGAAGCTAGGGCTATGCAGTTATTCGTTTGGATAACTCGCATAGCTTTTTATATATTATTTCTCAATAATATATATTTGATTATGCTAGAATATAAGCAAAACGATATAATTTATTGGAGGTAATAGCATTGGACAAATCATCGCTATTTCAAGAGATCTCACACGCTTTGGTAGAGTTTGAAGTAGAGCAGGTAGCAACGCTTGCTGAGGAAACACTGCGACAGAATATCCCCGCTTATGAAAAAATTCAGGTGGTGAATAATCTTGGATGAAAAAGAACGCCTCTTAACTGTATTGCAGGGAGAAAGGGTTGACCGTCCTCCGGTTATTTGTCCTGGAGGTATGATGAGCGCCTGTGTGACGGAGATATCTGATCAAGTAGGAGGGTGCCATCATACAGAAACTGGAGCGATGGTAAGTGCTGCCCGAAAAATTAATCAACTCACGGGCTTTGAAAATTATGGAGTGCCTTATTGCCTAACGGCTGAAGTGGAAGCCCTTGGGGCAAGCGTTAATATAGGTAATAACTTCATCGAACCCCGAGTCACGCGTTATAATGACGAGTCCCTTGAAGCCATTATGGAAAACTACTCCTCAGTTGAGGTTACTACCGGCAGAATGAGGGTGGTTTTAGAGGCAATTCGTAAACTTAGGAACAATCGCATCCCTGTTATAGGCAATATTTCCGGCCATATCAGTACTGCGTCTTCGGTGGTTGATCCTCTGGAAATCTTTAAAATGCTGAGGCGGGACCCTGAACGGGCAGCCCGTTTTTTGGCCTTCATTAATGATTATCTTGTCCAATATGCCTTAGAGATGGTGAGGGCCGGAGCGGACGTTATCTCCATATCGGATCCCACAGCTACAGGAGAAATTTTGGGACCACGCAATTTTCAGAAGTTCGCGATTCCTTACTATCATAAAATCATTGCTGCTCTTCATAAGGAAGGTATACCTGTCATCCTTCATATTTGCGGTAATGCCACGAACCTCGTCGAGTCACTTAACGAGGTAAAGGCTAATGCCGTAAGCTTTGACTCGATCGTCAACATGAAGAATGCCCGCGCAGGACTGAAGACGGGACTTATGGGCAATGTTAGTACCCAACTTCTGCACACCGGAGAAAGAGCGAAGATTGTGTCCATCACCCGTAACGCGCTCCATTCAGAGGTGGATATCGTGGCTCCTGCTTGCGGTCTCAGTATGGCTACTTCGATAAGCAATCTTCGAGCTATGACAGATTACGTGAAAGAGGGTTCTTTTAATTAACATGGTTAAGGTGCATTTTATTAAGAGGATCTTACCCTGGACGTTGCCGAAGGGGAGCGGCTTTCTGAATGTATTAGAGCAGCGGGTTTGGTTTGGGAGACTCCATGTAATGGCTTAGGTCTTTGGGTAAGGAATGGAAGCTAGTTTAGAGGGATATTAAAAAAGAGTTGTCGAAGCAGTACGTGTTTGGAGAAACTGTTGCAAGTTGGAGATGGAGTAAACTTCTACATGAATTGTGTCCATCACTCGTTAAAATAAAGAAGGATAATAAACATATTACGTTGAATAGATAGGAATATTAAGAATGAATTATTTAGGAGGGGTTTTATTTATGTTGAAAAAAATCTTGGTAGCAACAGATGCTTCAGAGTATTCACGGCGAGCGTTGAAATCTGCAGTGGAGCTTGCTCGGAAATTTAACGCAGAAGTTGAGGTTCTGTTCGTTATGCACATGCCAATGGCGTATGATTCCAGTGTTAATATGTATGTGTTTTCGCCAAAACAGATTGATCAAGAAGGGGAACTAGTATTAAAAGACACACTTGATAAAATCGATACTAGTGGTGTTACAATTATTAAGAAGAAAATGCAAGGCAAGCCAGTAGATGTTATCTTAAAAGAAATTGACGATGAGAACATCGATATGGTAGTGATGGGGAGCCATGGTTACGGTGCAATTGCGGGAGCCGTGTTAGGCAGTGTTAGTCAGAAGGTCCTCCACAAGGCAAAATGTTCTGTTCTTATTGTAAGATAACAAATAAACAACTTAATTAATAAAGGTTATAATTGTATAAAGCTGTAATTAGCTTAAGGGGGATAGGACTTGGATTTCAACATTTTGGTGGGTGGCGCCGCGGGTCAAGGGGTTGACACAGTCGCAAAAGTATTGGAATTAATCCTAAAAAAACAAGGTGTTGAGGTTTTTTCCCATAAAGATTACATGTCCCGTGTTCGTGGTGGACACAACTTTCATCAGATACGCTTTGCAGATCGACCACTCTACTCTCATCGTGAGGATCTCGATGTTCTTATAGCGCTTGATGCCACAACTGTGAAGGTGCATTCTTCTCAACTGTCGGCACAGAGTGTGCTGATTGCTGATGAGAGTTACCGTACAGAGATCAGTGCGGGGAAGGCCCTATGGCTGCCGTTGAAGGAAAAGGCCGTCGAGGCTGGGACAAAACTGACGGAAGGGACCGTTGCTGTAGGTGCTGTTTTGCGTTTGTTTGATTTCGACTTTGCAAAGGTTTGGCCAGTGCTGCAGAGTCTCTTTAAGGTGGAGATTTTTGAGGTTAACCGACGAGCGTTAGAACTAGGTTACACACTGACTGAACCGCAATTCAAACTTGAATTTACTGAAAGTCAACCGAAAATTATGGTCACAGGTAATCAAGCGATTGGCCTCGGGGCGTTGGCTGCAGGGGTTAGTTTTTATTCTGGATACCCAATGACTCCGTCGACTGGGATCATGTCCTACTTAGCCAGTAAAATGGAAGAGGCAGGGATTGTGGTGGAACAGGCAGAAGATGAAATCGCAGCGATCAATATGGCGATTGGGGCTTCCTATGCTGGAGCGAGAGCGATGACAGCAACGTCCGGCGGTGGATTTTGCCTGATGGTTGAAGGACTTGGCTTAGCAGCCATGACGGAGACGCCGCTGGTTATAGCCGAAATACAGCGTCCGGGTCCAGTGACTGGATTTCCCACACGTACGGAGCAGGGCGATCTGGCTTTCGTCCTAACAGCTTCCCAAGGGGAATTTCCTCGTATGATCATAGCCTTGCGTGATCCGGAGGATGCTTTTTATCAAACCTTCCGAGCTTTCAATCTTGCGGACAAATTTCAGATCCCAGTGATTCTACTTGGAGATCAATACTTAGGGGACTATTATCAGACGATACCGCCCTTTGATTTTTCCGGTTTGACGATTGAACGCGCTTTAGCTGGGGAAGAGGTCTGGAAGCAAACAGAACACTATCAACGCTATAAATTGACAGAAAACGGAATTTCACCGCGGTTAGTACCCGGACGGTGCGGAACTCAGGTCGTCCTTGCCGATAGTGATGAACATACTGAGGACGGTCATATTACGGAAGCAGCCGACGTGCGTGTAGCCATGACAAATAAAAGGATGCAGCGCTTGGAACAGTTGAGAGAAGAGGTTCAGGAACCTTGGGTTGTTGGGCAAACTGATCCAGAGATTGTACTTTTAGCTTGGGGGTCAAGCGCTGGACCTGTCCGAGAAGCAATCGAACTTCTGGAAGAGGATTATTCCATTGGGGCTTTAATCTTCGGTGATATCTATCCCTTGCCAACAAAACTTCTGAAGGATTTGAAACCGAACGTAACGATGCTGATTAATGTAGAACAAAATGCTACGGGCCAACTGGCTGCTCTGATTCGTCAGGAAGCCTTAATCGCCTGTACGCACAGTATCTTGCGGTATGATGGGAGACCTATGAGCGGGCAGTATATCTCGGACAGGGTGAAGGAGGTAATATCCAAGTGACAACCGAAGAACAGAGCCAAAAACTATTTGATTCTGACGACGAAATCGCTTGGTGTCCGGGATGTGGAAATTTTGCCATTCTGACGGCAATCAAAACAGCCTTGTTCGAATTAAATAAGCGACCAGAAGAAATCCTGATGGTATCAGGAATTGGCCAAGCAGCGAAACTTCCTCATTATATACGGACCAATGGTTTTAACGGCTTGCACGGACGTGCTTTGCCACCAGCAGTGGCAGCAAAAATTGTCAACCCTGAACTAACGGTGATCGTTCATTCCGGTGATGGAGATACGTATGGAGAGGGCGGAAATCATTTCATTCACAATATCCGGCGCAATGTGGACATAGCTCATTTTGTCCATGACAATCAGATCTATGCTTTGACCAAGGGTCAGGCTTCACCAACGACAGCCCTTGGTCAGGTGACTGGGATTCAGACGAAAGGCAACCTCGACCAGCCACTTAATCCCATTATGTTGGCTCTGGCGGCTGGAGCGAGTTTTGTGGCTCGGGGTTTCACCGGACATCAGGAGCACCTCATTAACCTAATGAAAGAAGCGATTAGCCATCCAGGCTACGCCTTGATTGATATTCTTCAGCCCTGCGTAAGTTTCAATAAAGTGAATACTCATCGCTGGTATGCGGATCGAGTTTATGAATTACCAAAGGAGTATGACACTGGTAACTTGAGCCAAGCGCTGGAGCAAGCCTTGGAATGGGGTGAAAAAATACCAATTGGTATTTTCTACCGTGAGGAAAAACCAACCTTTAGTGATCACCTCGTTTGGCTGGCTGATCGACCGCCGCTCGTCGACCGAGTCTGGGAACCGCGAGATGCTGAAAAATTCATGAAAGAACTAGAATAGTAGGGATTTTGTCTCCTTGTGTAAGTAATTGGCGCAAGGTAATGGGTCCGACTATGATTCTCATAGATGTTCTTGTTAAGATGGAGGGTGAATAATGAATAATCTTATTACAATCGGAGGGACTGCCCCAGTTTTTAATCTCAAGGATAACCGCGGCAATATGGTTAGCTTAGATGATTATAAAGGAAAAAAAGTTTTGCTTTCCTGGCATCCTTTAGCTTGGACTTCCGTTTGCGCTGAACAGATGAAATCATTAGAAACTAATTACGCACGCTTTGAAGCATTGGGTACGGTTCCCTTGGGGTTAAGTATTGATCCTGTCCCTTCTAAAAATGCTTGGGCTAAGGAACTCAAGCTTGCCAATCTTAAATTGCCTTCGGATTTCTGGCCCCATGGGGAAGTCGCTCAAGCCTATGGCTTGTTTCGTGAACTGGAAGGATTTTCAGAACGGGCTAATGTGCTTGTCGATGAAAACGGCATAATCATCTGGATGAAAATTTACGATATCCATCAACTCCCAGACGTTGAAGAGGTTATTTTGCACTTGAAGTAAACCTGTTTTACACAAAGTTTCCAGGTTAAGCAGAAACCTTGACACTTTTTGGATATTTAGGAGATCAATGAAATCCCCTATAGGTTTCCGCATGAAAACATTTCATTTTTGGTAAATTCAGATTAGCATCTGGCATACCAAAAGCCTGTGTTCATGCGGAATTTTCTTTAATTTGGTTGAGACTTTTTGAGCTGAAAACCGGGTTAATCAAGAGCTAATTATTTAGTTGGATTTTTTGATTGACTGCTTAATTAATAATTAGTATAATAATGAATAAGATATAATATGAACTTTATACATATTATTTACTGTGGGGTTATACATAATGAAGTGAGGAAAGGAGAGAAGTGGCAATGATCAAGTAAACCAAAGTTATCTTTAGAAAAGAGAGACGCATTAGGGTATTATTTTAAATAATCGGAGGTGGAACGATGAGTCAACTCATTCTGTCCAGATTACAATTCGCGGTGATCACTTCTTATCATTTCTTGTTTGTGCCATTAACACTGGGGCTATCAGTCTTGGTTGCAATGATGGAGACTTGGTATGTGAAGACTGGAAATGAAACGTACAAAAAAATGACTAAGTTTTGGGGGAAATTATTTCTGATTAACTTTGCCATGGGTGTCGTGACAGGGTTAGTCCAAGAGTTTCAATTTGGAATGAACTGGTCTGAGTATTCAAGGTTCGTCGGAGATATTTTTGGAGCCCCTTTAGCCATTGAGGCTTTAGTAGCCTTTTTTCTAGAATCTACGTTCATAGGGGTATGGGTTTTTGGCTGGGATAAATTGCCTAAGAAAGTACATGCTCTTAGTATTTGGCTGGTGGCCATTGGCAGCAATGTGTCTGCACTTTGGATTTTGATTGCCAACTCTTTTATGCAAGAACCAGTTGGGTATGTGTTACGAAACGGCCGGGCAGAGATGACCGATTTCATGGCTTTAATTACTAATCCTCATATTTTCTATCAGTTTCCACACACTGTACTCAGCGGATTTGTAACCGCGGCATTCTTTGTCATGGGAATAAGTGCTTACCATCTGCTCAAAAAGAACCATTTGGACGTTTTTCGCCGTTCGTTTCATATGGCAGTGATTTTTGGCTTAATTAGTGCCTTTGCGGTTGCAGGCGTTGGACACTTACAAGCAATGCATTTAGTACAAGTACAACCTATGAAAATGGCTGCTGCAGAAGCGCATTGGGAGACAGAAAATCCGGCGGGCTTATTGTTATATGCCTCTATTGATGAAAAAGGACAGAAAAATACCTCTGAAATCAAAATTCCTGGACTTTTAAGCTTACTTTCTTACAACAGTTTTACGGGGGAAGTTAAGGGAATTCATGAATTGCAGGCTGAGGAGGTCCAGCAATATGGGCCAGGTAACTATGTGCCTCAGGTGACTTCTTTGTTCTGGAGTTTTCGGATTATGCTAACGGCTGGACTGTGGTTAGTGTTGATTCCGCTCCTCGGACTTTACTTCTATAAATCGAATCGCTTAGAACAAAAAACTTGGTTCTTAAAGCTTGTCTTATGGACGATGGCCGTACCCTATATTGCTAATACTGTGGGTTGGTATATGACTGAAGTTGGACGTATGCCTTGGATCGTTTATGGATTACAAAAAGTAGACGCAGGTTTATCCACCTCAGTTTCGGCACTCTCCGTACTAATCACCTTTGTCGGCTTTACACTGATTTATGGAGTTTTGGCGGTAGCGGACGTTTACCTCTTGCTTAAGTATATTAAAAAGGGTCCGGAAGAAGTTAGCCCGGACAAAACGCCGAAAAGTGGAATGAAGGGGGCGTCTTTATGGACTTGAACATCCTCTGGTTCATACTCATCACCATCTTGTTTGTCGGATTCTTTTTTCTGGAGGGCTTTGATTTTGGCGTAGGAATTTTGTTGCCTTTCCTTGGGAAAAATGATTTAGAACGTCGAGTGATCATCAATACCATCGGACCAGTCTGGGACGGAAATGAGGTCTGGTTGATTACGGCCGGTGGAGCGATGTTTGCGGCTTTCCCTAATTGGTATGCAACCTTGTTTAGTGGTTTCTATCTTGCTTTGTTTCTGGTGTTGTCCGCTATAATTGTCCGTGGTGTTGCCTTTGAATTTCGCAGCAGTGACAGCGGTCCCCGTTGGCGAAATACATGGGATTGGATGATTTTCATCGGCAGTTTCCTGTCTGCTCTCCTCTGGGGCGTTGCCATGACGAATATTGTTAAAGGAGTACCGATTGATGCTAAAATGCATTATGTTGGGACCTTCTTTACCCTACTCAATCCTTATGCCATTGTTGGCGGTCTAACGACACTGTTGGTTTTTATGTTGCATGGAGCCTTATATCTCAACTTAAAGACGACAGGGGAAATGGCTAAGCGAGCGTCGGAGACGGCCAAGAAGATTGGTTTGGTTGCCATCGTGGTTGTGCTCGTGTTTGCAGGCTTAACCTATTTCCAAACAGATCTCTTCGCTAACCTCGGGGCTGGCATTACTTTGCTAGCAGCCGGTGTTGCCCTAGTCGTTGCCAATGTTTTGATACGTTCCCGTAAAGGCGGCTGGGCTTTTATTGCCAATGGAGTAACTATTCTCTTGTTTACAGTAGCATTATTCTGGGGACTCTTTCCACGCGTCATGGTTTCCAGCTTGAATCCGGAGTGGAGTCTAACCATCTATAATGCCTCCTCCAGCCCGTACACATTGAAGATTATGACGATTATTGCCCTGACTATGGTCCCAATTGTTCTTTTGTATCAGGGCTGGACCTATTGGGTCTTTCGCAAACGCGTTACAGAAAAAGACCTTCACTATTAAGTTGGGTATCCTTTAGAATGAAGGGGCAAGAGATGTTTTGCTCCTTCATTTTGTTTTGGGAGATGACCTTAAATGTTTGATAAGCGTTTAGTTCAAGAGGTGCGGCCAGTCTGGGGACATCTATTGCTCACGGTTGGGATGGGAATGGGAATTGCATTTCTAGCTGTCGCTCAAGCTTGGTTTTTATCCCGTGTTGTCGCCGGAGTTTTTCTGGAAGGGGCTACCCTTAGGACCGTTTGGAATCCCCTCTGTCTAATTCTCGGGATCATCGGACTGCGGGCAGGGTTGCAATGGGTCAGTGAAATAAGTGCTCATGAAGTTGCCTCCCACATCAAGTCGAGTCTGCGCCAACGTTTAATGAGTCAGATTGTCTCATTAGGGCCAGTGTTTGCTCGGGGAGAAAGGACAGGAGAGTTAATCACAACGGTGGTGGATGGAATTGAAGCTCTAGAGGAATACTTTTCAAAATACTTGCCTCAATTGCTGCTTGCCGGAGGAATTCCCCTGCTTATTTTAGGTTTTGTTTTTCCTCAAGATTGGAAATCCGGGCTAATTCTACTCCTGACAGGGCCACTTATTCCTGTCTTTATGATTCTGATCGGAAAGTTAGCTGAGAAAAAATCCCTGCACCAGTTCCAAAGTTTGAGCTGGATGAGTGCTCATTTTTTAGATGTTTTGCAGGGGATGACAACACTTAAAGTGTTTGGTCGGGCTAGAGATCAAACCCGAGTGATAGAGAGAGTCAGTGATTCTTTTCGCAAAGTTACGCTAAGTGTGTTGAGGATTGCTTTTTTATCTGCCCTGGTGTTAGAGTTCTTCGCAACGATGAGCACAGCCTTAGTAGCCGTAACCATCGGGTTACGATTAGTATATGGAACTCTTTCTTTTTCTGCGGGGTTGTTTCTCTTGCTGCTTGCTCCCGAATTTTATACTCCCTTAAGGACTCTCGGCTTGAATTTCCACGCTGGCTTGTCTGGGGTAAATGCTGCCGGGCGAATCTTTGAGATTATGGATCTGCCTGTGTTAAACAACAACTCTGATGAGAAGGGTGGGAATCTCGATGATAATCAAGAAGAGTTATCCTCAGAGTTTCAGATTTCCTTTCAAGACGTCAGCCTAACTTATCAACTGGGAGAAACCTCGGCTTTAGATGGAATTAACCTATCCCTCAAATCCGGCGAGAAAGTTGCTCTTGTCGGACCTAGTGGAGCGGGTAAATCTTCGCTTGCTCAGCTGTTGCTGCGTTTTATAGAACCTTCTGCCGGAGAAATTCTTGTCAACAGAAGGTTGCTCAAGACAATTCCCCAAGAGAAGTGGCGCCAACAAATTGCTTACGTTTCTCAGGCCCCCTATCTATTCGCAGGGAGTATTGCGGAGAATATTCACTTCGGTCGGTCTTCTGCAACGATTGAGGAGATCAAGAGTGCGGCCCAAGGGGCTTCAGCCCATGAATTTATTATGGAACTTTCAGACGGTTATCAAACTCAGCTTGGAGAGGGAGGCACTCGCTTAAGTGGCGGGCAGGCCCAAAGAATTGCAATCGCCAGAGCCATCTTGAAAGATGCCCCTGTACTTATTTTGGATGAGGCGACGTCTGGTCTGGATATTGAGAGTGAGCGCTCTGTTCAGCAGGCCCTGAAACGACTCATGCAGGGCAAGACTGCTATAATCATCGCCCATCGACTGAGTACGGTTCGTCAAGCGGATTGTATCCTGGTGATGGAGCACGGGCAAATTATCGAACAGGGAAAGCATGAAGAATTAATGAAAATGCAAGGGCTCTATTACCAAATGGTTACAGAATATCGAGGTGAATCTCTATGAAGAGCAAGACCTGGTTACTTTCTTTGATGTTACCCTATTGGCGGCAAATTTTGCTGGCGTTGATTTTAAGTGCGCTCACGATCACGAGTCACATCGGTTTAATGGCGACATCAGCTTATCTGCTAGCCCGAGCTGCCCTTCATCCCCCCATCCTCGATCTGATGGTAACTATTGTCGGAGTTCGTTTTTTCGGATTGTCCCGCGTAGTCTGTCGCTACTTTGAACGTTATGTGTCTCATGACGTGACGTTTCGGATCTTAAGCCAAATTCGGGTCAAGTTTTATCAAGGAATAGAACCACTCGCCCCAGCTCGGTTGCTAAACTTTCGAAGTGGGGATATGTTGAGCCGAATTGTGGCGGATGTGGAGATTCAGCAAAACTTTTTTTTGCGAGTTTTTGCACCGCCATTCGTCGCGTTACTGGTTCTTTTTGGCTATGGATTCTTTTTGGCCCGTTTTGATGTGCGCTTTTCCTTTATTCTTGCCGCATGTTTTCTGATCGCAGGGCTGGGGATACCGTGGGGAATAAAAGCTCTGAGCCAAGGGGTTGGGCGTCAGCTGATCGCCTTAAAAGCAGAGCTGAATACACAGGTTGCTGATAGCCTCTTGGGAATCACAGAGCTCGTGGCCTATGGTCAAGTCCAAGCACATTTGGACAAAATTCAGCGAACGGACAAGAAAATGGTGGATCAGCAACGGCGCATCGCTTGGCTCTCTGCGCTTGCTTCCGCTTTGATGGGGATGATTGCTAATCTGGGACTGTGGCTTGTCCTTGTTCTTGGGATCCTACTCGTGGAAAAAGGAAAATTGAGCGGCGTGAACTTAGGGATGTTAGCTCTAGGAACCTTCAGTAGCTTTGAAGCGCTTTTTCCTTTAGCCTTGGTTCCTTATCATCTCGAACAAAACCGTGCCGCCACAGATCGCTTACTGGAGTTAATCGAGGCCGAACCCGCCGTAAAAAATAGAGAGACACCGTCTCCCCAGCCAAAGGGACTGGATTTTTCCTTCCAGGAAGTGTGCTTTAGGTATAATCAAGGCGAACCTTGGGCTCTAAATCACCTTTCGTTTCGGATTCCCGAACAAGGCAAGGTGGCGATAGTCGGCCCAAGCGGGGCCGGTAAAACTAGTGTTGTGAATCTCCTGCTGCGTTTTTGGGAATACGACGAGGGACGAATTGACTTGGGGGGACATTCTATACGAGAGTATACCCAGGAGGATACTCGAAGCTTCATTGGAGTTGTGACTCAGCGAACCCATTTATTTAACGCCACAATTCGAGAAAATCTTCTGTTGGTGAAACCAGAGGGGACGGACGAAGAACTGATCCAGGCGTCTAAACAGGCTAAGCTCCATGAATTCATCCTGTCTTTGCCTCAAGGGTATGACAGTTACGTCGGTGAAGGTGGATTTAAACTTTCGGGGGGACAGAGACAGCGTTTGGCAATTGCCCGCGTCCTTTTAAAAAACGCCCCAATCTTAATACTTGACGAGGCTATGGCAGGTCTTGATCCGCTGACCGAACGGGAGGTCATGGATGAAGTTTATCACCTCATGGCAGGGCGTACCACCTTAGTGATAACGCATCGTCTTAAAGGTTTAGAGACGATGGATGAGATTCTGGTTTTGGACCGTGGTCAGATTGTGGAACGAGGAAAACACGAAGAGCTCCTTCGACAGAAAGGGCTTTATCGCCAGCTGTGGGAGACTGAAACGGTATCATGTTGAGATATGTCAGCATGATACCGTTTCAACATAGGGGATAGAGTATATAGTATTTTACCAAGAGTGATTTCAAGCCTTCAGGTTGAGGATGGGCTTGAAATTACCACAAAATCATTGCTTGTAAAATCCCTCAGGAAAGGTGATCGGCCTGATATTTTCACTTAACGTACCGAAAGAATAACCTTTGTCTTTTAAATGCTTAATTATGAGAGGTAAAGCATTAGTTGAAGAAGATTTATTTGGTAGATCATGCATCAAAAGTATTATTTTGTTCTTTTTCCCTATTTGTTTATCAACATTATTTACTAATTGTTGCACAGAGAATTTCCCGTCAGTATCTCCAGTATCTAAATTCCAATCATACGCCATATAATCGTTAGCATCGAGAAGATTATAATAGGCAATATTAAAACATGAAGTTCCGCCGGGTGCTCGAATAATTCTAGGATGGATACCAATTACTTTAAAGATTAAATCATCATTTTTTTGTACATCAGCTAGAAATGCGTCGGGACTTTTATAGAGGGATTTATAATCATGGGAATACGTATGATTGCCGATGGAATGCCCTTGTTCATACTCAGCTTTTAACAAGGAAGGAAATTGCTCAATCTGTTTCCCGATATCAAAAAACGTAACCTTAATATTTTCTTTTTTCAATACTTCTAAAAGATGGGGGGTATTTTGAAGGTAGGGCCCGTCATCAATCGTAATATAAACTATTTTCGCTGGTTCTGTCGCAAAGACTCTAGCTTTCATCGCCAGCCCGGGAGCAGTTGGTGGATTACCATTAGAGTCATAGGTAGGTCGGATAATTGTATTTGCAGGGTCTACACTAGGTTTAGTTAGTTGAATTGTACTAGTAGCACTAGCACTAGCACTAGCACTAGTTTTAGAAGCAGAAGCAGAAGCAGAAGCAGAAGCCGTGGCTGCAGTCGCTGTAGTTAGTTTATGTCGAGCTAAAATTAAGACCAAGGAAGTAATAACTGTAAAAATCATGATTAGTGAAATAATCTCTTTTGCAGAATAGGATATATGTTCATATTTTTTGCCTGTGTTTATAATCATTCGATTTTATCCTCCGAAAAATATTGCATTTCCTTTATATCCTACAATATTTCCACAGAAAAACAAGAGAATTCGCAATAAATTTGTAAGTAATTTTAGGGCGTAAGAAAATAGACGTTTTTAATGGAATATTAAAACTATATTACAGTTATATCCCATATTTCTTAAGGCGATAAAGTAGTGTTGGACGAGAAATTCCTAGATATTTAGCGACCTTTGTCTGATTATTATTATGTTTTTCCAAGGCCTTGATAATAAGGTGTTTCTCCAACTCTTCCAAAGAGAAACTACCTTCAGTTAGGTTTATGACTGGCGTTGTAGTTTTCTCCAAACTATTTAGTAGTTCCTTGGGAAAATGCACTGGCAGAATCTCGGCGTCCTGACAAACAATAAGCGCTCTTTCAATCGCGTTCTGAAGCTCTCTAATATTACCGGGCCAGTCGTAACGGGTTAGAATTTTCATCGCCCCCGCAGAAATTTTTTTGCTGCGGGAAGGATCAAATTTCTCGAGGAAATGATTGACTAAAAGGGGAATGTCTTCTTTTCGTGCTCTAAGGGGCGGCATGCTGATCCGCATGACATTTAATCGATAATAAAGGTCCTCTCTGAAGGTGCCATTAGCAATAGCTGTGGCAAGCTCAATATTCGTAGTGGCAATGACTCTTACATCGACATGGATTGTTTCAGTTCCTCCAACCCTTTCAAAACACCTTTCCTGTAATACCCGCAGTAACTTCGCCTGCATACTGATAGGCATTTCTCCGATCTCATCCAGAAAAATCGTACCTTTGTCGGCAATTTCAAATCGGCCCTTCTTTTTAGTAGTTGCCCCAGTAAAAGCACCTTTTTCATGGCCAAACAACTCACTTTCTAACAGTTGTTCAGGAAGAGCTGCACAGTTTACTGCTACAAAGGGCTTATCAGCCCGGTTGCTGGCATTATGAATCTCCACAGCAGTTACTTCTTTACCGGTTCCACTTTCACCAGTTATCAGCACAGTTGCACCAGTTTTTGCTACCTGCCGAATTAAGAGGGTAATCTCTTTTATAGCATCGCTCTGACCGACAATTTTCCCATACTTTTTGCCTAACTCCTGACGTAAAAAATCAACTTGGTTTTCTAAATTAGAGAGATGTAACGCTTGCTTAACATGTACCTTTAATTCTTCAAGCTTAAAAGGCTTAGTGATATAATCTGTGGCCCCAATTTTCATAGCTTCAATGGCGGTGTCAATGGTCCCGTGGGCGGTAATAATAATTACAGGAATACTAGGGTTGATTGTTTTTATTTCTTTTAACACCTCAATACCATCGATGTCTGGCATCTTTAAATCCAATATAACCATTGAGGGTTCGGTCGTTTTGGCTAACTCAATCCCTTGTAAACCTCGCGTGGCAGTAACCACCTGATAGTTTTCATGACTTAGAGCCCTCTCGAGGGCCCAGCACATTCTCTCCTCATCGTCAATTATCAGAATTTTTATTGTCAAGAAGATCACTCCTGTCACAAATTTGCGGTATTACAGGAAGACTAATGTAAAAGGTTGATCCATTGTTCAGGTCGCTATCCACATCAATAGTTCCACCATGCAATTGAATACTTTGATAAGATATCGAGAGTCCCAGACCGGTGCCTGTTTTTTTGGTCGTATAGAAGGGATCAAATATTCTTAACTTATCTTCGGCGGGGATGCCCTCACCAGTATCAGAGAAACTTATAATAACCATCTTGTCAGTTTCTTTTGTAATTATTGCTAATTTGCCTCCGTCAGGCATAGCTTCTGCAGCATTAACAATGATATTTACAAATACCTGTTTTAGCTTTTCGCTATCGGCTAAGATATTAGACAGTTTATTATCAAGCTGCAATTCAACGTCTATTTTCTGCGTTCGTAACATTGCGGCCGAAAAAGAGAGGACTCCCTTGATTAAATCATTGACAGAGCACTCCTTACTAGAAACTTTGGTGGGGCGGCCGAAGTCCAGCAGTTCTTGAATTTCCACAGCCTGGCGGTCCACCTGTTCGTCTATGGCCTTTGTAAATTCATCAATGCCGCTCACTTGAGAGTATTCCTGCTTCATAAGTTCAACTAAGGTTTTGATAATACCAATAGGGTTACGTAATTCATGAGCCACACCAGTTACCAAACGGCCAAGAGCGATAAGATGTTCAGATTGGTTTAGCTGATCTTCCAGTCGCTCCTTTTCAATAAGGCCCACTGCCATCCGGTTAACTGCTTGGGCGACTTGACCAAGTTCACCAGACATTTCAGGCAATAAGTGATGTATATCCTTCTCCATGCGATGTAATCCCTGCTTTAAGCGGTCGACTCCGGTAGTAATATTTCTGATTATAAGAAGGGTACCAATCATAACTAAGGTAAGTACGCCAAGGGTGAAATAACGCAGTAGGTTCAGCAAGTAACTGCTTTGGTAAAAAAAGGGGTTCAGTCGCTCCTCTACCCACATAACCGCAACTACTTTCCCTTTTAGTACAACAGGAGAAATGTATTCAACAACCTGATCATCCCAAGAACCGGAAATTCGAAAAAGTGGTTCGTTACCCATTTCTGCTGCTTTTAGGCCTGGTTGAGTAGTGGCAAATATATCTCTTTCCCTCTGAGCTTCTTCCACCGGTGTGAGGTTGCGATAGTCATGCAGGAAACCTAGTACTGTAATCTTTTCTGTCCTGGGAATATACAGACCAAAACGAATGCCCAAATTCGCTGGAATCTGGGGTTCCACAACCTGGGTAAACTCGTCAGTAAGCAAAGCTGATGAGATATCTTCTGGCCCAGTCCACTGAGACTCCAGGTTTTTCGAAAATCCATTGTTGGTGCTTTTGACAAGAGCTTCCAGCCGCTGCTCTTTATCTAAGAATATAACTTTATCTGTTTGTGAAGCGAAAAAGACGTCATACATCAAAGCTACTAAAGGTAGCAGCATGATAGCGGCAATAATAATCACTATCTGATTAGTCAGATTGTTAACTTTAAAATGGGAAAATTTAATTTTCTTCAGTAAAATCTACCTCCGTATCATGGAAAAATCAGAATACTGAATTATATGATACATATTATTGAGGAAAGATACAATTATGAAAATGCTTAAATACGTTATTAAAACAGAGCATAAAGATGATAGTTTGCTTAAATAAGGTATATAGAGGAGTTGGCCGAGGTGTAGCATTTGAAGCACCTCTTTGTTTTTTTGGCTAAAAAGGTTGAATTAAGCGGGTTTTAGAGTTGGCATGCTTTTTGCTATATTAATGAATATATCACAAGCGAAGGAGGGAAGATATCTCTTTCAAGTAACTAATGACTAATGGAGGAAAGCACATGTATTCAAAATACTTTCGCGAGTGGAACTATTTTTCGAGATCTTTCAGATATAATTCAGATACAATACGTACGGAAAGGTGGAATTAGTTTGTCCAACTTAGCGCACATTAAATATTCACCTTTAGTTGATAGAATGAAGAAAGAGTCCGGAGATAGATCGAATCCGATTTGGCTCTTAATTAACCCCAAATATCCTGCTGTTCTTTATGATATTTGGACGCCCATATTATATGAGATTCAAAACATAGTATATCGTAAACTTCGTGCAAGAATTGATACTGAAAATATTTTCATAAAAAATGCTGTTAGCGATATTGGAATAGTTTCAAAGAACGCAAATAACAGTGCAGTCGATTTAGCTGAAGAAAGAATGATGTTAAAGGAAAGTCTCCTCAAACATCAGCCTAAAATTCTAATTACTTTTGGTACCATCACCTATGAGTTAGTAAGGCGTGTCTGCGAGCTGAGACCTGAAGAAGGGCCTAACTACTGGAGTACTACTAACTTAGGTAATGAATTTGAACGATCAATTGCGAACTTTGATATAAACCAAATAAATAGGATTCCCTTACCTCGTCGTGTAATGAGGAACGATAAATTCATTGAAGAATTTGATGACTTTAGTTGGGAACGCAACGAAGCTTACTTTCGAGAGGTTGGAGCCAAGATCGCCGATAGGATTATTGAAAATAAGGATAGTCTGAAGATCTGGATCTGATATAAAAAAATAAATCAAAACGCGTAAAATTATTGGAGAACTATCTAACCATACAGAAATAAAATGCTTAACCTCTTGGGCAGGCCGCTCTGCTTTTGAACACTTTTTAGGTTTAGGAGAGGTGATGTTTAGTGATATTTAAAATTAATTGTATAAGATGTGGAACCCTCTTTAGCAGAGGCGAAGTTTACAACTTTGATGGACAAAAGCTTTGTGAGGATTGTTATATCCTACAGTATCTGTTTAGTCGGAAAGATTCCAGTACTTTGTTGCCACAAGTAGGTCGCAAGAGTTCGGACGCTGTAGGGCCCCGATTCTCAACTATAAGGTAAAAATAAGTAGGCTCAGCAGTAGAGAGAAGTACTGTTGAGCCTACTTATTTTACATCAAGGTTGGGTCTTCGTTCTCCAGCTCTTGTTCCAAAAGCGATTCAGCTTCGTGGGCTGGGAGCGTCTGCACATTCTTAAGCTTTCGGGCGATCGTTCGAGATTTTCGGGTCGCAGTTTCGATTGTATTGCTCGCTTCTTGGAGTTTCTTTTGAGTTTTTTCCAGGACCTCCACAAATTTGCCGAATTCAGTTTTTACAGCACTAAGTAAGTGCCATACTTCACTGGAGCGCTTTTCAATAGCTAAAGTTTTAAAGCCCATTTGTAAGCTATTGAGGAGGGCGGCAAGCGTGGTTGGTCCTGAAATGACGACTTTATACTCCCGTTGAAGGAGTTCACAAAGACCAGGACGGCGTAGTACCTCAGCATACAAACCTTCAACTGGTAGAAATAGGATACCGAAATCCGTGGTGTTCGGTGGATCGATGTATTTGTCGTGAATGGTTTTTCCCTCCAGCTTGATGCGGTTTTCCAAGGCTTTGCCGAGTTCTTCAATGCGGGGGAGGTTGGCTTGATCCTGAGCTTCGATTAAGCGTTCATAATCTTCCAGCGGAAATTTTGCATCGATCGGGAGCCAAAGGATACTGTTCTGACCGTCCCGGGCGGGTAGTTTGATGGCAAATTCGACTCGATCATTACTTCCGGCCCTAGTTACAACATTGGTAGCATATTGTTCGGGAGTTAGGATTTGCTCTAATAAACTTCCCAGTTGAATTTCTCCCCAGATACCTCGAGTTTTAACATTGGTCAGGACTTTCTTTAAGTCACCGACGCCGGAAGCCAAGGTTTGCATTTCACCCAGCCCTTTATGTACCGCTTCCAAGCGTTCACTAACTAATTTAAAGGATTCTCCTAAGCGATGTTCAAGGGTGGCCTTAAGCTTTTCGTCAACAGTCGCGCGCATCTGATCTAATTTCTGACTGTTATCTTGTTGGAGGAGGAGAAGCCGTTCTTCCACCGTTTTGCGGAGTTGTTCTAATTTCTGATCGTTCGTTTTGGTTAAGGAACCTAACTGAGCGGCGAAAATATCCAATTGGTTGCGTTGAAGAGTGGCGATTTCCGCCATGCGCGTTAGTACGGATTCGTTAAAGGAGTGGACGGACTGGTTTAGCTCTGCGCGAACTTGCCTGGCATTAGTAGAGGTTTCTTCACGGTTTAGGGCGATTTCTCCATTGACAAGACGTTCGTTGCGTTCAAGAGCTCTTTCCAGAGAAGTGAATTTGCTCTCGAACTGGGCAAAGGGGGTGTGTGATGAGCGGGTCAATAAAATAATGAGTAAGATGATGGCCATGACGACTAGGATAATTAATCCGATCAGTAACTGCTCTGTCATTTAAGTTGCCTCCTGCTCTGTAGTATGCTTTTTGATTAACACTTTATCATACTGAGGGGACATATTTGTGTAATTTCATGAAAAATAATCGTTTATCAACCCAGTCTTGGAGCGTATACAGAGGACGTGTTTCATAGCTTAAGAAAAGATGCTGGCGTTGACTTTAAGCTTCTGCCATGTTAAATTTAACAAAATCACATATCGTAATGGGCAGGGGAGCTGGAAAGGCCGGCTGAGATTTAGACCCTATGAGGTCTAAGACCCGTATAACCTGATCTGGATAATGCCAGCGTAGGTAAGCAAGTTTTACTCTTTGCTAAGATGAAAGAGCACAAACCCTATTCTGGGGATTTGTGCTCTTTTTACTCTTTAGGCTGAGAGAATATATAAGGGATTGAGGAGGACGTCATGAAAAAGGTACTTACCATAGCTGGTTCGGATTGCAGTGGGGGAGCTGGGATTCAAGCGGATCTAAAAACGTTTTCTGCTCACGGGGTCTATGGAATGAGCGTAATTACCGCAGTTACCGCCCAAAATACTCAAGGGGTCTTGGCTGTACAGGATATCTCCAGAGACGTCATTGCCAAACAAATTGAAGCCATTTTTGACGATATTGAGGTTGACGGTGTGAAGGTTGGGATGGTTTCTCAAGTCCAAACAATAGAAGTGATTGTAGAGCAGTTGAGAAACTATGCGCCTCAAACGATCATTGTTGACCCAGTCATGGTATCTAAAAGTGGCTACCATTTGTTAAACCCGGAAGCGGAAGTAACTCTGATTAAGGAACTGCTGCCTTTGGCTATGCTTGTTACCCCCAATATTCCAGAGGCTGAGGTCATGACCAAAATGTCCATTAGCACGTTGGAACAAATGGAGGAAGCCTCCAAAATTATTTATCAGATGGGGGCCAAAAATGTCTTGCTTAAGGGGGGACATCGAGAAGATGCTGCTATTGATATCCTTTATGACGGACAGGAATTTCGTTACTTTTCTTCAGCGCGAATTGCTACTAAAAATACCCATGGAACAGGTTGTACGCTATCGTCGGCTATCACCGCGAACCTGGCTTTGGGATACAGCTTAAACGAGGCCGTCTCTTTGGCTAAGGAGTACATCACTATTGCCATTCAGCATTCGTTATCCATCGGCAAAGGCGCAGGACCAACCCATCACTTTTATACTCTTTACAAAAAGGCGGGATTAATCGAGTGAGCATATCTGCCAAGAATAACTTGAGCATGTTTAACTTTACGACCCTCTGGTTTGGCGCAGCTATTTCAGTGGCCGAAATTTTAGCCGGCGGGTTGCTGGCTCCCCTGGGCTTTAAAATGGGACTTTTGGCGATCCTGCTCGGACATTTAGTGGGTACGACCATTTTGGTTTTAGGAGGAATCATCGGAACTACGGAGCGGATTCCAGCTCTGGTGTCCACTAGGATCTCCTTTGGTCAGTACGGTTCTTACGTATTTTCCGTTTTAAACGTTTTACAGTTATTAGGCTGGACGGCCGTGATGATTATAACTGGGGCACGGTCAGTTAACCAGATAACTAAAATTTTATGGTCGTTTGATCATTTGACAGTCTGGAGCCTAATCATTGGAGTCTTTATTTTGGTTTGGGTTTGGTTGGGCAAAGATAGCGGCTGGAAAAAGGTCAACCACATTGCCGTTATTTTATTGTTTTTGTTGACGACTGTCTTAAGCGTTATTATTTTCCGCAGCCCGGAGTTGTTTAGTAAATCAGTTGCCGGGAAGCTGGCGTTCGGCTCGGCTTTAGAAATAGCCGTGGTCATGCCTTTATCTTGGTTACCCTTGATCTCCGACTATACTCGTTTTGCTAAGACGAAGCGAGGCGGGGCCGTGGGCAGCTGGTTAGGTTACTTATTCGGCAGCAGCTGGATGTACATTATCGGCTTGGGTGCAGCCATCATCGCCTCTGATCCTGACCCCTCGGCCATGTTATTGGCTGCTAATCTTGGTATAGTGGCCTTAGGAATTATCGTTTTGGCAACGGTAACGACGACTTTTATGGACGCTTATTCAGCCGGGGTTACCTTTTTGAATATTTTCCCGAAATTGAACGAAAAATCAGTTGCCTTAGTGATGACGGCGCTTGGAACTGGATTAGCAATCATCGTGAATATTGAACAATATCAGGATTTTCTCTATGCTATTGGTTCAGTTTTTGCGCCTCTGTTTGCCATCTTGTTGACAGATTATTTCATATTAAAAAATAAGAAGATAAAGGCAGAGCTTTTGGTAAACTGGGGAACCCTGGCTCTCTGTGTCATCGGTACGGTATTATACTACCAGTTTGTTAAGTTGAATTTTGTTTTGGGCTTTACCATTCCGGTTATGTTGATCATCAGCATAATACATTTAATAACTTGGAGGTTGACAGATAAATGGAACTTCGTGAGAAAATCTTCGCAAACTTGAGTGCGGTTAAGGAAAAAAGCCCGTTAATTCACCATATTACCAACTATGTTACTGTTAATGATTGTGCTAATATCGTCTTGGCCCTCGGAGGTTCTCCGGTAATGGCAGATGATCTGGAGGAAGTCGCTGAAATGGTTGGTTTTGCTTCTGCCTTAGTCCTTAATATCGGCACTCTAAATTCCAGAACAATTGAAAGCATGCTGGTCGCTGGATTGCGGGCGAAAGAATTGGGTATTCCTGTGATCTTAGATCCGGTAGGTGTTGGAGCAACAAAGCTGCGAACTAATACCGCCGAAAAGCTGATTAGGGAGCTAAAACCCGAGGTGATTCGGGGCAATATGTCCGAAATTAAAGTTTTGGCTGGCCTGGAGGTGGCTATTAAAGGCGTCGACTCACTTGCCAACGAACAAGATAGTGCGCTAATTGCCAAAAGACTGGCCTCTGAATTAAGCTGCGTGATCGCTATTACAGGAAAAACAGATGTCGTTTCCGACGGCCGACAAATTTGTTTGCTGGATAATGGGCATCGAATTTTAGCAGACGTCACCGGTACAGGGTGTATGACAACTTCTCTCGTGGGTACCTTTTGTGGCGCAACCAATGACTACTTTACGGCAGCCGTAGCCGGAATAATAAGCATGGGTCTAGCAGGAGAGATTGCCCAGGCAACCTTGCACCATGGTGAAGGGATCGGAACGTTCAGAGCACGGTTATTGGATAGTATCTACAATTTGCTCCCTGAGACTTTGGCAAGCGAAGGCAAAATCAGCTATGAATGAAGGGGCAGTGGACTATAGTCTGTATCTAGTCACGGATCGAAAAATGCTCCGGGGAAGAGATCTGGTTCAGAGTATTGAGCGAGCGATTCAGGGGGGAGTTACCCTAGTGCAGCTTCGCGAAAAATCAGTTTCTACCCGGGAGTTTCTAGAGCTGGCTGTAAGGGTTAAAGAGATAACCTCTCGTTACCAAATTCCTTTGCTGATTAACGATCGTTTAGACATTGCTCTAGCTGTTGATGCCGATGGATTACATGTTGGACAAGACGACCTCCCTCTGCCCAAAGCGAGAGAGCTCTTAGGGGCCCGTAAACTTATAGGGGTCTCCGCTAGTACCATGGCGGAAGCCCTGCTCGCCCAACAACAGGGTGCTGACTATTTAGGCGTTGGCGCTGTTTTTAGCACATCGACCAAGACGGATGCCTCTAAGGTTAGTCTTGAACAATTAGAACTTATTAAGAAATCTGTCACGATACCTGTGGTAGCGATCGGTGGAATCAAGGAAACGAACCTAAAGCAGGTTCTGGCTACTGGTATTGACGGGGTTTCAGTCGTATCTGCCATTTTGGCGCAGGAAGACATTTTTGAGGCTGCTAAACAGTTGCGAGAACTGATTAGAATCTAAACTAAGGCGCTCGTCAATCTGACGAGCGCCTTAGTTATTGGAGTTTGTCTGAAGTATCACAAATTGGGAGAGCTGGAGCTGGGGATAAGCGATAAACAGAAGTTGCACAGAGACTATTTGTGGAGTGTCTGAGTACTAGGGGTAGGGGCTGTTTTCATTAAATCCATATAATCAAATGAGTTATCGCTGGTTACAGTTGGAATCTGAATAGAAAGGGGACTGTTAATACTGGAAATATCAGTCTGGAAAGTAAACGTCAAATTAAAATTTCCTTTGGCATCAACGGTCGCATTAGGTTGACCATTGAGGCTATTCGCTAAGGCATTAATTTGAGCCAGATCCACTTTAAGATCGATGGTGCCACTTTTTTGTACTAAATTGCCGCCCGAAATAGCATATTTCAAATCAATACCTTTATCTCCTAAAATCGGCACATCTTTCAATTGATCCATTGCAGTGTTGAAAGTAGCTAAAAACTGTGTGCGGTTAGAATTAAAAGTGCTAAACGCTTGGTCAAAATCACTTAAGCTTTTGGCTTTATCCGGGGTTTGAGTTAAGCTTAAGATTGAATCCATAAACGTCTTGACAAAATTCATGGCTTCTGGGTCTTGCACAAAATTGTTAACAGTGTAACGAATGAACTCTTTAAATTGAGCATCATTAAGAGTTATCTCATAAATTCGTGCTGGTTTAAGACCATCATCGGTTTGTAGGCTCTGAATTCCATTATCCAGGGCATCTGGCAGAGGATTAAACCGTTGGGCATAACTCATTAAAAAATTAGTTTCAGCGGCTTGAATAGTTTTGCTGAAGTTCATAAGCTCTGTTGTATCGAGATTACCAAGGGGTGCGTTACTCATGTTACTGGGACTAATAACCATATATTCTTTGCTTGCAAACTGTGAGGGGAGGGAGACTTTGGCAATTGCAGGAACTTTAATAATCTCCGTTATTTTTGGAGTATTTCCGGTGAGATCGGAGTCTACCCAAAGGGGCACAGATATGTTCATTCCCTGCATAGCTAAGTTCATGTCGATTTGAGATTGTGAAGCAGTTTTCTGTTCGTTGCTATTAGTTTCTGTGTTGAGATCTAGTTTGGCATTGTTTATAAACAATGCAGCTTGATCGAATTGTTTCTGGACAGTAGGCTCAAAATCTGAGCCGCTCAATTGGACGGTCATTGTCGTATGCGCCTGCATAGACTTAGCATTTTGTGTTTTTAAAGCAGCATTAAAGATTTCCTGCTGGTTTGGACTACATCCTGTTATAACAAGAAGTAAAGTTGCTACCAACGCCACCCAAGTTAATTTCTTATTTACTTTCATCTCTTTGCCTCCTCTTCCATTCTAATGAATTAATATCATACAAATCCAAATACTGCAACTATAGCTACGTTCTGAATAATCCGAATAGCCCTTATATACAAAAGTAAGCTTGAGTTTACGATAGCTGCAATAAGTATGCTAAAATATACAAATAAAGATAAACTTAGACTTAGACTCGTTCAAACGCAAATATAACTAAGGGTGTTAGGTGCCGCTGGCTGCAAGTCTAAGAGGAGCAGGCGTATTAAGGATTGTAAAATAAAGAAGCTTTTAAATAGTGAATGAAACGTGTTATTATACAACAGAGAGTAGAAAAAAAGCTTAATCTAGGGAGTTACATAGCATTCTGTCGAATAACAGGAACTTGCTGGATAAAGATTAGAAACAGCGTGAATAGCTTGGAAATAAAGACAAAGTTAAAGCTAGAAGGAGGTAACGATTTTTGAAACCTGAGATTATTCAGAAGCTTACTGAAATTGTTGGGCAAGATTATATCTATACAACGTTAGAAGATTTATATTGTTATACCTACGATGCTTCGTTTGTTAAGGCCGATATTAAGAATGATTTAGCAGGAGTTGCTGTGTATCCGGGTAACACAGCTGAAGTTGCGCAGATTCTCAAGCTGGCAAATCTTGAGAAGATTCCGGTCGTTCCGCGGGGAGCTGGGTCAAATGTTAGTGGAGGGACTATTTCGATAGGGGATTGTATTGTTCTGGTTCTAAAGAGAATGAACAAAATTCTTGAGCTTGACCAGAAAAATCTGATTGCCGTTGTCGAAACGGGGGTTATCACTGGCCAATTGCAGAGCGAAGTTGAGCGAGTAGGCCTGTTTTATCCACCTGATCCTGCTAGCCAAGCTTTTTCCACCATGGGAGGGAATGTGGCGGAATGTGCAGGCGGACCGCGTGGCGTTAAATACGGAGTGACTCGGGACTATGTTATTGGTCTTGAGGTGGTACTGCCAACCGGAGAGGTTATTAATACTGGCGGAAGAACGATCAAGAATGTAACAGGTTACGATATGACGAAGCTTTTCACAGGTTCAGAGGGAACATTGTGTGTCATAACTAAAATTATTGTGAAACTCATCCCTTTACCAGAAGCTAAGAGCACGATGATGGCGGTTTTCTCGGAGATCGAACAAGCGTGTGAGACGGTTTCTGAAATCATTGCTGGCGGATTGGTCCCTTGCTCGCTTGAATTATTAGACAATATTTATATTAAAAACATCGAGGAATATGCCCAGGTTGGGTTACCCACGGAGGCCGGCGCCGTACTCTTAATCGAAGTTGATGGAGATGCGGAAATTTTAGCTAAGCAGATTGCCAAGATAGAACAAATTTGCAGACGGTTAGGGGCGGTGCAGATCCGTATTGCCAAGACTAAAGAAGAAGCCGAGGAATTATGGCGTGCGCGCCGTTCTGCCTTTGCTGCAGTATCTCGAGTGAAACCAACCATTATCGGAGAGGATGCAACCGTTCCCAGGAGCAGCATTCCCATTGCTGTGCGGCGGATTCAAGAAATTGCGGCTAAGTATAACCTTATCATTGCGATACTTGGACATGCCGGAGATGGTAACTTGCATGCCACGATCCTTACCGATGAAATGGATCAGGAAGAGGCGGCGCGGGTCGAAAAAGCCATCGACGAAATCTTTGTAGTGACGCTGGAACTGGGTGGATCCTTAAGTGGTGAGCATGGTATTGGTCGGGCAAAATCCAAGTTTATTACTCGGCAGATCGGGGAGGTTGGACTTGAAGTTCAACACCGGATTAAACTAGCGCTTGATCCGAACAATATTTTAAACCCCGGCGTAATGTTTGGAGCGTGATGGGATGGAACGTACATTTGAATCTTGGGAGAAAGAAGTCATCCGCTGTATTCGCTGTGGTGCCTGCCAAAATGTTTGTCCAGTCTTTAAAGAGCTTCAGGCTGAATCGACGGTGGCCAGAGGACGAGTTAAACTAATTCGCGGAGTTATAACTAAAGATTTGGATATAACTGAAGGCTTTATCAATAAAATGTCATTGTGCTTGATGTGTAAAGCCTGCGTAGTTAACTGTCCAAGTGGCGTGAAAGTAGACAAGCTAGTAGAAGCAGCACGTAAGGAAATCGCAGAGCAGAAAGGACTCTCAGCGCTTAAGAAACTGATCTTTCGCTTGGTTTTGAAAAATCGTTGGGTATTTAACTCAGGAATGAAGGCCGGAAGTTTATTACAAGGCTTAGTCTTTCGTAAAGGGCCTCAGGGTCAAGGTATGTTACCAAGAATGTCCTTGGGAATAGATAAGAGAAGACTTCTTGCTCCCTTAGCCCCAAAATCGTTCCGGTCGCTCTATCCTGATGTCATTAAAGTTCCAGACGCAAAGCTAAGGGTTGCCTTTTTTACGGGGTGCATGATTAACTATATTTATACGGATACTGGTAAAGCTGTTATTAACGTTTTGAAACGCAATGGAGTTGAGGTTGTTATTCCTGCTCTTCAAAACTGTTGTGGCACTCCTGTGAGGATTAACGGGGACTATGAAGCTGCTAAACAGATGGCCAAAGCCAATATTGATGTTTTACTGAAAGAAAAGGTTGATGGGATTGTCGTGGCCTGTGGAACGTGCGGCTTAGCCCTTAAGGAAGAGTATGCTGAGTTGCTTGAGGATGATCCAATTTATGCTGAAAAAGCTAAGCAGATTGGAGCCATGGTCAAGGATTTCACAGAGCTGGTAGTTTCCTTGGCTGGGTTTGAGGACAAATTAGGTAATTTGCCAATTAAGGTGACCTATCATGATCCTTGTCACCTCGTCAGAGGATTAAAGGTCAAAGCGCAACCGAGACAGATAATTCAATGTATCCCCGGAGTAGTTTTCACGGAAATGAAGAACTCGGATACCTGCTGTGGGAGTGGGGGTTCCTTCAGCCTGGCTCACTATGAACTTTCGACCAAAATTAATGACCATAAAGTTGCTGACATTAAGCAAACAGGTGCCGAAGTGTTGGTTACCGGGTGCTCTGCCTGTCGAATGCATATCGCTGATGGTTTGAATCGTCAGAACGTCCAGGTAAAGGTGATGCATACAGCACAACTTCTGGAAATGGCGTATGAAGCCACAGATCACAGTCGCTAAATTTATAAAGATTAAGGGGAGAGTAAAGTGTGAGTAGTTTTGAACTTGCTTATGGCAAGGAAATGTTGTCTTTTGAGCTGCCATCTTCCGTGAAAGTTCAGGAGATTGAAGCGAAGGCCAGCCAGCCGATTTTGGATATTGAACAGGCAGTTCGCGAAGCAGTAACTCATCCCTTAGGAACAGCTCCACTGGTAAAGGTGGTAAAACCAGGGGACAAAGTCGTAATTGTCGTTAGTGATGTTACTCGGCTTTGGATACGGACAGATGTTCTTTTGCCAATTATGCTGGACATCTTAAATGGGGCCGGTGTGCCTGATGAAGACATTTCTATTGTCACGGCGACCGGAGATCACCGCTTGCAGACTTTAGAAGAACATACGGCCATTTGTGGTACCAAGGTTTTGGCAAGAGTCCCTATTTACGATCATGAGTGTCGGGCCGACGATTTAGTGGATTTGGGCAAATCCTCACAGGGAACCCCTATTTTAGTCAACCGTCGAGTGTGGGATGCAGACAAAGTGATTCTGACTGGAGGAATTGCCTATCATTTGCTGGCAGGATTTGGTGGAGGTCGTAAATCAATTGCTCCAGGAGTTTGTGGCTATGAGATGATTCAGAAAAATCATGCGCTGGCGCTTAAAGATGGAGGACCTGCGGGACTGAGTCCGAACATAGGAAGCGGTAAAATGGAAGGCAACCCGGTTGCTGAGGATATGTTAGAAATCGCACTTATAGTAGGCGTGGATTTTATCCTAAATGTCGTGGTCAACGAAAAGAAGGAATTTGTCTATATTGCAGCCGGAGAGCTTCAACAGGCCCATTTAGCCGGCTGTCGAGTTACTGAAGAAATTTTTGGCATTAAAATAGCGGAAAAAGCCGAGCTGGTCATCGTTTCAAGTGGTGGGTATCCCAAAGATATTCAGCTTTACCAAGCGATCAAAGCCTTGGACAATTCTACTTATGCGGTTCAAGAAGGCGGAGTTATTATCTTAGTTAGTGAATGCTCCGATGGAATAGGTTCTCGACCCTTTGAGGAATTTTTTAAGTATGGCGAGGTCGAAGCTATGAATGTTCAGCTGCATGCTGACTTTACCATGCCGGGGTTTGTAAGCCTGAGGACGGCGAGCATTTGTCGCAAGACACCAGTTATTCTGATCAGTTCTCTAGCCGAGGATGCTGTAAAACGTATGAAGATGATTCCTGCCCATTCTCCGGCAGAGGCTTTACAGTTAGCCCATCAAATCCTTGGGCATCCAGTTGAATCTGTGTATATAATGCCTCACGGTGGAAACACTTTTCCAATCGTGAGTTAACTGCTATTTCTGAAGTTTTAACCTACATTCACAAAGAATTCTTCCTTCCTTATTTAGGACAATACGGTTTGCGAACGAGGAAACTGCTTCTAGTAAGTAGGGCAACGATGTATCGGGCCCCTACTTACTTAAGAAGGTTCATTTCAACACAAGGCCACTTTACAGACACCGCACCGCCAAGCAGCGGAAAATTCAGCACTTGACAACGGTCTGAATTCGGTTATAATGTAAGCATAACCACTCAATCACAGATAACAAACGTTCAGTTTTTAAAAACTTGTTGGTAGCGTGCTAGGTAAAGTTTCGATTCATCGAAGGTTTCAGCATTGCAATCAGTTGAGCTAATGCTGGATTTAGAAGAATTGGAGCCACCTAGAAGGGTGGTTTTTGTAGTTCTAAAAAGAAAACTTTCCCGCAAAGTTCCTCCTTTAGTCAGTTTGTCAGTTGGTTGGTTGGTTGAATTCCCCTTTTTGATAGTAGTAATCAAGGAAATTGAGATCAGAATTCAGGTGATTTGCAACTTTAGTTTTTCCTTATGCCGATGAGGCCTGATGTCAGATCAACCCCAGTTAGACCTAAAGTTACCCAATGAAATAGTGGAGGATTTGTCCAGATTAGTTTCCTACTTTAAACTTAGTTTTTGACTGGTTTACTTTTAGTTTAGACAAAGTAGTTACTTCCTTACTGGTTTGGTTTTACAGAACATCGTTTCTATTCTATTAATGTTCGTTTAGTTGTAAGGTGTATTCACTTCAAACTCAGGTGACTCCGGTTACTAATAGTTTAGTTTAGTTAAGTTTAGTTGATTAATCTCGAGCCGTGTATCCATTAATTCTGGAGGGACTTTGCGGGATTCAATTTTAGATTTAAAGGCCACTTATTTAAGTGACCTTTAAATCTAAGGCATGTTTCAACTTTAGAGATAACTCCAAAAACAAAAGGCAAAAAATTGATACTTGACAATTAGCTGAATCAGGGTATAATGAAACTGTAGCCACTTAATTTAAGTATAAATTCAGTTTATCAAAAAATTGTTGGTGCGTGCTAGGTAAAGTTTCGATTCATCGAAGGTTACAGCATTGCAGTCAGTTGAGCTAATGCTGAATCTTGGAGAATGAAGCCACCTAGAAGGGTGGTTTTTGTAGTTTTAAAAGAAAACTTTCCCGCAAAGTTCCTCCTAGTCAGTCTGAGTTAAGTCTTCCTGATCGGTAGTTAGTCTATTTATTAAGCTGGGAAATTGAGTTCAGTATTCAGTGGTTTAAACCTAGATTCTTTATCTGTTTTGAATAGGCTGTTTTCAGATTGGCCCCAGTTTGTTTTTCTCAACGGAACTAGTGGAGGATTTGTCCAGATTTGTCCAGATCAGTTACCTTTTCTTGAGTTTGTTCTTGACTGATACGGGTTCTTAGTTTAGTTCAAAGTATTTACACCCTCGCTAATTTGGTTTTTCGGAACGCTTCTATTATGTTTTGGTTGCTTAGTTATAGGGTAAATCACTAACCTATTTTACTCCGGTTGATAACAGTTTTAGTTAAGTTTGGTTAAGATTAATCTCGATTCGTGCATCCATTAATTCTGGAGGAACTTTGCGGGATTCAACTTAGATTTTAAAGGCCGCTCATTCAGTGAGGGGTCTTTTCTTTTTTTATTTTATAAGCTTGACGTGCATAAAATTTCTGTTCAACTTTCAGTTATAGTCGGGCTCTTTTGTTTGAAATAATGATATAAAGGATATTCTGAATTGAAAGGCGAAGTAATAATATATAACCATTACGTCATTGAAACAATTTTCCTGAGAGAAGGTGAATCATTTGATCAACGCGCAAATGCAGAGTGCGAGAGAATTTCTTAGTCTTTTATCTACCAGCTCAGGAGTTTCTGGCCATGAAGTTTCTATCGCTTCTTTGGTTAGGGAACGATTTGGTGCTTTAACTGATGAAGTGCGGTGCGATACGTTTGGCAACGTTTATGCTCTCAAAAAGGGTAACAGCATACGTTCGAAAATTATGTTAGCCGCTCATATGGATGAAATCGGCCTTATCGTCAAAAAGATCGATTCCCGTGGTTTTCTGCGTTTTACCTCCATTGGTGGAGTGGACCAGCGAACCCTTCTCTCCCAAGAAGTACTCGTTCATGGACGCCAGGCTATCCCTGGAATTATCGGCTCCTTGCCTCCCCACCTGCTAACGGATGGGGACTTGGATCAAGCGGTTACGATGGAGGATATGGCTATTGACGTTGGACTTTCCTCCGCTAAAATTAACGAGGTTATCCAAGTTGGAGATATAGTCACCCTAAGGCGAGAAACGTATTCTTTGCTCAATAATGTAATAGCTGGAAAATCATTGGATGACCGCGCTGGGGTTGTGGTGATGATGGTTTGCTTAGAAGAACTTTCCCACTTACAACATGCTCACGATGTCATAGCAGTGGCTACGACACAAGAAGAAGTAGGACTTCGGGGAGCGCTTACCAGCGCTTATACGCTTAATCCAGATCTAGCCGTGGCTATTGATGTTACCCACGCGAGTACTCCGGATACTAAGGGGCAAGTTGCGATCGAGTTGAGTAAGGGGCCGACAGTGGCTCTTGGTCCCAATATTCATCCCGCGATCTATCGTCATCTCTCAGAAACCTCCCAAGAGCAGCGTTTGCCCATTCAGATCGAACCAATTCCAGGAGCATCTGGAACAGATGCCTGGGCTATTCAAGTAACCCGAGCAGGTATTCCTACTGGACTGATCTCTGTTCCCTTGCGCTATATGCATACCTCCGTGGAAACTCTCGATATGCAAGACGTTCTTAATTCCGGGAAACTACTTGCTCATTTTATCTCCTCCTTACCGGACGATTTGGAGGGATTTTTATGTTATTAAAAAGTTTGTGCGAATTAAATGGTACCTCAGGGGCTGAAGGCCTCATTCGTAATTTTTTGCGCGAACAAATTGAACCTTTTGTGGAGACTGTAAAGGTTGATAAAATGGGAAATTTGATTGCAACTAAAAATGGAGATCTGTCCGCCCCTAAAGTTATGATCACTGCTCATATGGACGAAGTAGCGCTAATGATCGTCGAGATAACCAACGACGGTTTTCTCAAATTCCGACCAGTCGGCGGAATTGATGCTCGTATCCTTGTCTCGAAACCAGTACAAATTAATGAATCTCTCGTCGGAGTCATCGGTGCCAAAGCCATCCATTTACAAAAACGGTTAGAACGTCAAAAGGCTTTACCTTTTGATCAACTATATATTGATATTGGGGCTAAATCCAAGGAAGACGCCTCCAGTAAGGTTAAACTAGGTGATTATGCCTATTTTATGACGAAATGCGAGCCTTTTGGAGAGGGACTATACAAAGGAAAGGCCTTTGATGACCGGGTAGGGTGTGCTATTTTGGTAGAGCTGCTTAAGAAGGACTATGATATCCCCTTAGTCGCAGTCTTTACAGTGCAAGAGGAGGTTGGCCTGCGAGGCGCCAAAGTCGCAGCGTATCACCTTGCTCCGGATTTTGCCATTGTTATTGAGGGAACTGTAGCTGCAGATGTGTCAGATCGAGAAGAGGAGGGCTGGGTTACGGAGTTGGGCAAAGGCCCTGCTTGCTCACTGATGGATAGAACAACCCTCTACAGTCCTAAACTTATCCAGTGGGTGACAGACTTAGCCCGTGCCAAGGGAATTCCATTGCAGTTTCGGCGCACAACGAGCGGCGGAAATGACGCTGGTCCTATTCATGTTAGCAAAGCTGGAATCCCGACGATTGTTTTAAGCGTACCCTGTCGCTACATTCATTCCTTTACCTCGGTTATCTCAGAAAAGGACTATACAGCTTGTCTCAAGCTTGTAGATGAAATTATAAAGGAACTTCCGCGTAAGCTTATGATTAGCTCGATCGATAAGGAGGATAAGGTGTGATGGTTTTGGATTTTGCAATGCTTGGACAGTTAACCCAGTTATTTGGCCCGTCCGGTTCCGAGGAGTTGGTCGCGGAATTCATATCCACTCAAGTGCGCTCGTACTGTGACGAACTAAAGACAGATACCTTAGGCAATCTCATCGTCGGGCGTCATGGAAGCGGTAAAAAAATCATGGTCGCTGCTCATATGGACGAAATTGGCTTGATGATCACCCATATTGATAAAAAAGGGTTTCTGCGATTTACCCCTCTCGGTGGAGTACGTATCTCTAACCTGATCGGACAACGAGTCAAGTTTAGCAAGGGAAGCGTCGGAACAATCGGGGTTGAAAAATTAGATAAACCAAGTGATTTTAAGCTTGATAAGCTCTATCTCGATATAGGTGTATCAACTCGGGAAGAAGCCGAGCAGTTGATCAGCATCGGTGAAACGGCAGTTTTTGGCGGTGATTTCGTTGAGACTGGATCTCGGATTATTTCCAAGGCTCTTGACGATCGCGTTGGTTGTTTTGTTGCGATCGAAGCCCTCAAACGAACTAAGTCCACCCATGAATTGGCGTTTGTCTTTACTGTACAGGAAGAAATCGGGACCCGTGGCGCTCGAACGGCTGCTTATGCTCTGGAACCGGACTTGGCCATTGCGGTGGATGTCACAGCTACCGGGGATACCCCCAAAGCTCACCCTATGTCTGTAGAACTAGGGAGTGGGGTGGGGATTAAGGTGCTTGACCACTCTATGATCACCTCCCCGCAAATTAAGCGTTGGATGGCTGCTGTTGCCACGGAACGAAACATTCCCTTCCAATGGGAGGTTTTAGAGTATGGGGGAACGGATTCCGGAGCGATTCATTTGTCCAAGGGCGGGGTGCCTTCTGGGGTTCTTTCAATTCCCACGCGCTATGTCCACAGCCCCGCCGAAATGCTGGACAAACGTGATGTAGAAGCAGCTGTAGAATTACTCGTGGCACTCTTAGAACGTCCCACAGAATTATGTCAAGGGTAGACGATAGACGAGTCCAACTTAATACTCGTAGCTAGGTTGTGCCTAAGTTGAAGCTGGCGCATCCCGCATTGGAGCATGTGCGGGCGTAGCGATGGTTACAGACGTAACTTCGGTTAGTTCTAAAGCATATTAACTGATGAGCTCAGGAATTAGAATTATTGGGCAGCTTGTTTGCCCAAAACAAAAACCGCATCTATTTGCCTAGATGTGGTTTTTACCAATCGAATGGTTTGAAATTTTACTCAACTTCTTAAATACATCATCATACTTTCGAACGCCTTTTTAGAAAATTGTCCTACTAATTTTTTACCATGCCTTATGAGCAAAGTAATGAATAAACATTATATAAAGAGTTTGTGATATAATAATTTTGAGGTGGGCTTTATGAGTACAGCCAAAAAAATTCTCTATAAATTAATCGAGGAAATTCCTGAAAGTCAGATTCCAGAGGTGATAGATTATATTTCTTTTTTAAAAAGTAAAAAAAATAAGGAAACTTTCCAAGACTTAACTTCTGCAGATGAAAGCAGCATTGAATTTTGGGATAATGATATTGACGATACGGTGTGGAACAATGTATAAGCAAGGTGATATTTTATTAATATACGTTGTCCCAAGCTATAATAATTAGAAAGTTCGGAAGGGTCGGGAAATATATCATGGATGATGTGAAAAAAAGGTTGGATGAGTTGATTTAGGATGATAAAAACCACATGAAGAAAACAGGTCAGCTTAATGTTAGCTGGCCTGTTTTTTTAGAATTTTTCTCAACCCATTCGGCTGTTTTATCCAATTGGATTCGTTTATTTATTCATAACACGGTTCATAAGCCGCATCGAACACATTTCCCCGCACATGGTGCAGCTGTCTTGATGTTCGGGGGCGGACTCTTTGCGATAGCGCTCCGGTTTTTCCCGGTCTAAGGCTAGGCTAAACATCTTCTCCCAATCCATAACTTGTCGGGCTTGGCTCATCTCCCGATCCCAATCGGCGGCTCCGGGTACCCCTTTGGCAAGATCTGCGGCATGAGCAGCGATCTTGACAGCAATGATTCCTTCACGCACGTCGTCTAAAGTAGGCAAGCGAAGGTGTTCGGCTGGTGTCACATAGCAAAGAAAATCTGCTCCTACCGAGGCGGCTAAAGCTCCGCCGATCGCGCTGGTGATGTGATCGTAACCCGGTGCAACGTCAGTGACCAATGGCCCCAAAATGTAAAAGGGCGCTCCGTGGCAAAGCTTTTTGGCCATCTGGACATTAGCCACAATTTCATTTAAGGGAACATGGCCTGGTCCTTCAATCATGACTTGAACATTGCGTTGCCAAGCCCTTTGCGTTAATTCTCCCAGGACAATCAATTCGGAAATTTGAGCTCCGTCTGTAGCATCGGCAATGCTGCCCGGTCGACAGGCATCTCCCAGGCTTAGGGTTACATCGTATTCGGCACAGATATCGAGGAGATCATCAAAATATTCGTAAAAAGGGTTTTCCTGCCCGGTCAACTCCATCCAGGCATACAGTAAGGAGCCGCCCCGGGAGACAATGTTGGTGACCCGGGAGGTCTGCTGAAAGTGTCGGGCTGTTTCCCGGTTAATGCCGGCGTGGATGGTGACAAAATCGACACCGTCGCGGGCGTGTTGTTCTACCACGGCCAGGAACTCCTGAGGTGTAATGTCTGCCAATTTCTTGTCTAAATAGCCCAGAGCATCATACATAGGAACCGTACCGATCATAGCAGGGGACATTTCGAGGAGACGGTGGCGAAATTCGACGGTTTTACCGTAGTTGCTGAGATCCATAATTGCTTCCGCTTTCATATCCAAAGCCATGCGTACTTTGGCCAGCTCACTATCGAGGTTGGCACACTCCGGGGAAATGCCCAAATTGACGTTAATCTTCGTCTTCAGTCCCAGACCAACGCCTTCCGGACTTAAGGAGGTGTGATTGTGGTTCGCTGGGATGGCAATGCTGCCCGCTGCCACCCGGAGTCTGATTTCTTCAGCGGTTAATCCCTCTTTGTCAGCGACGGTTTGCATAGCTGCTGTGATAACTCCATTTTTGGCCTGTTCCATCTGTGTACTCATCGAATCACACTCTTTCTCTAAAACTTCTCTTAGGTCTACATCTCCATAATGTGTTGTAAACGCTTAATCTTGCCCGGAATGTCTGGGTTGCCCACAATCTCGGTGACTAAGGCGACGGTTCGAGCCCCTGTCTTGATCACTTCAGCTAGATTGTGTTCCTTAATTCCGCCGATCGCTACGAAGGGGATCTTCAGATTCTTAACAACGTAATCTAAATAGTCCAGTCCGACCGGATCACACACGTCAATTTTGGTATGGGTGGCAAACAAAGGTCCCACGCCGATGTAATCTGCCCCATCCTTCACAGCTGCCTGTGCTTGAGCTGGCGAATGCGTGGAAACTCCAATCAGGAGATCAGGGCCAACGAGCTCGCGCACTGTGGACAGGGGCAAGTCGTCTTGTCCGATATGCACGCCATCGGCGCCTACCGCCAGAGCCAGATCTAAGTGATCATTGATAATGAACAAGGCACCGGTTTCTTGGGTCATAGCCCGCAGCGCGAGACATTCCTCATACATTGTCCGAACCTTTTTGGACTTCTCTCGGTATTGAAGAATCGGTACACCACTGGCCAAGATCTCTCTAGCTACCTCAAGATTGCTGCGGCCTAGAGAGTGGAGTTCTGAAGTGAGGGCATAGATGCCAGAGGGCAGGGGGCGCTTTTTTGCAGGTTTGTTGATGGGAGGTCACCTCCTTCACCTAGTACCCAGGCCAAGACTAAGTTAGCCTGTTTAGCGGCAACGACCCCGACGCGGGGAGAGAGGGGCGGTTGGTCTTTGGCCACGTCTGTACAGAAATCCCCGACCACAGATAAGCCGGAACCCCAGTGCAAGGTATGGATGGTATCAGTGTCTCCCCAACCAGCCAGCCCAGACGCGCCGACGACTTTTTTTCCAGCGGTCAGACCTTCTTCCACGAACATTTTCTTTGAGGTAGTCTGGTCAAAACCCTCTACCCAAATTGGACACTGCCCAAATATCGTCTGAACATTATTGGGTGTCACGAGAACAGGCCATAGTTTCAAGTCTAACTCAGGGTTTATTCTTAATAGGTTTTCAGCCAGAGCTTCAGTCTTCAAACGTCCTAATTGATCTGGGAAATAGACTTGTCGATTTAGGTTGCTGGCTTCTACACGGTCGAAATCGGCCAGGACAAGGTGGGAAAACCCACTGCGCACTAAGTGCCAAGCGACATTGGAACCTAAGCCCCCTAAACCAGCGATTCCGACAGATGTTTGTTGGATCTTAGCTAATTGTTTTGGAGGCAAAGTCTTGGCCAATCCTGTCATTAAAGGATTCATAGTCCGACAGCATCCTTTGCCCGCATATTCACCCAGTCGCAAAAAGAGGGCAAATAGCCTTGGGCTCGGATCATGGCTACCACGTCTGGAACGGAACGTTCGTCGGCAATTTCAAATTGGGCACTGCCGACGTTGTCTGTTTCGCTATAACCTCCGACTGACGTGAGAGAGCCAGCCGACAGGCGAGTGATTCCTAGGGAAAGCAAGTTTTCTCGCATTTGTGGACTTTCCCGCGTGGACAGGGTAATACCAGCCCGAGGTAGAAACAGTCGATAAGCCAATATAATTTGGACCAAAATAGCATCCGTGACGGGATCAGCAGAGGGTTGAAAACTGCCAGCATAGGGCCTGAGGCGTGGCACAGAGATCGCTACTTCAACCCCAGGATAAGTTTTTTGCAAGTAATCGGCATGGAGTGCCGAATAAAAGGCATCCTGCCGCCAGTCCGAGAGGCCCAAAAGCGCGCCGATGTTTACGGAGGAGATTCCGGAAGCACAAGCTCGCTCTGGTGCTTCCAGGCGATAGTGATAATCTCTCTTTGGCCCAGCGGGGTGAACTTGAGCATAGGTGACTTCATTGTAAGTTTCCTGGAAAAGAGTGACAGAGTCGATCCCGGCCTCAAATAAACGACGGTATTCTTCCGTGGCCAAGGGATACACTTCAAGCCCCAGAGAGGCGAACATGGGCCGCAAAGCATGGACGCATTCTTCCATATAAGCTGGTCCGCTATGGGTGCGGGATTCTCCGGTCAAGAGCAGCAAATGCTGTAGCCCGGTCGAGGAGATCGCTTCTCCTTCCTTGATGACTTGTGCGATGCTTAGCTTGCAGCGCACAATTTTGTTTCCAGTGTGGAAGCTACAATAGAGGCAGCTGTTACTACAAAAATTGGCGAGATAGAGTGGAGTGAATAAACCAATTGTGCGCCCGAAATGGCGGATGGTTAACGCTTGAGCTTTTTTGGCCATAGGTTCCAGGTACGATAGGGCAGCTGGGGAAAGCAAGACCGCCAGATCTTGCGGTCGGAGGGATTCGCGGGCTAACACCCGCTCGACGTCGGCTCCACTAAAACTGGCCCAGGTCGATTCGGGAAGTTTTTGTTGCCATTCAGTTATTTGCTCGTAAAACATTCGTCATCCCTCCTGTAAAAAGCCGGTTAAAGGAGAGGACGCTTCGGCCGTTATCCGTCGTTCGCCGGGCCCAGCTAAATAGCCCAGTCGCCCTGCGACGACTGCCAGGTGAAAAGCTTGAGCCATGAATACAGGATCTCCTGCTGTGGCAATAGCCGTATTCACAAGCACCGCAGCTGCCCCCATTTCCATGGCTTCGGCTGCCTCAGAGGGTCGACCAATGCCTGCATCGACAATGATCGGCAGAGAAATCTCCTCGATCAGAATTCGGATAAGTTCTTTGGTTTGTAAACCCCGGTTGCTGCCAATGGGAGAGCCCAGGGGCATGATGGCTGCCGCGCCAGCATCCTGCAGGCGCCTGGCTGCACCCAAATCCGGACTCATGTAAGGCAGGACCACAAATCCCTCGTTTGCCAGTTGTTCGGTGGCTTTGAGTGTCTCCCAATTGTCCGGCAATAAGTAGCGCTGATCCTGAACTATTTCGATCTTTACCCAGTTCCCGCAGCCAGCAGCCTGAGCCAAGTGAGCGATACGCACGGCTTCTTCAGCTGTGCGCGCCCCGGAGGTGTTGGGCAATAAAATGGTGTTTGGAGGTAGGTAATTAAGGATATTCTCCTGAGGATTTTTCCAATCAACTCGGCGCAAAGCCATTGTTACTACCTGGCTGCCGCTCGCCTCCAGCACCAGGGGCACAATTTCATGAGACGAAAATTTACCTGTTCCTACGAACAGTCGGCTCCTCAAATTTACTCCTCCGAGGAGTAGACTGTCATCCGATGGGTTAACACTCTGTATGATAGCATTCACGTTATTAGCCGCCTCCCATAAATACTAAGATTTCCAAACGGTCACCAAGCTGTAAAAGAGTACTTTGCCAATGCTCTTGTTTTAGGATGTTACCATTGAGCTCCACGACCGCCGCCTTATGGGTTACAGCGTGGTTTTCGAGTAACTGGAATACGGTACATTCCGAAGAAGTTTCCTGAGGTTCCCCATTTACAATAATTTGCACGGACAGTTCTCCTTTCACTTGTTCTTAATACGTGTTTGCCAGAGGGTTCCTATTTTTCTACTCGAGTACCAAGGCGAGGAATTAAGTCATGAAAAAAGTGAGAACTGCGGTAAGCAGTTCTCACTTATAGTGCTATAAGTAGAAACAAGTAGCTTTCCTCCGCTGGTATTAACCAGATCAGGTTCAAAGGGTTAGAGTTTCCTCATCTCAGCCCCAACAGGGCACCCCTAGCAAACATACATATTCAGTTAAGTGGGCACAAGTGCAATACTTATCTTAGGAGGTATTACACCTGTGCCTATTATATAGCGAAAAAGGTGTTGTTGTAAATATCTGAAAAGGTTTGATGAGAACTTGTGAGTGAGGAGAGGAGTTCAGGTGTCACAAAGCGAAAAAATTAATTTTTTAGAGGACAGAATTCGTGCTAATTCGTCACTTAGAGTGTGCAATAATAGAAAGAGGAAGAAAAAGGTGGGCTTTATGGATTAAAATGTGTATTCCAGAGTGAGAGTAGGCGATAAGGGTATCTTGCTAGGGATTTCTCTAATCAGGTTATTGTTGGATGAATGGGTGGTGAGATCTATGAGAATTCCATTGCTGGCTTTGCTCTTACAAGGAATACCTGAACAAACTGCAGTTGTAACTTTAGCTTTTGTGATTGCAGGAATACCTCTAAAGAGGAATAAGATTTTATTGCTTGGGATTTGCCTGGCCTTTTGTGCCTATGTAGTGAGACTGTTGCCGATTCCTTTTGGGATTCATACTATCTTGCTCCTCTTAATATTATTCGTTTATTTATCACGTATATCTAAGGGGGATGTCGGTCTAGCCTTTATTGCAAGTTCAGCGAGTATGCTGGTGTTAGTAATATTCGAGTTTAGTTTCCTCTCCTTGTTTATGTTTGTTTTTAGATTTACAATTGAAACCCTCTGCAATGATTTATTTCTAAGAATTGTAGTAGGAGAACCGCAGGTGTTGCTGCTATTTAGCTTGGCTTTTCTATTAAATAAACGATACATAACAAGAACAGCTTAAAGCGTTATCATTGAGAGAATGAGAGAAGGCATTTTTGATTAACATTTAAAAGTTAGCGAGGCGAGGCTTCTGATTAAGGTGGTTTTATTGGTTCTTAAGTCCCGCTATTATGTAGACTTTAGGACTAATTAGATGTATTTCTTAGTAAAATCAAATGAATCCTTCACCAAATCAGGAAATTATTTTTTAATAAGACAAGATTCGCGCAAATTCGCCCTGGAAGTATGCAATAATTGAAATAAGAGCAAAAATTTTAGGGCGTTGTGATGTTGTATAATTTGAGAGGTTGTGAAACCTATAAACATTCCATGGATTGCTTTACTTTTACAAGGAATTCCTGAACAAACTGCAGTTGTTATTTTAGCATTTGTAATTGCTAGAATACCCTTAAAGTGGAATAGGATTTTATTGATTGGGATTGTTTTAGCTGTTTGTTCGTACATAGTGAGACTGTTTTCCGTTCCTTTTGGGTTACATTCAATTTTGCTAATTATCTTATTATTTATAGCTTTAACTTGGTTAGGTAAGGGGGATTTTAGTTTGTCCCTTATTGCAAGTTTATTGAGTTTTTTAGCATTAGGAATATTTGAGTTTGTTTGTCTGTCATTGTTAATGCCTGTTTTTGGAATAACTCCTGAAACCCTATTTACTGGCCTGATAATAATAAGGATTGCGATAGGAGAGCCTCAAGTACTTCTGACATTAATCTTTGCTTATTTATTAAATAAATTTATACCAAAAAAGAGGTTGAAAATGAATGAATTTCTCTGAAAATATTAGTAATAAACTTACTGAAGTAATTACAAATGAATTGAATTACAGCGAAGATAAAAAGGAAGTTGTAGCCTATGCCATTGAAAATGCACTTCTTTTCGTTTTAGGTTCATTTTTGATAATGCTTCTCGGATATGCTTTTAATGCCTTTATGTCAGCTGTTATTGCGGCCTTTTTTGGTGGTTTATTACGAAGAGTATCGGGAGGAGCACATTTTGATACCCCCCTAAAATGTTTGATCTTTGGTTCTATTATTTATAGTTTTATTGGTGTTTTAGCTAAAGAACTTGTTTATTATGACTTGGCTAATAAGTATATCCTTATATTTATTTTACTTATTTCTTTTTTTATAGTAGCTTTCTTAGCTCCAGTAGATAGCAAAGCGAAGCCAATTTATTCTAGTAGCTTTAAAGTGAAACTTAAAACTTTGTCGATGATTTTGGTAACTTCTTCACTCATAATAGTTTCTTTTACCAATAATACATTACTAAATGTTAGTGCTGTTTTAGGTGTGGCTTACCAAAGTCTAACCTTACAGCCTATTTTCAATAGAAAAGGAGGTGAATAGGTTATGAAAAGGTATTTGTTTGCTACAATTGCGTCAATATTAATGCTTTTAGCAAGTGCGACTTCCGTTTTTGCATGTGGTATCTGGATGTATCAACCCAAAACTCCGAAAGCATTGCAAAGATAATCAGGAGCTTACCAATCGTGCAAACTCATTTGCAAACAATTTAAAAATTGGGATATATTTCTAGTTTTTAAATTGTTTGCCATAGATTTTTATAATCTTTTAATACCATTTAGATTGATAACTTTCGGATGGCAAATATAATTACAACTCAAGTTTCCGCAGACATAAAAATGCTCGGTGCCAGCTAAGTTTTCTTTATATCGCTACTTAGGACATTGGAGGATAGCTAGATGGCTTTTAACATAAAAGATTCCTTAAATAAACAATCTATTATTCAATTAACATTATTAAAGGTCATACTGAGTATCTTTGCTTTTCTTATTATTTTCATATTTGTCTACGGACAAAACTTTTGGGAGAAACAGGTTCTAAGATTTAATTATAATTTATTATCAAGTGCCTCAAATGCACAATCAAAATTACAATCCCAAATTTTTACTATAGACAATTTGAAAAAAGATAAAAATTTAACGAAGGATCAAAAAATATCAAAGATAAAAGATGCTATAGATTCTGTAATTGATGACTATGATGCTGATTTAATAGGTTATTATGATATTGACTTAAATTTAATAGTTGAAAATCAAAATGACAATAAAATTCCGTTTAATAAAATTCATTCTATCATGGGATCGTTAAACGGATTTAATGACATAACAACTAATAAGGTTATTAGTATTAATCTACCGATCTATGATCAGGAAAAATTAGTGGGCTATGTTTGGGCCTATGCGAAGAATGCCGATTATGTAATATTGTCTTTTTATGACTTGAGTAAAATTATAATATTAGTTTTAAGTTTATCAGTTTTAATAATATTTTTAATTAGAAAAAATATTAAGCAGATAGAAATGTACCTGGAAAAATTTTGTAAGATGATTATTGAGAATGATACCGATAATAATGACATACAAGAAGATGTTTTGAATAAATTACCAGAATTACGACCTATTTTATCTAAAATTAGTTCTTTCACAGATGGTTTAAAGCAGATAAACATAGAATTGGAATCATCAAAACGTCATATAAATAATATTATGGAAGGAATTTCAGATGGATTTTTTTCAATAGATCATAACTGGCTGTTTACATTCGTTAACAACGAAACATATAAACATGTTCTAAATGATAACATTGAACTAATAGGGAAAAATATTTGGGATATATATCTTCAGGTAATGGATTCATTAACTTATGATAAACTCCAAGCAGCGATGTCTCAAGCGGAAGCTATGCATTGGGAAGCAGGCTTTATAATTCCTGATCACTATTATGAATTTCATGCTTATCCATTTGAAGAAGGTTTGACAGTTTTCTTTAGAGATATTACGGTATTGAATCGACAACAGCTGGAGTTTGCTCGTTTAGAAAGACTTAATCTTATCGGTCAGTTAGCAGCGGGAATCAGTCATGAGATAAGAAATCCGCTCACTACTGTCAAAGGATTCCTGCAAATGTTTGGGTCAAAATCTAAATACGAACAAGACAAGGAATATATGGATTTGATGGTCTCTGAGATTGATCGTGCCAATGGGATAATCACGGATTTTCTATCCTTGGCTAAAGCCAATCTCGATAATATTAAATCCCAAAACATTAATGAGGTTATTAATAGAGTATTCCCTATGCTTCAAGCAGATGCCTTTAATAACAATAAAGAAGTTGTGTTTGATCTCAAAACATTGCCTAATATCATGATCAATGAAAATGAAATAAGACAACTTCTCCTAAACCTGGTGCGAAATGCTTTGGAGGTCACTCCAGAACACGGGAGTGTCATTATTAGCACCTATTTACAAGAGGATAAAGTGGTATTAGCTGTTAAAGATCATGGAACGGGAATACCTCAAGAAATACAAGAAAAAATTGGGACTCCATTCTTTACCACAAAAGAATCTGGGACAGGCCTTGGGTTGGCTATTTCTATAGATATAGCTCAAAGACACAAAGCTAATTTTGAGTTTAAAACAGGAGATAGCGGGACAATTTTTTATACAATATTTCCAGTATTTTCTTGCCCTTACCCGAGGGTCAAATAATTCTCTTAGCATGGAGTTTAATCATCAGTTGGATTTTCAGGGCCTGAGAGATTTTTTTGATAAAATGTCAAATCAAGCCATTTACCAAACTTAAAGCCAGCCTTTTTTATTGTACCAGAATATTCAAAGCCTAACTTTTCATGCATTTTAAGGCTATTTTCATTAAAAGCATCGATGCCAGCAACTAAGGTCATAAACTTTCTTTCATCAGCGATTTTAATTATTTCTTTGATCAACGCCGTACCAATTCCATTCCGACGATATTGAGTATGTACGTACACTGAATGTTCTATTGTATATTTATAGGCTGGCCAAGCTCTAAAAGGACCAAAAGTTGCAAAACCAATAACTGTATTGTTTTCCTCATAAACCAGGACAGGAAATTTATCTTCATTTTTCTTATAAAACCATAACGTTCTGTCCTCAAGCGTTTGAATAGCATAAGTGTATACCGCTGTAGTATTTAAGATCGCATCATTATATATTGCTAGGATTTCGGATAAATCAGTTTCGTCTGCTTGTCTAATCATTCTCTGCACCTCACTGTTAAGTCTAACATTATTTATTAATTTATGATACTGTAATTTCGGCCTAAAATTCGACCTTTTATGCCAACATCCCTATGGTTTGACTGACTGGCCCCGAACGCCATAATTTTTAGCACAGACATTAAGAGGATTAGTATAGGGAGAACTTGATATTGGATTGGCAAAAAAGACTCTAGGTTCGAGCAATAAGGATCTGGTGAACTACCCACTACCCTAAAGGGATAGTGGCTTCTGAAACGGAGCTAAGTTCACCAGACTAAGTATTCAGAAACGAATACTACGATAGTTAGGTCACGATACCTTCGGTTGACGCATCAGACCGTTGCTCTATCATTCACAGTTAAGTAGAACTGAGGTAAGGTTCGGTGCTGTGAGTACAAAAAGCCTAACTTATCTTTGTCGAGATGATGACGGATTCTCTACTTGGTGACAGAGTAGAGATACGCACAACCTACAGCAATGTGGAGAATTTATCGGAAGGTCTGATTTTATGGTTTATGTTATTAATTTTGACAACACCCCATTGATGCCATGTGCTTCGGCCATCGCAAGATTATTACTGAAGCAGGGAAAAGCAAAGTGCATGAAAAGAACTCCATTTACGATTAAACTTCTTTATCAAACCACTAACTACACTCAAAATATTACGTTAGGCGTTGATACTGGGAGTGGAAAAATAGGTAGTTCGGCAGTTAATGATAAGGGTGATGTTATCTATATGTCACAAGTTGAAATCAGAAATGATATTTCAGATAAGCTGAAACAACGTTCTAACTATCGCAGAAACAGACGTAATCGGAAAACAAGATACCGAAAGGCAAGGTGGTTGAACAGAAAAAATTCAATCAGAAGTGATAGATTTTCTCCTACAATGACTAGCAAAATCAGCTCACATCTGAAGGAAATTAAGTTTATACAGACGATATTACCTATCTCGAAGATAATACTTGAAACAGCAACATTTGATCCACATGCACTAAAGAATCCTGCAGTGTTGAGCAATAAGTGGCTGTACCAAAAGGGCATTAATTATGGATTTGCCAACACTAAAGCGTATGTTTTAGATAGAGACAATCACACCTGTCAGCATTGCAGGGGTAAATCTAAGGACAGCAAACTGGAGGTACATCATATAATCTTTAGGAAAAATGGTGGAAGTGATGAAGCAAGTAATTTAGTCACTTTGTGTAAAATGTGTCATGACAGTTTGCATGGCGGAAACATTACTTTGAAAGGTGGTAAGTCTAAAGGATACCTAAAACACGCTACTCAAATGAATGGCCTAAGGGTTCAACTACTGAAATTATTACCTAGTGCGGACGAAACCTTTGGATTTGTAACAAAGGAGCATAGGCAGTTACTAAACTTACCTAAAGAGCATTATATGGACGCTGTAGTTATTGCAAGTCAAGGAAGTGAAGTTAGCTTTAAAACTAATGTCGTGTTGTTCAAGAAGGGCGTGTCTGACGGTGACTATCAGCAATTTAAAGGAATTAGGTCAGAGCAAAGAATTCCAACCGGCAAAATTCAAGGATTTAGAAAGTTTGATAAGGTTAGGTATTTAGGTGTTGAATATTTTATCAAAGGTAGAATGTCAACAGGCTATGCAATCTTAATGGATGCTAAAGGAACTAAAGTTACACTGAAACCTATACCGAAGTTTAGCAAAATGGAGAGAGTACAAGCGAGGAAATCATGGATTATATCTCAAGAAACCCTTCAAAATATCTCTTAATGGCGCATTTAATATTTGTCACGAACTATCGTAAGCAGTTATTGATCAAATATGGAGACAAAACAACAACCACTTGTATTTGTCGAAACAATTCTGGAAGGAAAGAACACTTTGGAGCGATGGATATTTCGCATGTAGCATAGGAAATGTTAGCAAAGAGACAATTGAGAAGTATATCCAGAACCAAGGTTAAGCTACGGATGGGCTTACATCCACTACCCTAAAGGGATAGCGGTTTTACGCCCATACTTATAAAGGACGGTCTTTTTACCTTTACTTACCATAATCAATCTCAACAAAAACGCAAATTATTATTGTATAATATGTTGAAGGATTTTTAGTCCTTTTAATCTTTTCATGTAAAGCTCCTCTTTTTCCCTCCGGAACACAGTAATTCGGAGGGGACTTTTTTGTACTTATCAGATCCCCATGCCGCTTTACGGCACCACTGATGAATGAAATAAATCTTATGCCATCCCATTTGGTCCTAAAAAAGAGATTTTGAGCAGGAAAGACGTCTCATATAAATTTTCATTTAAGGTCTGAAACACTTCTTAAAAGTGTTTTGGACTTTTTATGTTTAGCGTCTACGTAAAGCAGTGTATAATGAGAGAAATTGTAGATTTTAGAGGTTTTAATTACCACATGTTGCCTTAGAAGGAGGTTTATCATGAAGTCGGATTTGAAACGATCTGTTTGCCCGTACGACTGTCCCGATACCTGTGGGCTTTTAGTTGAAGTTGTCGATGGTCAAGCTGTCAAGATTACGGGTGATCCAGAACATCCCTACACCAGAGGGACTTTATGCCCCAAAATGGTTCATTATGAGCGGACGGTTCATTCCCCGCAAAGATTGACGAACCCTCTACTGCGAATAGGAGAAAAAGGAGCAGGCCAGTTTAAAGCCATTACCTGGGACGAGGGGATTCAACACATTGCTGATCGATGGAAAGGCATTGTTTCTGACTATGGAGCGGAAGCGATCTTGCCTTATTCTTACGCGGGAACGATGGGGGTTGTCCAACGCAATTGCGGGGAGGGGTTTTTCCATCGTTTGGGTGCTTCAAGATTGGCTCGCACGATTTGTTCTTCTGCCAAGGGCTATGGTTGGGCAGCAGTCATGGGGGAGACATTGGCGCCACACCCTGAGGAGGTTAAGCAAAGCGATTTTATAATCTTGTGGGGGACGAATGTCTTAGCAACAAATATTCATCTGCTGCATAATGTTCGAGAAGCGAAAAAGCGCGGTGCAATCGTTTGGCTCATTGACACATATGAAAATCCTACGGCCCAAATAGTTGATAAGGTCGTGTTAGTACGTCCGGGAAGCGATGGTGCTTTGGCTCTTGGTATAATGCACATCTTGGTCCGTGAGGGTTTGATTGACCAGCCGTTTATCGATCGGTATGTTCAGGGGTTTGAACAGTTCCGAGATGACGTTTTGCCCGATTACCCACCGGACAAAGTCAGTCAAATTACCGGGATTGAGGTTAATTTACTTGAAGAACTAGCGGCTGGTTATGGTAACGCCCTTGCACCTTTTATTTCTTTGGGATCAGGGCTTTGCCGTTATGGCAACGGAGCGATGACTGTTCGCACCATTACCTGTCTGCCAGCACTTGTCGGAGCTTGGGGCAAGCCAGGCGGCGGCTTGCTGACCAGTATTTCTACTAGTAAGGCGTTGAATACGAGGAGAGTAACGCGCGAAGATTTCTCGCCCAAGTCAACTCGTATCGTAAATATGAATCAACTAGGCTATGCCCTAACCGAATTAGCGAAACCGCCGATTATGAGTTTGTATGTCTACCACTCTAATCCAGCCATCGTAGCTCCTGACCAAAATATGATTATTAAAGGACTTAGGCGGGAGGATCTATTTACGGTTGTTCATGAACGGTTTATGACGGATACAGCTCGCTATGCCGACCTTATCTTGCCAGCTACGAGTTCTTTAGAGCACCCGGATATCTACCGCTCTTATGGTCATTATGGTCTTCAGAGAGCGGCAGCAGTGATTCCTCCGGTGGGGGAAGCAAAATCGAATTGGGAAGTTTTTCAGTTACTCGCTCAGGCTATGGGTTTTAAAGAGTCTTACTTTTACCAAACCACGGATGAAGTAATTAACTTACTGCTAGACCCACCGACCCCCTGGTTGGAACATATTGACCTGGCGAAACTTCAAGATGGCCGCTCTGTCGAACTTCCCCTGCCCGAGAATTACAAAACGACCTTCCTCACTCCATCCGCAAAAATAGAACTCTATAATCCCCTAGAGACTGAACCGTTACCGCGTTATTTTGAGGCTTACGGCGATGATGCTCCATTCTACCTAATGAGTACCCCTAGTCCATATTCGCTGAATTCTTCCTTTAACGAGCGTCCTGAGTTATTACGCAAAAAGGAAGCAGCTTATCTCCAAATGAACGCCAAAGATGCTGGGAGCAAGAATTTGCAAGATGGTCAGAGAGTGATCGCCTTTAACGAACGGGGTGCGGTGGATTTTATTCTTAAACTAACGCCAAAAGTTCCTTTAGGAGTTTTAGTAACCGAGGGGCTGTTTTGGACTGAAAATGTGCTTGGAGATCGCGCTGTCAATGCTCTTACCTCTCAACGGCTAACTGATCAAGCAGCGGGTAGTACTCTTTATGATGTCAAAGTTGATGTCCGACCCGCCTAATGAAGAGCGGAACATTTTTATAATGTTTCGGCCTTTAGCGAGTACTCTAAACTAAGGTCAGCTTGTTGAAAGGCTTAGACTAGATCTTTTTAGTTATTGTCTGGTGAGGTGAAGTAACTATGGCTTCGTGTGTGCGTGTTTTACATTGTGCCGGATTTCGCTTGGACAGTCCCGCGTGGGAAGGGCCGGAGGAATGGGTTGCTCAGCGTAATCAAGATTTGTGGCGAACGTTTGATGCTGTTCTCTCGCTTTGCCGATCGGAAAAAATAGATTTGCTTTTAGTGGCCGGAAATTTATTCGAACAAGAGTATGTGCGCCAGGAGACAGTTGAGCGGGTGGCCAAATCATTTGCCAAATTGGAGGAGACGAAAATTTTTATAGCTCCGGGAGAAAGAGATCCGCTGGTTATGACCTCTGCTTACCGCCTAGCCGTATGGCCGAGTAATGTACATATATTTTTCGCTGGTCTCAACAGTGTAAAAATTTCTTCTCCAGACGTCACAGTCTATGGAGCGGGATGGACGGCCTATCGTCAAGAAGAACCCTTCCTTGACGGTTTTCAGACTGCAAGAGACGGAACCCTTCAGCTTATGCTTCTGCATGCTGAGGTGGACTCAGTCAAGAAGTCCGAAAAGTTTATTGCTATTATGCCCGAGCAGATTGCTGCAAGTGGTTTGAGTTACCTGGCCTTGGGGCATCAGGAGGTGTGGAGCGGGATCCGGCAAGAGGGAGGAACATTTTGGGCTGATTGTGGTTCGCCCGAAGCCAGAGGCTTTCGAGAGAGCGGGCCGCATGGTGTGCTTGTGGGGGAGATTGAGAAAGAATCTGTCCGGTTGGAATTCAGGGAACTGGGACAGCGTCGTTATATCGAAAAAACTCTAGCGATTCAATCCGATTGGGAAGCCTTTGCTGCGCAACTAGTAGCCAAAACGAGCAGCCAAGAACGCCAAAACAATTTATTTAGGATTACGGTGTCAGGTCCTTTACCGGAAGCAGAAGCAATTATACCAGCCTTGCAGAACGTTTTAGCGCATAAGTTTCGCTACATCGAAGTTCTACCCTTGGAAGGGCGGCTAACCCAAGCAGAGCAAGATGTCACTGGAACTGGGGAAGTAATGACTGGAACTGGGGAAGATTATCGTACTCTGACACGACTATTTGTCGATAAAATACAAGATCGCCTTGATCGAACAGAGAATACTGAGGCTTACGAACATTGGGTTCTAGTACAGAAAATCGGCCTGGCCGCACTAGGACAGGGACGAGAAGATGATGAGGATTGAACGAATTATAAGCACGAATCTAACTGGGGTGGGTGATGTTGACTTGACATTTCCTGTAGGTCCAGTTGTGCTTTTTTCTAAGGATAGTAGTCGCCAGAGGAGGCTTGGGACTCTACTTCTGAAACTATTTTATGATCTCAAGCAGCCTTCCGCTTCCAAAGTTCAAAGCTCTAAGGGCTTAGTGGAGGTGTGGCTGAGCGCGGAAAGTTCCGGTTTTCATATTCGTCGGGAATTCAGTCAGCAGGCTGATGAACTGGAGTGGACCTCAACTCTGGAAATCGAGGCTGAAACTGGACAGCAAGTGTCCTTGCCGGAAACGATGACCTTAGGTGACTATTTATTCCGGACAACGTTGCGAGCTTTTCGCGAGGGAGGAGTTTTGGAATGGCCAGAAAACAAGGATATCAACTATTTCTTCCGACGTGTCCGCAACCTGCAGCAAGGTGGGGAGGAAGGACTCTCGCTGACTAAAGTGCGGGCTTCTATGGCAGGTGCTCAAAAGCGAGTGAAAGAACAGACGGAGAGTATGGCGCTGGTTAAGGCTGAGTATGATGCTCTGCGGCATGAATGGGAGGAAGCGCACCGCCTGCAAGAAAATGAACGCGTGCTGCGGATTGAACTCAAAAATCTGCAAGAAAAGGAGAAGATTTTAGCGGAGAAGATGTCTTACGCAACAAAAATACAAGAGCGCATAACAGTGCTTCGCCAAAACCCGGACTACCGAGAATTACGCCATCTCCAAAGTGAGTTAACCCAGTTGGAAGAACGTAGTCGGGACTCAGCAGCAACTTTGGCGGCGCTTACCCATGAACCGCAAGTGGATTGGGCAGTGATTGAAGGCTTGCGTGAAGAGTGTCTGGATTGGGCAGGTCTGCAAGAACAAGTGGATCGTTTAGCCGCTAAAGCTCAAATGTTGGCACTGAAAATTTATGAAACGCAGAATTCTCTCCAAATGTCCGGATACCAAGGAGTGTCGAAAAACGAGGTTCAGCGTCTGCGCCGGGCAGAAGAGGAAAGGCAGGCGGCTCAGGAGGAACTAGAACTGAATAACTTATCCAGCGTAAAAAGTGAACTTGAGAAAATACAAATTGTAGGCACGAAAGAGATCGCCAAGCTTCAAAATTTGGCGGTTATGGCAGGAGTAACTGAGGCCTCTAAATTTAAAATTGCGCAAAAAGAAAGGCATTGGGCACAGTGGCATGGCTCTAAAATTGGCAGTTTTCTTGACTGGGCGTTGCCGGAATTGTTAGGCTTGAAAAGTATTGGGGCAAGGCTTTCTTTGCGTCTTGCCAAATGCTATCAAACGTATCATGTCTCTAACTATAAGGAATTCACAAACCAGCTCAAAGAATTTCATGACCAGCAGCAGCTGGTGAAACGATTGCAAATGGAGTTGGGGCAACTACAAGAAAAAGTTTATAGGGAGGAAAAACTACGTAAGCTAGTGGATTCTCGCACGAAAACCTTAGAACGAGCTTTTAGCACAGTTAATGTCGCTGATTTTCCGGCATGGCTGAACGGATGGGAAGATCATCAGAGTAAAAAACACCAACTAGCCCTCTGGCGTGATGAGCTGCAGCTTGAATTGGAGCAGCAGCAGCTGGAAGAAAATAAGCTGGCAGCGTCCGTGGAACAACTGCGGGAGAAGTTGGGGAATTGGGAAACGCTGACAACAGACAGAGATGAAGTTCTAACAATGGTTATGAAGGTTGCCAGGCAACTGAGAGTGAAAGATGAGCTGGAAAAGGAAGTCGCCCTGTTTGCGCAGAGGTATTATGACCTACTCGGCGATCGAAAGCTAGAGCATCTCGCCAAGATCTTGGAACCCTTGGCGGATTTGGAACGAGAAACACTTCTTTCAGAGGAAGAAGGAATGACAGAACTGGCAGCAAGGCAAAAAGAACGGGCAGAAATTCGCCACCAACTGGAGGCTACCAAACAGAGTCTTCAGAACAGCCAGAAATTTACCTCGTTGTCCAGCTTGGAAAAGAAGATAGAGACAGTTAAACGGCAGTGGATGGCCTATGAAGACTTAAATGAGGCGTTGGATGACGCTCAGACCATGTTAGAAGCTTCCTGGCAGGAATGGAAAACTAAGTGCGAAAAGCCACTAAGAAGAGAGAAACAGTGGATTCTCAGCCAGATGCCCTCCTTATCGATCAAGGAGACAATCAAGAGCAAGGTGGGAGCAGGGCAAAGAGATTATTTTGCTTATCGTATGGCGAGCGCTCAGTTAGCCCTCGGCGCTAACCTTGAGCTACCGTTGCTCTTCTCAATAGGAGAAATGAATGAGGAACAAAGTATTTGGGAAGAGATTTCAGGATATCTCCGTAAACTTTCACTTTCCAGGCAGGTGGTTCTTGTCACTTCGAATACCCAGCTGTGTCAGAAACTAGCGGCCAACAGCTGGCAAAGGATAGTGGTTTAGGTCGTAAGGGGAAACATATCGGCAAGCGTCCCATCCTGAACTTTTCCACAAGTTGCTTGATTGAGAAATACAGATATCTGGTCTGGGTCAAATCCCTGAACAGATTGCTTAGTCAAACCCGAGCCTGGAATATTGAGGTTTGTTGGTAAGATATAGCGTACCTTAAAACTAAGTATATCGTCAATCAGAGTCATGATCAGCAAGCTTCCATCCTGAAAAAGAAAAATCCCCCCATTCGTATTGAAGGGAATCCTAGTGCCCGTTCCATCGATATAGATGGGGGGATTAGCCTCTCCAGAATGTTCTACTCTCCAAACGTATTCGGGTGTACTCGGCTCACTGACATCAAGCAACAATCCAAACCCATAAGAGATGATAATCCCACTTGCAGTTACATATGTGATTCCATTCACCAGATTCACTGTTCCAGGTGGAGAGCCAATGCCTGCTAGAGATTCGAGCTTTAGAGCCTTTGTAGTATCACTTAGTTCGATACACGAATTCTGCGCTTGGAACTCTACGCACTCAGGTGGCTCTGGGCAGTAACTGTAAGCTGGCATCAATAGTTGCACCAGACCAGTAACTTTTGTGGCGATCAAACTATTGATAGCTAGCTGTAAGGTTGTTGCCGTAAAGCTTGGGCTTGTGATGATTTCCGTCCTCGTTTCTACACGCAGATTTAGGTCTAACATCGAAATGTTTAGAACACCTCCCTTCGCACAATGTATTGTATGTCGAGTGGAGGACTTCGTGCCAGCGTTACAAACTCATTCCTGGTGGAAGATATTATACAATCGATTTTTCTAAAGTGCTTTGGATAGTTTCAAATCGTTTGCTTGCAATTCCTATGCCTTTGTATCTGAACCCGAGGCTATAAACCTTGCGGTATGGAAAAATATTGCGCGTATCGACGATTAGAGGGGTTCTCATCAAATGATAGATCTTCTCGAGGTCTAATTCTTTGAATTTAGGCCATTCCGTCATAACAATTAGACAATCGGCGTTGCGCAAAGTATCCTCTATGTTCTTGGGAAAAACCACTCTTGAATTAAGAGGTTCTTCAATACTTTTTACAACTGGATCATAAACGTGGATAAGGATTTTCGTATCCAATAATTTCTCAAGTAATTTCTCAAGTAAATGTACGGCGGGAGAGTTTCTGGTGTCGTTTGTACCTGCCTTGAAACTTAACCCCAAAACTGCTATTTTCTTACCTCTTACGTCTTGGAGTTCACTGATGACATAGTCGATAATATTAGAAATTTGCACTTCATTTCTTTCTAACACTGCTTTTAAAAGGGGCAACTCGGCATTGGCCTTACCAGCGAAGCTAATGAGTGATTTTAAATCCTTGGTAAGACAGGGTCCGCCAAAGCCAGGACCAGGGTTGAGGTAAAGTTCTCCTATGCGCTTATCCAACTTCATACCCTCAAGGATGGCGTGCACATCGGCGTTTACCTTTTCAGAAATTTCAGATATTTCGTTAATGAAGGATATTCTCGTTGCCAAGTAGGCATTACAGGCATACTTAACCATTTCCGAGCTCCGAGTATCGGTAAGAACTATAGGTACATCAAAGCTCTGATACAACTCTTTCATAATAACCTCTGATGCGTAAACATCTACGCCAATCACGATCCTTTCGGGCTTCAGAAAATCTCTGACTGCATTCCCTTCCCTAAGAAATTCAGGATTGGAAACGACATCAAAAGGAGTAAACCGGTTTTTTAGGTGGTCCTTAATTATCGTTCTTGCCATCTCACAAGTCCCCACAGGTGCGGTGCTTTTGATAACAATTGTTCTGTAACTATCAATTTGATTGGCAACCAACTTAAGAGCTTGAACCAGATGGGAGAGGTCTGTTTCACCATTTTTGCCTTCGGGAGTACCGACTGCCAGCATAATAAGCTCGGATTTATTGACGGCTGTTTTGAGACAATTTGTGAAAACAATTTTATTTCGGTCGGTAGCTTCTTTAAGCAGTTCAGCAAGACCTTCTTCATAGATGGGAAGTTCACCATTGTTTAAGGTCTCGATTTTCCGAAGGTCGGTGTCCATACAGATAACATTATTACCGTGTATTGCCAGGCCGAGTCCGGTAATCAGTCCTACATAACCAGTGCCTCCGATAATTGACACGTTCATTTTAAAACCCCCTTTAAGCCGTTTCGGAGAATTGACTTGAGCTTTTTTTTAGAACCGCGCCATAATCGACAATCAGTTGATCAAAGATCTTGCTCCAGGATTTCAAAGCTGAATGCTCCCTGGCATTGGCCGCCAGTCTTGCTTTGAGCTGCTTATCTTCAATCATCCGAATGATGGCCTTAGCAAAACTCTCAGTATTACGTGGAGTGCACATCAAACCATTGTAATTGTGAACGACGTTTTCCTTGACGCCACCTGAATCGACTGCAATCACTGGTAATCCTGAAGCCATAGCCTCCAGGGCGACATTTCCGAAAGTTTCAGTGCTGGACGGGAAGACAAACACATCTGAGGAGGCATAGATTGCGGATAATTCCCTGTCTTTAAGATATCCCATAAACACTACATTAGCGTAGAAGCGTTCCTTTATTAACTTGGCATAAGGACCGTCGCCTACAAAGACAAATTGAACCTGATCAGCATAGCCAGAGTTGACGATTTCTATGCTGTCCAGCAATATATCAAGGTCCTTTTCAGCGGCCATCCTCCCAACATAAAGGAAAATCATCTTATTTTCCGCTTTAAGCTGGTACCTAAGATCCAGTCTTCTTTGGTTGGGGTTAAATTTGTCCCGGTCAATGCCTCTTGACCAGATTTGCAGGTTCTCCAGACCTTTGCTTTCAAGAGTTTTTAACGTATCTTGAGACGGACAGAGATTAAGCTTGCTAAATCCGTGGAACCATTTCAAGAACCCCCAGATAATCTCCTCAAAATATTCCAGATTATAATACTTAAGGTAGACATCGAAATTAGTATGGAACGATGAAACGATTGGAATTCCTCTCTCCCTTGCATACCTCAGGCCTGCTAGACCTATCCCAAATGGGTCGGTAAGATGAATAATAGTTGGCTTGAATTTATCGGCTATTTGACAGAGATTGGCATACAGAGGGAGGGAAAGCCTGCATTCGGGATAAAAAGGCAGACTGATACTTTTAAACCTGGCAATCGGAGAGTTCGATGGGCTAATAATTTTTTCATCATAATACGGAGCAAAAAACATGTGTTCGATGGCCCGATCTGTAAGATAAGTGCCTAGCTTTTCCAGCGTATTACTTACTCCGTTTATTTGGGGAAGGTAAGTATCAGTAAAATAGGCTATTCTCATCCAAATACCCCCTATACTGCGAATTTTAACTGGTTTTCAAGACACATTGATATCAGGGATACGCATACTAAGACACAGATACTTATGGCATAAATTGCATCCCGAGCATAAGGCACGCGATTATCCTTAATGATGCTCCGATAGCGAGCATGGGCTGCCTCGATGCAGTTATGGAGGTTCGATGCAGATAATTGAATATAGGTAGGTATCATTGAACTGTACAAGCTAATGACCTCTTGATTTCTTTTGAAATAGTAAAATTGACGAAACTCATAGAGATAATGTCCTGTTTTTTCAGGCTGAAAGTATTCGGAATGGGCGTAACAAAAAAAGTCCGAAAGATAATGGGTGATGATACCCAACCTTTCGGAAAACTGTTTTAACCATCTTGAGGAGTGGTTGAACTTGAGAGTAGCGAGTTGCTCAATTTCAGCTTGTACAGACTCCAGAGCAGACTCTTTATAGTGAGGAAGAGAGGATGGTATAATATCAGGCTTGATATTACCGTATGTAAAGCTGAAGTTGTCTATTTTAAGGTTTAATTCTTTTTCTACGGCTTTACGAATAACTCGAGACAATTCTACATGCATCAGGATATTCATCAGTCACCTCCGCGTAAAAGAATAGGAAAGAAGTAACTTTTCTCAGTGGTATGCAATAACTTTTTTCAATCCCCTCAGTTGTTATTATATTCGCTGTCTGTAAATTGCTAATTATAGTAAAGTAAACTCTTGGTTAATTTTGATTTTTTAGCTTTAACTAGTGGGCTTGTGAATCAAAAAACCCTCCACGATGCTTATTCGTAGGAGGGCTTTTGTTCCGCAATTATACTATGAATAATTCCCTGGATCATTAGTAACTCCGTATTGGACCTGAATTTCATTGACCCGCGGTATCCATTCATGTAATCTTTCTTGTACTTCACTATCACTTACCTGATCAACTAACAACACTTGTTCTTCACTTAATTGTATCGCAATCTTATACTGATTATGCTGAGTGTCCGCACTAACCAAAATTCCTTCATAGGGTTCTTTAGTGTAGGGAACATTATTGAGAAAAGCAGCTTTGCTCATTATTTTGCCTTTAACACGGTCCATTTTTACTACCTCCTTATAATATTATGCTAGAGCTAGCTTTCCCTGATTCGGATTTTTTATGTGATTGGTAAAGCTGTTTTTCGAATTTCATCACCTGACAGGCGGAAAGATTCTATGCATAGAAAAATACCACATTTCAAAAGCTATATATAGAGGAAACAGATAACTGTTTTAAGTAAAAGTGGAGGTGTTTCGCTGTGCGAGAATGGAAAGATTTAACCGAAGATGAGAAAGAGATTATTACAACGATGCAGATGCAGGGCATCACCCCTGAAGAACTGCTCCAAAGGATGCGTAACTCTGGGAGAATGAATGAACAAGCCATCGAAGGCTTGAAAAGGGCGCTTGATGATGTCAAACCGTTTCTTGTGCACTAGGAATTATTGGTTGTCCAACATTAGTTTTTAACATGTGTGCTACCGGCTCCTTTCCTCGTCAATGAAAGTCTAAGTTATTGATGAGGAAAAGAGCCTTTTTTGTATTGGGGAGAAAGGTAACAATTTAAGCCCTCTGGAATACCAATATCATAGCAAACTTCTGCAAAGGAGAAATTAGAGCATGCTTATTCATGTGGTACAGAGCGGCGACACTTTGTGGGCTTTAGCCGATCATTATAGTGTGACGATTCAGCAGATCGTGGCTGCCAACGGTTTATCTGTCTTGGATACGTTAGTCATTGGCCAAGCACTTGTAATTCCTACCTCCGACCACTATCATGCTGTGGAAGAAGGAGAGAGTATTTGGCAGATCGCCAAACGCTATGGTACCACACCCGAGGCGCTCGTTCAGGCAAACCAACTCACTAATGTTGACCTTATTCAAATCGGAGCAAAACTTATTCTGCCCTCTGAGGATAGACCGTCCAAAGAAGTTAATGCTTATTTAACGAATCTAGGCAGAGCTGGACAGAGTATGATTGAACAAGTGGGCAACGATTTAACGTACTTAAGCCCTTTCAGCTATGAGGTTAAAAATGATGGCAGTCTCAAAGGCTTAAATGATCTCCAAGTTTTAACTATTGCGCGGTCAACAAAAGTAGCGCCCCTTATGAGCATCACCAACGTTGATACCCATGGCTTTAATTCGGAAATTGCTCATGTGATCCTTAACAACCTCTCTGTGCAGGCAATACTTATCAATAATCTTTTGAGTACATTGGCCGCAAAGGGGTACAGAGGTCTCAATGTTGACTTTGAATATGTTCCTTCTGAAGATCGGGAACGGTATAATTACTTTCTCCAGCAGCTCGTTAATCACTTGCGCCCCCAAGGCTATTTAGTTTCAAGCGCCATAGCTCCAAAACTATCATCTAAACAAAGGGGTCTCTTATATGAAGCTCATGACTACTTGATTCACGGTCAACTTCTTGATTTCGTAGTACTTATGACTTACGAATGGGGTTGGGCCGGCGGCCCACCGATGGCCATTGCGCCACTCAACATGGTAAAGCGTGTTCTGGATTATGCTGTTACTGTCATTCCGCGCAATAAAATCATGATTGGAATAGCATTATATGCTCGTGATTGGACACTGCCTTATGTTAAGGGTGGCCCAAATGCCCGCACGTTCAGTCCTCAATATGCAATTCAATTGGCCGCTCGTTACCACACCTCCATTCAGTACGATCAGTTATCTCAATCGCCATTTTTTAGGTATACGGACGAAAATGGTCTTAAACATGAAGTATGGTTTGAAGATGCCCGCAGCATGCAAGCTAAATTCAACCTTGTCAAAGACTATAACCTGCGTGGTATTAGTTATTGGGTCTTGCCCGCATTATTTTCACAAGTCTGGCTTGTACAAGAAACCAGCTTCGATGTAATTAGGTTATAAAGGTGTCCCTAGTGAGAGAACGTTGAGTTGTTCGTGAAAGGGCTGGGTAGTTAATAACGTATAAAGGAAGTTTCAAGAAAAGGCATGAACACTATTGTCCATGCCTTTTCTTCACGAATTAAAAAGTGGAAGGGAGATTCCAGGGGATAAGTAACGGTATTTAAACGAAAATTATCGGACTTGCTTTAAGAGTTGAGCCATGTTTTGCCCAAGAGTTTGGAAGGTCTGGATTCCTTCAGCATCATTTTGGACATCGCCGGGATTGAGGGATAGAGTCATATTCCAATAACTTGAAGTGCAAATAATCATTTCGGCTATGCCGAAAAAGAAGTTGATAGCCGAGTAGGTAAAGGTGGATCCGGCTCTACGGACGGAAATCACCGAAGCTCCTACTTTACCCTTCAACATCGTACCGCCATTGGCCTTTGCTACAAAACCGCAACGATCGATCAGGGCCTTTACTTCCGTACTCACATTACTGAAATAGGTGGGTGAACCAATAATGATGCCATCGGCTTCTTCCATTTTTTGAATGAACGTATTCATCTCATCGTCCTTGCGTGCACAGCGATTATCTTTAGTTTCCCAACATTTTCCACATGCCAAGCAGCCAAAGACTTTACGTCCTCCTAATTGGACGATCTCCGTCTCTACGCCTTCCTTTTCTAACTCGGCCAATACGATTTTGAGGCTTTGTGCAGTATTGCCATTAACACGCGGACTTCCATTAAATGCTACAACTTTCATATTCGATCACTCCTTAGATAGTTTAGTTTAGGTATTGTTTAATATAATAATAAACGATATAATACTCACTGACAAGTACGTACAATTTCGTACTATAGTATCTATTTGTATACAAAGGAGTAAAAATAATTATAGTGCTGAGGAGTGAAACGAACGAATTGATCAAGTTTAAAAATAACGAATATCAATGTTCTATGGAATTGACATTGGCTATTATTGGTGGAAAGTGGAAAGCACTCATACTCTGGCATCTGGGAGATAAAACCTTAAGATATAGTGAACTGAGGAAACTCTTACCCAATGTCACGCCAAAAATGTTAACTCAACAGCTTAGAGAGCTGGAAGACACCGGATTAGTCAAAAGATTTGTGTATGCACAAATACCACCCAAAGTTGAGTATTCTCTGACTCCTGCCGGTCAGAGTCTCTTGCCTATCTTAGATACTCTGTGTAAATGGGGACAGAATTATGCTAACGACTATGAGCAAAGCGAAGAAACTGACTTATAGCGCGACTGATCCCAAGAGTAAGATGGTCTGGGAGTATGTCAAATCTCTCGAGCACGCGCCTGCTAAGAGGCGCTTTGCTAATGGAAAAGGCTAGTGGTTATTTACTCCAAGCCTTCAAATTGCATGTTATAGTAATGAGCATATATTCCGTTGTTTTCGATCAACTGCTTGTGATTGCCTCTTTCCTGGATGCCGACATCGGTAACCACGACGATCTCATCAGAATTCTTGATTGTGCTTAATCGGTGAGCAATTACGATGGTGGTTCGGTTTTTAGAGAGCTTTTCCAGCGATTTTTGAATGTATTGTTCACTTTCATTATCAAGAGCTGAAGTAGCCTCGTCTAAGATTAAGATCGCAGGATTCTTCAGAAACACCCTGGCGATCGACAGGCGCTGCTTTTGACCGCCGGAAAGCCTGACACCCCGTTCCCCGACGTAGGTGTCGTAGCCCTGATCCAGAGACATAATAAACTCATGAATATTGGCATTTTGAGCAGCTTCTATGATTTCGGCATCCGTAGCGTTCTCTTTACCGTACGCTATATTCTTTTTAATTGAGCCGTCAAACAGATAGACATCCTGTTGTACAATGCCGATTGTGTTTCGTAAAGACTCCAGGGTTATATCCCGGATATCCTGACCATCGATGGTGATCGCTCCGGCGGTTACGTCATAAAATCTCGGCAGGAGAGAACACAAGGTCGTTTTTCCCCCTCCAGACGGTCCGACCAAGGCAATCGTTTTCCCTGCTTTGATCGTCAAGTTAACATGATCTAGAACACTGTAATCATCATTATAGCGAAACGATACTCCTGTATATTCAATCTCTCCGACAACATTAGTAAGAGGTTTGGCCCCGGCTTTGTCTACGATATCCGGCAAAGTTTCAATAACTTCCAGAAATCGTTTAAAGCCAGCGTACCCTTTTTGAAACTGTTCTGTAAAGTTAATCAGCACATCAATCGGATTGATAAAAATGTTAATGTATAGAACATAAATTGCCAGCTCGGTGATTTTTAACGAGCCTTCGGCGATAAATACTCCTCCGGAAATAATGACCACAACATAAAGGAGTCCTTCAAAAAACGAGTTCCAAGCGAAAAAATTACCCATGGTTTTGTAGGTTTCTATTTTAGATAATAAGAACGCGTGATTGCTTATGCTAAATTTTTCACTTTCCACGTCCTCATTAGCAAAGGACTTAACTACTCTAATTCCAGAGAGACTATCCTGTACGCTGGAATTTACGGTGGCGATCTTGACACGGTTATCGGTAAAGATGGGTGCCATTTTAATATTTTTATAAACGGTGAAGAGCACCATGATGAGGGTGACTAACAACAAAATTAAGGTCATTGGGACATTGATCATCATTAAAAGGATAAAGGAGCCAACAATTTTCAGCACGGAGATAAAGAGGTTTTCTGGCCCGTGATGAGCCAGCTCAGATATATCAAACAAGTCGGCGACTAGTTTGGACATCATTTCCCCGGTGTTGTTTTTGTCATAATACGAAAAAGATAACTTCTGATAATGATTGAACAGATCGTTCCTCATATCGGTTTCCATGCGAGCGCCCATAATGTGTCCCCATGAAGTAATGAAATACTGGCAGAAATACTTAATGACATACATAGCTAACAGAGCTAGGCCGACAAAAACCAATGCATGCAAAATTATCCCCTTAGCTTGGGTAAACAGATTGTTGGCAAGATAACTCAGGATTTGAGGAAAGGCCAGATCAATGATGGAAACGAGTACGGCACAAAACATGTCCATGTAAAAAATGAATTTGTAGGGTTGATAATATTTAATAAATTTTTGGTAGATATTCATGAATGTGATAGGGTCTCCTCTCAGAGTTTTGTCTTCATTGTAACAATTGAAATGAAAATTGTCATGTTTTTATACGTGTTTGGTTTATATAGTCCTACAGCGGTGATCATACGCGAACCAGAGAAACTGCGCAAGCCTTTGGCGAAACAGGGTATTTACCCCTTACCTGGAATTATGGATGGAGAGGAAATCGCGGGACGCAAGAGAAACAAGAAAAAATATCATGATTTACGCTAACAAAAACAGAAACCCTTCTGAAGTAGAATGAGATTATATCTACTTTAGAAGGGTTTTATTTTAGGGAAGGGCCATCTAAAATTTGGCAAGTTTGCATTCTTTTAATCTTATCGCAGCGTACTATTCCTCTAAAAATTCCAGAAAAGGTTTTTTCATACTCACAAGTGCATTAACCATAAGCTCTACTAAACCACCATACTGGACATTAAATTTGGTCGTGGCCTCGTAAAACTCTAAAATGTCTCGAATAGCGCCTTTACAATTAGAACAAGGCGCGCAGACATATTTAGGTAGGCTGGTATTATTCATGGTATCCTGAAAAGCTCCCAGGATTTGGTTGAACTTCATGCGGGAACTGACTTTATTCCTCCATTCACTAAAATTAAGGGAATTTGTAATGGCGAACCCACCACCGCCACCACAGCAGTAGTTGTCTACTCCATGTGGGGTCATTTCCCTAAACTGAGGGCAAATTGCTTTTAAGACATTACGTTGCGGTTCAACAATTCCCATTCCTCGAACATAGTTACAGGGATCATGAAGCGTCACAGGGAATTTATTTCGACTAGGGTCAAACTTTAAACGTTTACTTTCGACCATATCCCAAAGAAGTGGCAGACAGCTTTCGACCGGAATCTTAGCATTGCCATAGGTCATACGATCGCCTACAATCATCGAAGCCTTATGGGCATGCCCACACTCCGCGATGACTATGCGGTTGACTCCTAATTCCTGGGCTACTTTCATTTGCAACAAAGCGAGCGATTTTGCCTGGAAATCATCATACCAGATGCCATAGTTTACATTGTCATAGCCTGCAATTTCACTACTAAGGGTCCAATTTAAACCTGCTGCTTCGAACAGAATGGCAAAAGCGATGGGGTTTTCTGGCCAGGCCATATACTCTCCTGCATTATGTATCAGCAGGATATCGGCACCTTTTTTGTCCATTGGAAATTTGATTTTCAAGCCATACTTCTCTTCGATATCTTCTTCTAAAAACTCAATCGTATCTAAGAAAGCAGGTTTGGTAACTCCTGTAGACGAGCCAGTTTTCATCTGAAGCACGGTACCTTTGGTATGCAGAGGAAGTGGAGCTATGCCTAACTCTTGGCTGAAAACCTTACGAATCTCTTTCGTGAGAATAGCGTTATCTAAGCCCAATGGGCAGGTCTGAGCACAACGACGACAAAGATTACAGCGATAGGCTAATTCTCCAAGACGGGCAATCGTTTCCCAGTTCACATCAATATCTGCTCCGACAAAACCGCCTAACAGCCTTCCACTTTTGGTAAAATACTTCTTGACAATTTTCCGAAGAACTTCAGAACGAAAAATGGGACGGTATAACTCGTTTTTGCCGGACGCTTCGTAGATATGACAAGCCGTTGAACACGTATCACATTTGGCACAATATTCAAATGATAATAAGAGCGGTTCGAGTATTCCGTTATTGCCATCAGAAAAGATCTTTGCTAAACCCGTGAGGAATTTCCGTACAAATTCATTTTCTTCCTCTTTAGTTTTGGGGCGGGTTAAAGTATCGAGACCAACGTAGCCATCTAAAGTAGTACAAAATTTCTCTTTCCACGCAGGCTTAGGGTCCGTTAAAGGGGGTTCCATTCCGGGTTTATCGTAGGGTGGAAATAATGTCATCAGCTGTTCAGGTTTGAGTTTGATCAATTGCTCATCCGAGCGTCCCATATCTCTTGGACGTAAATCTTTTTGATTTATCATATCTCAGCTCTCCTCTTTCCATAAAGTTAACTCGCAAAACTCGTAGTTATTCCATGGTGCGTCGGTTGCCTCATTATGAAAGAAATAAAAGATCATTTAAGAGAAAAAAATATAACCATATGGTTATTGGCATATGTCCTTTTTAAAATTATACTCTATTTAGGACATATGTCAATTATAATTTAACAAGACAATCAATTTGACAATCAGCGATTTACCTATGTTCACATCGAGTAAAATAGAGAGAATCGAAATGACTCTTATTTTAAATTCATATTGTTAACATTAGTCTATAACGTTTCTTTTGTGGTATATTATGTTTATCAATGATTTATTCATAATGCAGTACTGAAGAGCTGGGACTAATTGAGCCCAACGATGATTAGACCCTGCATAAATGATTAGATCAAAAATTATAGGGGAGGGAACTTTTATGAATGACCAAAAAACATTGGAGAATTTAATGGCAGCTTTTGCTGGAGAATCACAGGCTAATCGAAAATATATTGCTTACTCAAAAAAAGCTGAAGCAGATGGTAAAAAGAACGCGGCAAAGCTTTTCAAAGCAGCTGCAGATGCCGAAACTATTCATGCCCTAAAACATTTCGAGGTTGCAGGTAAGATTAAGTCAACTGTTGAAAATTTAAACGATGCAGTAACTGGAGAAAATCATGAATATCAAAGCATGTATCCGGAATTTTTAAAAGCGGCTCAAGAAGAAGGAAATCAAGCTGCAGTGAGCACTTTTACATATGCCTTAAAGGCTGAAGAGGTTCATGCAAGACTCTATAAAGAAGCATTAGATAATCTCGATCAGGAAGAAGAAATCTTTTATTATCTTTGTCCTATTTGTGGAAATATTGAGAAAGTAGTGCCTGGAAAATGCTTTATTTGCGGTACTTCAGGAACAAAATTCGTAAAGTATTAAAAATTAGCCTCAATCGAAGAAATGATCATACTCTAATCCTCATCTATTTAACTAGGTGGGGATTATTTATCAATAATGCCTGAATGATTTCAAGTGCTGCCAAAAAGTTGGAGCACTTGAAATCATTCAGGTTTAAGACTTGGCTATCGTTCATTTTATGGATGAGCGGACAATACATTCCGTCAGTTGCCCCCAATAGCGCTTGGGCATTAGAGCCATACGACAGCGTGGGTTATTTCTACCTTCAATGGCAATCGTTTTACAGAATTGCCTCCATAATCGGCGGTACTCAGCTTCAGTACCATCAACTTCTGGCAACGTTAGCTCCTCGACAAACATTAGCTCCGCTTTTTGTGACTGGTAGATTAAGGCCATACCGTGGGTTTTATCATAAATCATAAACTCTTCGCTACGGAAGCGGTCACAAAAATGCATTGCTATAAGGGGCAGCACAAAGTTGTTGGGTTCTATCACTGCTACAAGCACCTCGCCATAAACAGAAAAGCGAGCAAATCCTTTGAACTTATGGCTTTCTGACGTCAAGTAACGCACTGCTTTTTGGAGAGAACAAACCGTAGCATCTGTGAGCATCGTCATAACTTTGTTCCCATAGTTAAATCCCAAACGCAGGAAATGATAAATTAATAACTCTTTGTGTGGAGCACAGGTTAAAAAACCGAGTTTGACTAATTCCTGTGCTGAGGGCGAAATCTTCACAGGAATCGAGTTAAAAACTCTGTCTGCTTTATGTTTGTCCGACTCAATCCATTTCTCTGTATCAAAAAGGCTCTGCTGGACACCTGGGGGTCGGATGACGCTGGGAATCTCCTTTTGCGTGTAGCTTTCGAAAACGCAACACATCAAGCCCTCAAAACTACCATCATAAGCGTAGATTAAATCTGTCCTGTCAGGCATTGCTGCACATCCTCTCTGGTAATGAAAGGCTCATTAAAAAGTGAGAGCTGTTCAGGATTGGGAGACGTAAGTTGATACTGATCGGTCATAAGCGCTCTAATTGTCCCAGCTGAGGTTATTTTCAGACCATCCATGATCCTTCCTTTACAGGTAATAAAATACTGCGCGCGTTTCAGGACGATACCCATCTTTTTAAGCCCGGAAAAATCAAGGAGGCTGCTTCTCCTAGCTGTAAGAATACGCCGGGCACTAGTCACGCCAATTCCCGGCACTCGTAAAAGCATCTCATAAGGCGCTTTGTTAATCTCAAGAGGAAACTTCTCCAAATGATTGAGTGCCCAATTGCACTTGGGGTCAACCTGTAAATTAAAATTGGGATGCTGCTCATCAAGCAGTTCCTGCGCTTCAAAGCCGTAAAATCGCAATAGCCAGTCGGCCTGATAAAGCCGATGCTCACGCATGAGCGGTGGTTTAGTATTCACAGAAGGCAGTAGGGAATGCTCAGCCACCGGCATATAGGCAGAGAAATAAACCCTTTTGAGATGATATCTTTTATAAAGTCCTTCAGTTAAGGTTAATATTTTATGGTCTGTATCAGGGGTTGCTCCGACTATGAGCTGCGTACTCTGTCCAGCTGGTACAAACTTGGAAGCATGACGGAATTTTACAAGATCCGTACTGTTTTCTTGGATTTTAGTACTAATCAGTCCCATTGGACGCAAGATGGACTCCTTTGTCTTATTCGGGGCTAAGAGCTGTAAACTTTGTTGAGATGGTAGCTCAATGTTGATACTCATCCGATCGGCTAAATGCCCCAAACGCGCAATTAACTCGTTATCTGCTCCGGGTATGGCCTTGACATGAATATACCCGCCAAAGTGATAAACGTTACGCAGTAACTCAAGAGCCTTAAGCATTTGTTCAACAGTATTGTTGGGACTTTGAATCACCCCGGAACTAAGAAATAAACCCTCTATGTAGTTCCGGCGATAGAAGTTAATTGTAAGGTCTGCAAGCTCTCTAGGTGTAAACCCCACTCTTGCAATATCATTTGAGAAACGATTGACACAGTATTTGCAATCAAAGATACAGACATTAGTCATCAGAACTTTTAGTAACGATATGCATCGCCCATCTGCCGAAAAACTATGGCAAATGCCAGCCTTTACAGCACTCCCTATACTGCCCAGCTTGCCACTTCTATCGACACCGCTGGAGGTGCAAGCCACATCGTATTTAGCTGAATCTGACAAGATCGTCAATTTATCATAAATATCAATCTTCAACACCGCCTAGCTTAGTAACTACATAAGTACTATAATATGAAACGTATGTTCTTGTCAAAGAGGGACGCCGAGGAAGATGAACCAACAAAGGTGGTCCAAACGATTAAGGAACTCTGTACTAGGCGGCTTCCTGCTTTTTACAAAGTCGACTCGATTAACGATATTTAGATGTTATGGCTAATGAAGAAACGACACAACAGAATGGGAGGCAATGTTCATGTCACTAGGTAATGCGAAAAGAACGGCTAATAGGGAAAGACGAAGAGAACTCAGAGAACAACTAACCCCTGAAAACGAGGTTTTAAAAGATCGAAAATTAATTAATGAAGAAGTCAAGCGGAGACTTGTCTCTGGAGTACAAACGACAGCTCTCGAGTATGACACTCTTTTTAATTATGAGAAGGCCAGTTTAAACAAGGACTTCGATTTATTGAGCTTACTTTTCCAGAGAATGTTTTTTTATCGGTTGAATGAGAAACTCTCAGGATTAACATGCGACCATACTTTCCGTCTGAGCAACCTAATCCTCACTCAGATGCAGTTCAGTCGAGGAAAAATGAATGAGATATTAGAAGTATTTAAGAAAAATGGTGGAACGTGTGATTGTGAGATTATCTACAATGTAGAGAGGCTATTAATTGGCAATTAATCACGTGGTACTCGACCTGGTGGTTTAGGGCACAATAATCCTCACGGCGAAACAGACAGAAGAGTGTGCCACTCGATAGAACTCGACCTAAATATGCCGATGTGATGTTAAGAGATTCATTAAAAACACTGGAAGTGAATCCGGTGTTTTTTTAGTTTGTAGCGGGAGTGGTGGGTGAAGGCGTTTGATTTGTATCTGGTGAAGGCGTTTGATTTGTATTTGGTGAAGGCGTTTGATTTGTATTTGGTGAAGGCGTTTGATTTGTATTTGGTGAAGGTGTTTGATTTGTATCTGGTGAAGAAGTTGAAGAGCGCTTATTAATAGTTGCCATATTGGAAAGAATTGAATAGGTTTCATTGCTGACAACGTATTTTTGAATCTGTCCATTCTCAACCAGGAATATCGGATTTGTTGGAGTTCCTTTTGTATCTCCATTGATTACCCCTTGTACAAAAGCATAAGTTTGAGCGTTAACAGGCAATTGCTGAATTGTACCATTGTAGAGGAAGAGAACCCAATATCCCGTTGCTATTTCATTATTGCCATTGTTCAATGCGTTATTAATACCTGGGGTGCTCTGGATTGGATAACCGGCTGAATTCAGGGCATTAGGATCAGAAGTACTGGATGAATTGACAGTGTTTGGACTAGTTGTGGTAACGGCAGGATCAGTACTAGAATTAATGGATTTAAAAAAATTGGGAATAAACAAGTACCCAATAATGCCGATTATAACTATCCCTAAAACTAATGTCCATGAATCCTTCCCCATCGGTTGACGTCCCCACTGATTAGACATAAACTTCCCCCTCTCAAACTGCGGAGAAAATTGCTCTCATCTACATATACGTAGTTTTCTTGGAGTATATGTTTGTACTTTAATTTAACTTGTATTTGTTTACAGAAGAGATTTAATGTTAATAATATGGATAATTCTGTTTATAAAGGAGAAAAAAAGATATGGATGATGCACCGATCCGAATAATGCTGCTCCGTGATGCGGACAATTGTGCCTTTAATGAAGGACTAAAGGAAGCTAGGAACAAATCAACAATTAAAGAGCTCGAGAGGGAATATGAGAATTGGTTTAACTATTTGGGAAAACCTTAGGAACTTCTTAAACAGTTCTCCTGTGGCGGGGTGATTACTCAAGTTGTTGCCTGTTCGACCGTTCTAACGCTAAAAATAACCTCTTCTAAGGCACACTCGGCGGCTTTGAAAGTTATGTTGAGGAAATTGGCGGCTAAATATGGCGGGAATACGCAGCACTTGAGGCAATCGTATATCAATAGTCGCTCTCAAGCCTTTAATCATCATATTTCTTTTATAAGTATAATGAATTTTCCGGCGGCTATAGGCAAAGACCTATATTTGTTATAGATGGCAACCATACCATAATTTACAATAGAATTAGACAGTGAAAATAAATAGATTAGGTATTGTTGTGAATTCTCAAATTCCCTATGCCATTTAAGAATAAGGCTTTTAGGTAGGAAAGTAATTCCCATATTTGTTATTGTTAGTCGATATAATGTTTCAATCTCGATGTTCAGCTTTAGCGTAAGCGAGTTCACTCAATACAGACACCGTAATCAGATTATAAGACTGATTACGGTGTTTCTGATGTTATTAGAACGTTATGACAAGGTTTAAGGCATGTAGTGAATAAAACAAATATCTTGATAGTATAACCTGGTAGTCACATAAACGATAACATGAACTATAGATAAAACCTATTAAGACTGTTTGGAATCGACGATGAGCCTTTTATATCTTGACAAGCGGGGAAATTATACCGAGCGTTGCGTCCGGTATCCTTGTCGTAATCTTGGACAAGTGTTTAAATCTGCCTATTGTTGGTGGGCCTTGCGTATGGTATGGTATATATAGGAAATTTTGGTAATGGAGGCACTAGCTATGGACATAAATTAAACCCAATTCAACTGGATTGGCGATATCAAAAAACGATTATGACAATAACTATCAAATATAGACATGGTATTAAGATAATGCTAGACTTTATTTAGGAACTATAGTGCGATTAAAAAAAGGAGGGCAGAATTTATGTTAGAACAAAATCCTGTATTCAGAACTAGCCCATCCGTTCGCCATCAATACCAGTTCCAAGTTGGAGACCGTGTCGAGACGTGTAATCACTGCAAAGGAACTGTTGTTCGAATTGATATTGATGAAAGTGGAGTATTTATTGTAGTGCGATTTGATACTCTCTATGGCGAATTCACATACGACCCCTATGATCTGAAAGTAATTCAATGACATATTTCTTTGTGACAAAAGGGGACGTAGCAAGACTTAGACTTGTCTTGAAACCGCTTAAAGCTGAAAGCTTTAGGCGGTTTTTTTAACGAAAATTCATTTACAATCGGCTGCAGGTGATGGATACCACGCATCAGTACATCTCATGGAGTTATGGAAAAAAGTTGATTCGATGATCTCGATATGATAGCATAAGAGTACATTTAGCTTCTGCTTTAGGACAACCCGGATGGTACTGAAAATGACCATACTGGTATGTTGCGCCAAAAGGCGGCAAGTGGCAAGTGGCAAGTGGATCTAAGCCTGAATGCTTGTACCTGAAGAGGACTGAGACGGAAGGGGGGCTTTGCTGTACCTGTATGCCTTCTGACTTAAGTTGGGGGGCTTTTATTTTCAATGCGCCTGGTTTAATACCCCCGACTTCCAGTCGGGACAGCTTCTAGCGTGGAGCAAGTAGTAGCAGTCTGTTAAACTATATTAAAGGGGTGACAGCTGCTATGGTAGATTACAAAAAAGGAAGCCACA
>JARLHV010000092.1 GCA_031292055.1 Desulfosporosinus sp.
CCCTACTTTTCGTAAACTTCGATAAACAACATAACTGATGAGTGAAGTGAATTGCAGCATGATAATACTCTGAAGTGGATTTCCAAAGCCAAAACCTATGATCACACTGTTCACCCTCCGAAAAGTCTTGTTTCTTATATTCTACCATAGTGGTACTTAAGCATTCTGACGAATTTTCTTCGCTTCGTACGCAGAAACCGTTGCCAGCCTGCTTACGTATTGCTTCTTCAAACGATATACCATGACGTAGAAAACCTTCTGTAAACTGGTAATTCAAATTTGTAATTTAGGGGTGTTTCCATGGAGGAAACTATAATTCAGGCCATTGTAAAGGCCCAAGCTTCGCAAGTAAAGCAAGAAAAATCAACCGTTCGGTTGATTTAGAAGGCGTTTTTTTCATAAAGAACGCATCTTGTGTCACTTCTCTTATCTTGTGTCAAAGAACCGTCCCCTGTCATCTCCCTGTCATCTTCGACTAGGTGACCGCTGTGGGTTTAATAGCTGAACGCGAGAAATCCTCAGTAAACTAAATGCGTCAGCAGTTCTTCTTCATTTTTGTTCTTTTACTGAATACTGTTCTATGGCTTCTTCAACATACTGATTCAATGATTTTCCCTCTATCAAGGCCCTTTGTGCTGCTTGTTTATGAAGCTCAGGGGTTATCCTTACATTAAAGCTACCTTTATACATCTTTTCAGGTTCTTTACCGTTCAAATTGCACAGTTCAAGATAATCCTCAACCGCTTCTTCAAATGCTGACTTTAGTTCGCTGACACTACTGCCTTCATAACTGATTGAATCATTTATGCCTTCAATCTTGCCATAGAAAATCTCATCTTCTGTACTGTAATGCACTGAACCAATATAATCTTTGTATATCATCACATTTTTCATAATCAAATCACTCCCTGATTTTTCAACTCTTCAATCAACTGCTCGATTTGATATTTCTTCAATATATTTCCCGGATGCGGTCTATGGAGTCTTATAATATGTCCTGTTTCACAGTGGACGAAAGCAACCCTCGACCCCGAAGTACGCCCCCTGTTCTCTTCTTTGTAACCGAATTTTGCTAACAAACTTCTTGCTTCATCATATTCAAAGTCGACAGGTCTATTAAGCAATCTGTCTACTGGTTTATCATCTGATTTCTTCTTAAAAAGATTTTGAAGTTTGGCGGCTGCTTCCTGTGGGTGTCAGGGGACGGTTCTTTGTCAATTTCTCATGTTCACCGGAAAGAAGAAATATCCATGAGGCAATAGGCGTAAATAGAAGAATTCTCACACTCTGACTTTTCTTTAAATGTGGATAAGAATTTGTTTCTGTCCTCGTCATCAATAAAAATATCTCTCAGTTCGTTACTACGAAACATAATGCGATATACTCTGCTGTTACTTCTTGGTCTTCTTGGCATTTCCTCTCACCGCTTAAATATCTTTTGTCCATATATTACCCTATTTTTTATCTTGTGTCACTTCTCTTATCTTGTGTTAAAGAACCGTCCCCTGTCATCTGAAGAACCGTCCCCTGTCATCTGTGTGTTTCTATCGAATCGTTCTTAATCTGTGTAATCTGTGTAATCTGTGGTTCCCCGTTCAGAATTCCCCAAGGCGTATTTACAGCGTTTTTCCTTATAGGTATAAAAAAATGCGGAATTTTAGGATGGTATGTTTACCTTTATTCTACTCTTCAAGTATGTTAGTAACGTTATGAAGGTTGCCAATAATATTTTTGCCCATACTAATGAATTGGAATTCAACCTTTTGTATTATGAGAAAAATAGCTTGCCAATACTTGAAGACTTTCATCCCGCAATATTCCAGCAGTCACCTCTGGCTTAAATGACGAGTTTTCAAATACAATCTGGGAGCAACGGCTGCCATCTTCCCCCAATAAATTACATAAGTCAATATCACTGGCTCCATAAACCAGTCTGCCAAGCTTTGTCCAAACCATTGCACCACAGCACATGAAACATGGCTCACAGCTTGAATACAACGTGTATTCATGCAAATCCACAATATGTGTTTCATTGCAAAAATTCCGAATTAATCCAACTTCAGCGTGAAATGTCGGGTCAGTTGCAGTATATATCTGATTTTCATTTGTATAAACGATTTCGTTATCTTTTACAAGAACCGCCCCAAAAGGTTCATTACCATGTTCTACCGCTGATACTGCCAATTCTATTGCTTTCTTCATGAGAAGTTCATCTATTCTCATATTTATCCTCCTAAAAATACCATTTATCGGGTAATTTATAAAATATTCATAAGTGCTCTGTTTTCAGGATAGACATTAGTCGCTGCGTCTAACGCCGGCGGTCTTGATTTTTTTCATTAAATTGACCAGCCCTTTACTTCCCAATACCAGCCATAACCCCAGGATAATCCGGATAGCCGAATCCACCAATCGGCTTAAGCTTTCCAGCCCAACCTGACCGACATTGTGCACGGGTAAAACAGCGTATACTGTTAAAGCTGGAATCAGTGACGGAACCGCATTAACAATTAATAACACGCCAATTATGGTAAACGCCAGAATCTGGACAGATTCCAAGTCAAACGTCGCCGACATCATCTCCGCATCCTGGTCCTCTGGCGTCTTGACCATGAAACCGGCCAGCTTAGCTGAAAAAATCCAAAGCAATATCCCTACTACGACCGGGAAAGCCATACTCACCACCCCGCCCAGGATGGTCGGCATATTTGGCGGAAGATAAAAAAGGGATACGACGGAACTACCAAAAAGGCCGAGCCATTTGGCCAGGAGATAAACGCTGATAATTCGACAAGCTAAAAAGGCAATTTTATGGAAGTAGGTCATCTTTATTCTCCTTTCCTAGTTTGAATTTTCCCCATACATCAGACCTTATGATTTTCTTAAGTGCGGCATAGAGCAAAAGACCTATGCAAGAAATATGATAGGGAAGAGTTAAACACGATTAGTAGATTTTTGGATGATCTATTGACTTTGACTGAACTTTAGCTACGAAATTAGGGAAGTCCTGACCAGCTCGGTCAAGCGTCTCAGCTTAAGTGCTCATCTTCATGAGTGTCGATAATTCATCGGTTCTGCCAATTCCCGCCAGACGTCCGCTCTCTAAGAATGCCACTCTATCGGAATATTTTTCTGCTAACCTCATATCATGGGTTACGATTAGAATCGTTCCACCTTGGTCACGGTAATTTTCTAACCACGTCATAACTTTATTCAGAAGTTCAAAATCCATCATTTTTGTTGGTTCATCGAGAATGAGGATTTTCGGTTTTGTGATTAGAACGGATGTTAAGGCTACTAATTGTCGTAAGGAACGGTTAAGATCATGGGGATGTTTATCCAACATACTTTGTAAATCAAAATCTGCGCCTAGCTTGCAGGCCGCTGTTAAAGCGTCACGTTTCGGAACACCGCGAGCAACAAGGCTCCAGGCGATCTCTTCCAGGACAGTGGCGTTAAAGATCTGATCATCAGGATTTTGAAACAGAATTCCCACTTGTTTCGCCAGTTCCCAAGTGGGAACTTTTTCGGTATCTACACCATCGACAAAGACCTTTCCAGCCTGAGGCCGTAGTAATCCAACAAAGTGTTTAACCAAGGTAGACTTACCAGAGCCATTCGGTCCTATCAGAGCCAGGATTTCTTGTTGGTTAACCTTGAGGTTTATATTTTCTATGCCGCCCTGTGTATTGTAGCGATAGGTGAGGTTTCGCACCTCAAGTACAGCGTGTTCTCTGTTTTCTGTCAGCGTTGAATTCCCTTGATTAAGAAGCGTCGGAAAAGTCCAAGCGTTTGTTTGCTTATATTGAGCTGACGTGACCTCAGGAGTCTCTATAGTTGCTTCGAACAGTTCTCCGTTGCGAAAGCATAATTGTCTATCGGCCCACGGAGCTGCAAAAATCGGGTTGTGCATACAGATTAGGATTATTTTGCCTTGATCCGCAAGTTCCCTTAAGATGTGAAATAGATGGTAGGCAGACAAAGGATCTAACTGCTCAACCGGTTCATCAAGGAGGAGAATTGAAGGGTCACATATTAACGCCGCTCCAAGAGCAACCTTTTGTCTTTCCCCACCGGAAAGGGACCTTAGGCTGCGTTGTAGTAAATTGCTTAGTCCTAAGCTTAAGGCGACTTCTTGGATACGTTTGTCTAAGTACGGTCCATTTATACCGGAATTCTGTAAAGGAAAGGCCAATTCCTCATAAACTTCTTCCAATAGATAAACGTCAGAATCTTGTAATCCAACACCTGGGATTGGACCATCTTTGACAAGTTTGGTGCCAATATTATCGCCGCAGACAATTTTCCCCTCTAGTTTACCTGGCGTTAGTTCCGGGATGATTCCTGATAAACAGGCCAACAAAGTCGACTTGCCACTGCCATTATTGCCGCAAATTACGATGATTTGCCCAGAAGCAGCGCTGAAATTAATCGTTTTTAAGGCTGGAATAGTGGTTCCCTCATAGGTGAAACTAAGATTTGTGATCGTGATACTCGCCAACTTGTACTCCTTTTCTCTTGTGAACATAGAGTTGACTCTTGCTTACGTACCGCCGCTTGAAACAAGATTGATCTTATCGGCTAAACCCTAGGCTGATTAACAATAAACAGAGGCCACAGGCTATGACTAATTTGTCCTTATGATCCCAGTCAATTTTTCTTTTTTCTTGTTGGGAGTTGTATCCGCGCACATGAAGAAGTTGGGCCATTATTTGAGCTCTAATCAGCGCTTTAATGACGATGGGGATCATCACGACCAGGTAAGCTTTTATTCGTTGCCAAGGATATTTTCCGATCCGGAGTCCCCGTGCGATCTGGGCGTTTAAGGTAACTTCCATTTGTTGACGAATGACCGGTAAAATCGAAAGAACGAGTCCCAGCACCATGCCCAGGTCGGGATGGATCCAACTTAAGGCGGATATAATATTTCTCAAGGGGTTAATTAGCATGAATAGTTGAGTCACTGTCACAATATCCAGCAGGCGCAAGGCCGTAATTAATCCATAGTTAAACCCTTCCACTCCGAAAAAGAATATAAAGTGCTGATTGTGAGGGTTCACCAGGGTATGGAGTAAAATGATAACGCTTCCTAAATAAACTATCGGTATTAAGCGCTTAAGTAAGGTAATCAAAAGACCGAGATAAGCTGCGATCACCAGTGACCCTAAGGTGAAAATCGACAGGGTCAACCATGTCTGCAAAAATAATATCGATAGGAGTACAAGCAATCCTAAAATGGCTTGTGCTCCTATGTTGATGTTGGGTAGTATTTGTTTAGCCCGCTGCATTAGGTCCCCTACTGATACCCTTCATGTTTTGCGGTAATTTACGAATAATGGCCATGACCAAATAGGCGCTTAACAGTTTATCCACTAGATTAGCGGGTATACGTGCCAGAAAGGCACTGGCAAAAATTTCATTTCCTGATTTTAATAAAATTGAATAGAGTATATCCACTCCGCCTCCGGTAACCCCACCAAATAAGTAAACTGCAATAGGGGTGCCAATGAGTGGAGCCACAAAAGCTAAAATAATACCTGCCAATAAGGGCGTAATATAGTCTGTGAATCCTCGTTTCAGTGCCAAAAATCCTACCACTAGTCCGATCACAGCATTCACTAAGGCAAACGGAATGGAGACAGGATCGGTTGCCAGTCCTTGAAAAACGTTACTGAGTATCCCCGTCAAAGCACCTAACCAAGGGCCCAAAGTTACTGCCGCTAACATTGTGCCAATACTATCTAAGAAAATTGGAATCTTTAAGGTTGTCGCCACCAGTCCACCGATGATGTTAATGACAATCCCTGTGGCTACCATGGTTAAGGCCAGTTTTTTATTCATACTTTTTTCCTCCTTGCAATTTCACCTTACTTAAATAGACTTGCAGTTTATGTAGACTCTCCTCCGGATCAGATTCAACGATTCCAATCTCATCCAGTGTAATTGATCGGCGACCCAAACATGACTGTAAGACCTCCATGAAAACTCCTCGCCTTGGGACTAGTTTCACTGCTCGGATTTTGTACAGCAGATGATCGTTTTCCGAAAGTTCGCCACCCCAGGGACCATCACAGGTCAGATTTACCCCGCAAGATGGACTTCCTTCTACTCCGATTATAGGACCTATGGGAATTTGATGCTGTCGATACTCTTCTGCTTGGTCAACAATGGTTTCAGCGAGATTTTCACAATGCCGTCGGAAGAAGACAGAATCGTACTGGGATCTGGTTTGACCCCAGCGAGACAACCCACCATGGAGCAATTCCGGACAAGGCAACTGGATAATTCCACACTTATGCTCCCCAAGCATACTGAGAATTTTTTCACACAAGTCCGCAATATCTGGCGAACCTTGAATCTTTGCTTGAGGATTTAAGAAACAATGAGCCAAGAAGACAATTTGATCTGGCAAATATTCACCCCCTTACCTATATATACCTCAATATTATAACATTATATTTATGTTTTTCTATAATGAGTGTGTTATGTAATAGTGAATATTTAAGAATTAGGCACACCGGTTAACGCGGATAAACAGTGAACTCGTTCAGCCAAAGCTGAACATCGAGACTTCGGTGGGGGATTCTACCCCGAAGTAGAATAAGGAACACCCACTTAAAGAAGTGGGTGTCTCGGAATTGATAAATTAATATTTAGAAGGCTATTTGCACATTGACTTATTCACTATACCGAAAGAAGGGAACTGGGAATGATTATTTCAGAACCGGATTGCTTAGGTCTGGAAAAAAGTACGAAACCATTACTTCGTATTGGTCCTGAGATGATAGGCAAGTATCCCTGACAACAACTGGAATACTCACCGACGGGCCATTCATACCCGTAGATAATATCATCCAGGGCACTCCCTTTTCATGGGCAGCATAAACCTTTGCAAATGCTTTCTTCCTGGCGTCAGACTTTAGTGCCCTCTGAATTTACTGAAGCTGTGTAAGAGAAGCGTTACTTCACATTTTGCTTAGCATCTCCAATGCTACATTCCGATGTATCTCACATATTCAGGTATAGACATAAGCTCTTTTTGAAGACCTGCTTCTGTTTCCTCTGAAATGCTATTTTGTGTTGCCATTTCATAACCTGCCTGCTCAACGGCTTTCAAATAATTATCAACAACACTTTTGATTTTATCGTCCTTGCTTTTCAGTAATTTGCCACAGTTTCGATAAATCTCTAAAACAGGATTACACGATGCAAATACAACTTTCATCGTTTCAAAGTTGTTGTTCCCCGGAAAACCACAATTTGAAATAACCATAAACTGCTGTGTTTTGGCAACAGAATCAGTGAGGTCAAAGTTGTCATTTATAGTTACTATCAAGGGGCTTTTCAGAGGGACAAGACGGTCAATGAAATTCTTTAAAGCCGCAGTCATGTTCCAGGTGTAGACCGGAGAAGCAAAGCACACAACGTCGGCAGAGTTATACTTTTCAAGTAATCCCTGCATATCATCTTGTAAAACGCATTCTCCTGGTGTTTTAAACCAGCATGAAAAACAGCCTTTACAGTGTCCAATATTCTTCTCTATTATAAATACATTTTCTGTTTCAGCACCTGCCCGCTTTGCACCGCTTAAAAAAGCCTGTGCAATTACATTGGTATTACTACCCGCCGCAGCAGGACTTCCATTAAACACAATAAATTTCATACCTAAGACTCCTTTATATTAACTGATAAAATAATCCATGCCTTGTACAATACCAAATAAGCATTCCATGACCTCTTTTGGGTATCCTAAGCTGCATATCCCATTCGGGATATTGCTTGATAATCTGTACACGGTCACCGGTTGCAAATGCGACAAAAGATATATAGTGGTCTTTGTTCATCGAATGAGCCACTGTGATATACCAGTCGTCTTCGATTACTTCAACAGAAAGCATCTCATTTTCTTCGGCTTTCTGCATTTGCTGCTGATCAATTTTTCTGCCACAGCATGATACTTCGGCTTCACCTGTGCAAAGTGAAACGTTATGACACATAGGGCAGACATAATAGTTAGTCTTTTTCATATTTCCTCCCACAAAATCATTGGGTGCTAAATCACCGCTTAATAGTTTGCCTATATCAACTTCAAGTAGGTCGGATAGTTCCGAAAGCAGAGAAACATCGGGACAGCCTAAACCCCGTTCCCATTTAGAAACGGTTTTATCGCTGATATTCATTTTGTCCGCAAGCTGTTTTTGCGTCATTCCTCTTTCTGTACGCAATTTCCGAATGATGTTACCAACATTTATAGTTTGCATTGTCACTGCCTCCCTGTATATATAGTAATGAATGAACTGGAACTTTTCAATCAACGCTCCGTAGAGTTATGCGTTTTAGAGATCAAGGATTGTCTATGAAATCATCTATTAAATCGCCTAATGCTGAATAATCGCATACTAACTAAAGTCCTTAAATTTAAAAAGAACTTAGCAGCACCGTGTAATTCAACACTATAAGTGGATTTTCATTCTCTAGTCCTACTATGTTCGGAGATATTGCTTGGAAAGCAGTAAAGTTCCCAAAAAAATGACATCAGAAATGATGTCATTCAAGAAGATCCCTCGTTTAAACAGTTTCATGGGTAATATATTAGCTCATCTCCACAGATTTATGATGCATTTCAATGAGTACCTTAGATTATTACCACCACCATCCCCCTAAACCTGGATAACCTCGATAGCCACAACCCAAGCCTCCGTAGCGTCCAGCACCTGAATAAAACCAATACGGCCATGTCCAAGCCAGTCCTAATGTTGGCATTTCTTTCATCCCTCCAAACTAATTTTCAGATTTTAAACAAACCCGACCACCTAGGCAAGTGGAAATTATAGGTTGGAATGTTCCACTAATACCATTCTATGTAAAAACTTAAACTTTGTCTCTAATTCGAAGCTATTAGCTGTCTGTATGGTCTGATCCTAATCAGAACGTTTTTTCTCAAAGATTTTAATCCGCAATTCCATTCGCTGCTGATCTTCTAGGATACGTTTCCAAGGTTTGAGTCATTATCAACGTAAGGGTATAGGCCAAAGCCTGTATTTCTTGAGAATTATCATTCGCATTGTTCGCATTGGATGTTTTCATCAGATCGTAGACATTGTCCCCTTTTACCAGGCAAATCAGCAGGTATCGCTTTGCTATTAGAAACTTGTGATATTTGCCTGTCAGTACCGGCGGATTGGAAAGCCAAGGATTCCGATCCGAAAATTCCTCGTACGGCCCCCATTGAAAAGCCCATGCTAATAAAGTCTGCAATTTGAACAACTCTCTGGGAAATACCAAGTCCAGCGATAACGTTGTCCCCGTAGAAAGCGGCAAAATTATTGAAAAGCAAGCAGGTAATTACCATAAAGCCATCAAGCAAAAAAGCTGAAGTATACAACAGCGTGTCCCCTCTTGCTCTCAAAAGCTGTAAAAGAGAAGATATCAGCGGCAGACATATTGCCATAAAAATAACTCCAGTGAGCATTGATGACCAGAAGTTCACGGACGAAACTTTTTTTACTCCTTCGACATTACCCTCGCCCAAAAGTCTCGACACATAGGTTCCCGCTCCTGCACCGAATAGGTTACCGAGCGCCATCAAGAAAGCTGAAAACGCTAATGCCAGTGTGACCGCTGCCATCATGGCAGTATTATCAAGTTTACCAATAAAAAGGCATCAGTGATATTGTAAATAATCGTAGCAATAAAGCTCAGCATCATGGGAATAACCATGTGCATAATTGCTTTAGGAACAGGCGCTTTCTCGAGGTAATGGAACGAATTCTGATCTGTATTTTCCATATTAAAAACTCCTTTCACACGCGGTACGCGTCCTAAAATTGGCATAAAAAAATAAAGGCAATGCTTTAATGCAATTATTGCGCGGCAGTGCCTTCCTATCTCCGATGCTCCAGAATGGTTGCATTACATGCCCAGTATTTTCGAAGTTGGAATGATAGCCCTTATTTCTGATGTTTATTGCGGCGTTTATATCTCGATCAATCTCTGCGTCGCAACACTTACAACTCCAGATTCTATCGGCCAGCGTCAACTCTGCGTTGATGGTCTGGCAATTTTAAGCATTGCGCCATAGCTCTCATGTTTAAGTCTTTAATTGCAACAGCCGTATAGGTATCGGCTATCTGCCTTGACAGCCACTTGTCGCGAATCCTTCGAAAGCTCCGCGTTATATGGAAAAAAGACACTTCGTGCTCTTGATCAAAATTACATATTTTCCGCAAATTGTATACTAACGCCGTTGGGATCTTTAACATAAAAAAACTTAATATGAGGATTAGGTTGGAATGGCCCACTATCTACTTCTAGTCCTTTTTCATTTATTACCTTGATCATATTGTCAACAGACTCAACTTCAAAGCCTAAAGAAATGTCCTCGACATTGCCCGCTACTTTATGGTTTGGATTACAAACAAGTTCAATTTTTGTTTCTCCCTCTCCTAAAAAGGAAATCTCTACTCCTGCCCCTGCCGTAAATCTCCTACTAATCGAAAGCCCCACAATCTCTTGATAGAACTTCAGAGAATCGTCCATATTATTAACCATAATCGTACACCAGCAAAAGTTCATAGTCTCACTCCTAATATTTTTATATTAATTTGAATATATCACAATTTAGATTTTACAACAACTGGATTATATTTTGGTGTGGCGGAGCCACCATTAGGATAATTCATTTTTATTTTTTCATAGTATCGCAAGGTAAAACAAGCACCTCAAGTTCTGTATTCGGTGTGCCAAACAGAACGTCTGAAAGATCGGTGGAGAGGTGTATCCCATCATACCCTTCCACAAGAGCCATCGCATCACGCCTGGTTTTCTCGATCAGTTCTTCCTGTTTCATATCCTTGGTTTTCGCGTAGTTCTCATATCTTATCAGGTGAATGTCATCGATAGTAAATTTCTCACTTATCATCTTATGACTCTCCTTCCAGCATCATCGATGGTGGTAATATGTTAATTTCGTTATAATTCATCAACTTATTTACAGCCTGTACCTTGTTAATAGTCTTGATATTTACAAAGTGTTTATATTGACAACATGACCGGGTAGTCGTATGATAAAGTCATTATATGACTACCCGGTCACACTATAGGAGGCAAAAGCAATGCCCAAAAATACCTTTTACAATTTAAGTGATGAAAAAAAAACCCGAATATTCGACGCTGCTCTGCAGGAGTTCTCAAAAAGGAGCTTTAGCGCGTCATCGCTTAACCAGATCATCAAGAATGCAGGTATACCCAAAGGTAGTTTCTATCAATATTTTGATAATAAAGAAGATCTCTATCTTTGCTTTTTGGAATATGCCTCCAAAGAAAATGCAGAACTTCTCAGCAATTTCAAGGGTATGGAACCGGATGTGGACGTTTTTGAAACAGTTATGAATGAAACGAGAGAATTCCATGAAAAAGGGAAAATAATGCCGAAATATATCGAGGTAGCGATGCTGATGGCGGTGGATAACAGTGAATTTATTCTGAAAATTCGCAAATCATCTACTGACAGATATGTGAAAATGGTCGAGCGTGATAAAGAGCGCGGCCTCATCAAACCGGAGGTCGATTCCGAACTTGTTATCAATATGATTTCTGCATTCAGTTATAATGAGTATTTCAGGAATGGATCAGACAAGGAAAGGTATTTAAAAAATCTGAGTAATGCTCTTAAAATTATCAAGGATGGAATTAAAAATACCGAAATCACAAAGGAGTGAAAATTATGTCATTAATAGCAAACTTAATGTCAATAATCCTGAAACTTCCACCGGCGACAACGAGCAAACTGGAATATCAGCTCGATCTGCAATCTTGGAACTGGAGAGCCGATCGCAACGGGAACCAGGATGCAGACTGCCAACCAGGAGGTATTTCACGACAAGTTGCATCTCTCGAACATCTTATTTCCTGTCGTCCCAATGTTTAAATAGCCGTAAGGCACTTCCGTGAAGATAATGACATTGATACTTTATTGCTTGAGGATTAAGTTTATTGATAGAGCTGTGATGCTATTTGATTTTTTCATCCTCCAAGATGAATTTAACGATGTCCCGGCTGTACTGATAAGTGTCTGCGTCTCTGCGAGCGTTTACTGAAATGAGAGGTATAGTTTGTTCATGCAAGGAACCATGTGTCCTTACTTTTATATATTTATCCTCATTTTCGGTTTCTGCAAAAACCGTAGTAGAATCGGCGAGTATTACGTAATCACCGATTTTATCAACGGGCAAGTGTAATTCTTTGGCAGCTTCCGTTCTGTCATATACCTTTTCCACAAAAGGTAATGTTCTTAAATACTCCGCTAAATCTTCGTTCTTAGCCGGTTCGTTGGAATAAATATATAGAGTGCCGCCTTCCTGATATATATGATTTTCCAAATACCTGTCCTTAATCGGCAGTAAGCAAACTGTATTAAAACCGACGGCGTCAAGCTTTATTTGCATGTTGACCAGATGATCCTTTCTGTTCATGCCATGGTCAGCCGTTATGTAGATTTCCCGCTCATGGTTTACGTCGTAGATTTTTCCGATCCATTCATCAATTTTTGCCATATGGGTTTTTGCTTGCTGTGTATCGGGTGCAAAATTGTGCATCATATAGTCATTTGTTGTACAATAGACAAAATCGGGATCATCTTGCTGGATAAGGTTAAAGCAGGCGTTAAATACCCAGTCGTTTGCAGCTAAAGCAGATACCGCAGGAGGATTATCAAGATTGAGTCGCTTTAGCAGATTTTCATCAGGTTCTTGAACACTGATCTTTGTCTCCACTGGTGAACCAAATACATGAACAACCTTTCCTTTAACACTGAGTATAGCCGTGCTTTTACCCTGAGCGGCGTAAACATCTAAAATGGTTTCTTTTTTCAAGTGACCAGGGCCTTCAATAAACGCCTGTTCCCCGGTCTGAGGATCATAGAAGTAATTTCCGGCAACCCCATGCTCTTCCGGAAATGAACCTGTTAAGATGGTTGCGTGATTCACATTAGTTACAGATGGAATGGCAGATTTTACGGTTTTAAAGAATCCGTCTTTTCCAAGCCTCATCATGTTGGGGGTGGTTTCATCACTCAAGTAATCGAGTGCACAGCCATCAATAACAATTAATAGTATTTTTCCCATTTAAATTCAATCCTTTCAATCTTAAAAAATATGAGCTCCGGCTATGTCAATGTATCAGTTTTTTCTATATTTATTCGACCGATCCTCGCCTTTATTATAGTTTGATACATTGATATAATCAAGAGTTTTGACGTTTCAGTTCGTTTGAATTTTTGAATTTAACTATTAATAAATTTGATAATTATATGTATCAAACATTGTAATGCAACGCCAACTTTTGTCTGCAGTTCATTACCGCTTACCCATTTTTCCAAAGCCGGGTACCGGAGGGCAGTGTTTTCAATTAAATAATTCCGGATCTTATTTCTGAGGATGTTTTATCAATACATGCTACCGTAAATATGATAACAATTATGATGGCGGAAACTTCTTGATATCTAAATAAACGCATGGCCACATTAAGTTCAAAACCTACTCCTCCCGCACCAACCATGCCTAAAACAATTGTAAAGATCAACGCTATGCTTGGGACCGCCAGGAACAATCTTCTTAAGATCTGTTTTTTCATGTTAGCACCGTTTCTGTTATAACTTGGGTTCGTGTTCATGTTAATTAACTCCTTTCATTTTCCATTCGCAGGCATAATGATTATTAAAATATTTGATAGAGTCCACGCCTTGAATCTATAATTTATTATAAAATATTTCTGATAATATCAGGGTATATCATCGTTGATCATCGTTAAAGCTCATCGATTTTATAAGTAATTATATTATAATTGTTAATAGTTGTTGAAAGGAAAAAACAAATAATGGACTTTAAAGAACTAGCAACCTTTATGAATATAATTGAATCTGGAAGCTATTCCAAAACTGCAAAATTGCTTTATATAAGTCAGCCCACCGCAACAGCACGTATCAAGTCATTAGAGAATGATCTTGGTATAAAGCTACTAAAGCGAAGTGGAAAAGGATACCAAGCAACGGAAGCCGGTGCAGTTCTTGCGGTATATGCTGGAAGATTATTGCAAATTCAAGCTGAATGTCAGGAAGCTCTCAGCCAAATACGTGGTGTATACGCAAATACTCTTAGGATTGACACTACCGCAATTGGAACTTACCTTTTACCGGGTATTACTGCAAAATTCAAAAAAAATGATTCTCAAACAAAACTTTTCTTTGCAATAAGTAATACAAACGAAGCAATAGACAGTCTTTTAGACGGGTCGGTTGATGTTGTGTTGGCATCATTTACCCCAGATAACGATAACGAGGACTTATGTTTTACTATCGTCGGCTATGATACATTGGTCTTGGTTTCATCAATTGATAATCCTATAACTCGACTAAAGAAAGTAAGGGTTCAGGATTTAAAAAACGAAAATTTCATAGTAAGAGAGCAAGGATCAAATACACGAAAAATTTTTTATGATTGGCTCCATGAAAACGGGCTTGATGTTGGTAATAGCACAGAAATAGGACAACCAGAGGCTATATATAGAGCTGTTGCCCAAAATGTAGGAATATCAATGCTTTCAACTTTTTCACTTCGGCCAGAGGATACAACAATAAAATGCCTTGATCTGGAAGGCTTTCCTATTACTCGTCAAATCAATGTCATCACTAAAAAAAATCACAAAAAAAGTTATCTCATTAGCACTTTCACAAAATTAGTAAAAGAATATATGGACGAGTTAACCGATAATGGAACCATAGACTTTTAAACTGGTTCACCTCTATGGTTTTGATTTTATCTGACAGAGCATGCATTCGGCCACCAGAGCCTTATGTTTTTGTTTATCCATTCGAATACCTCCATCCCTTTGTGTTATGGAGATAGTTTCTCATAGATAAAGTATGTTGACCATGCGCCGGAATATTAAGCGCTTACGACCTATTCGACCAACCGTCAGCTTAACCGCCTGCTTTTAAGACGTAAGCGTCAAATAGCAAAATGTATAGAAATAGAGCAAAAACCAGTGTGAACTTGGTTTTTGCTCTATTTACAGGCTTCTTGGTGATGGAAAATGTTATCGGTCGTACACTCAAAATAACTCAGCTAATCTCTGTCAGTAACCCCGCCTGGCGACATCTTTCAACTTGGCATCGTGTGGATTATCTGGCCCAAGCTTAAAAAATGGAAAATAATGTACTTCAGCCTGTATCCCTGACCATGAACTTTTTTTCTCATAATTCTGAAGGAGTTTGAATTCGGGTCATAATTGACACTTACGCACAAGCTAAACAATAAGTTCATAAGTTGGTGTCAGGCACCAGGCACCAGGCACCAGTCACCACATTAAGTTAACCTAATAACGCTTCGATCTGGATCTTAATTTCTTTAGCTAGGTCCACGAATTTCGGACTTAAATCAAAGAGACTTTGACCGGTGAGATCAGCCTGCACTGCCATAGCGTCATAGGGTAGATATCCCAAGATCGGAATAAAGTTCATTTCCCGTTGAATATCTTCGATCTGGCCGGGGTGAACTTTATTGATAACGGCATATACTTGGCTAACCCCAATGTCCTGGGCAAGTTTAGCGACTGCATGCGCTGTCTCAAAACTCCGTTTGCCCGGTTCGACGACGACGATAAAAGCATCCACCCCTTTCGCCGTTCCACGCCCGAAATGTTCCAAACCAGCCTCCATGTCTACTATGACAGTTTCGTCTCGTTCTAAGACCATATGCTCTAACAAACTGCGCAATAACGTGCTCTCAGGGCAGGCACAGCCGGAGCCTCCTAAGGTTACTGAACCCATCCGCAAAAGTTTGATTCCGTTATGCCTTGCCACATAAGTGTCAGGAATGTCATCCACATAGGGGTTGATACTAAACATGGCCCCGATTGACCCCGGTTCTGCACCGGTGCGTTCCCTAATTAACTTCGCTTCCTTAGAAATTGGAGTGAGGTTGACGAGTAACTCTGGAGGAAATCCTAGCGCAGTCCCCAAGTTAGCATCCGGGTCAGCATCAACCGCCAGAACATGCTGCCCATCTTGGGCATATAAATGGCATAGAAGCGAGGCCAAGGTGGTTTTACCCACCCCACCTTTACCAGAAACAGCGATTTTCAGACGTTTATTTGTCACACTCATGTTTTTTTCCTTCCTATTATAAATGATTTATTAGTGACCTTTTAAAAAAATATATTCTATTTTAAAACTCAAGATCGGGGCTCTGCAACCCTAAAGCTGTTCGCTTCTTAATAATTCGTTGAATTAATAAATGAGCTGCTTTGATGGGGTCTTCCTCATAAATCAACTTGCCCCCGAACAACTCATCCGTCGTTACAGCAAATTCTCCTTTATCACCGGTCAAAGCATTCTCGACAAACGGTGAACCACTGATCGGAGCATTAAGACCGATATGAACGTCAACCCCCTGAGCGATAAAGAACGCGCCAATTGACAAAGCTTTGGGACTCTGAGGTTCTGGACTTGATCCGGCAACCGGCAAATCCCGTACCCCGACTCCTACACGATTGGCCAGGGCAACTAACAAATCATCAATTCGGGAGTTATCTACGCAACTTCCCATATGCCATGCCGGAGGCAATGAACTGAGCCCATTCGCCTCACCAATTGCTTTCAGCACGTTGGCGAGCTTAGGGCCGCAAAACTCGATGCCCTCCGGAGACAGAAGACCGTTTTTACCTAGAGAGTGTGCCGAGCAGCCGGTGGCTACGATCAAAACATTATGTTTTAAAAGTTCTTTGGCTACTTCTGTATTAGCCCAATCTTGCTTCACTCGCGGATTGGTACACCCGACAATGGCCACCACACCTAAGATATCCCCGTCTGTGAGCGCTTGGATAAAGGGTTGGAGAGGATCTTCCTGATTGAGCTTCGAAAGTACTTCGATGATTTGTTCCACGGAGAATCCAGCATACGCTTCAACGGTTCCTTCTGGTATGTGTAGCTTAACCATATCGCGTTCTGTATATCGGCCTAATGCCTTGCGAACAATTTCCTCGCCCATTTGATCAGCCTTAGCCGGAGTAAACTCAACGTGGCTGGATCCCTCGATTTTAATCATAGGCAAGGTGGAAATCAATTCCGTGTGATAACATTCGGCAACTTTTTGCAAGCCCGGCATGATACATTGAGCATCGACAACCATTGCCTCTAACGCCCCAGTCACAATCGCCAATTCTTGGCTGGAAAAATTGGTTGCTACGGAAACCCCTTGCCTCATTAATAACTCATTGGCACTGCAGCATATCCCAATGACATTAATCCCTTGGGCACCTAAGGCTTTTGCCTCCCCATTAAGTTTTCGGCTCCATTCCACTACTTTTTCCGAAACCATCGGAATATGGCCATGAACCGCAATATTCACATAATCTGCTTTGATGACTCCCATATTATATTGAGCCTTGACTAACTTCGGTGTGCCAAACAGAACGTCTGAAAGATCGGTGGAAAGGTGTAGTCCATCATACCCTTCCACAAGAGCCATCGTCATAATTCCGAGGAGGAGGTTAAGTGGATCACTATCACATCCCATGGCAGCCTTATTAATGGCATTGGCAATTTCCAAATGAGCATTGCGAGGTAGAATGTTTAATTTTTCCCATGTTTCAACGGACTTGGGATGGGCGCGTAAACTTAACCAATTGGCTACCCCTGTTTGTTTCTGAAAATCTTGCAAAGCTATGAGCGCGACTTCCTTTGCCACTTCATTTATACTCTTGCCGTCAACGGTTAAGCCTAAACCTTGGGCGATTTTCCCTAACTTATCTTTACCTTTAATTTCATAGGGCGCTTTGCCTTCCGCAACTTCCAAAAGGGTTTGTGTCACTTCGCGGGCATGTTCGACATGGGGTGTCGCCCCATCGACGATGAGTGTCAACAAGTTGCGAGCGACGATCTGATCAGCCGTTGCACCGCAGACCCCTCGCTTCGCCCCTTTTTCTCCAAAACTTATCCGGCAAGGGCCCATCAGGCAGCGTCGACAACAAACCCCAGCTAAGCCAAACTTACAGCGTGGTTCTTGTTGCCCAGCTCGATCAAAGGCTGTCTCTATCCCTTCATCCTTCGCTTTCATGAGAAGTTCCTGTACTCCCTTATCTATTGTCAGATCTGATGTCAAAAAGGTCTTGATCATATTCTAAATTCCTCCTTAAATTGATCGATTACTGTCATCACTGAACTCAACAGTTCAACTATTCTGATTATAGAAGAATAAAAATAAGAAAACCGTCAGGATGCTGATGGTTTTCTTACTTTTAACAGACAATTCTTTAGTTTTAGTCTTCTTGCATACTCTCTTGCAAGGCTTGAATATCCCTTAGGATAAATGATTTGCGATTCAGAGTTAGGATTTCTGCTTTTTGCCAACCATTGAGGAATGTAGAGACAGTTTGACGGGAGGTCCCCACTGCAGAAGCTATTTCATCGAAAGTCAAGCCTAAATTCACCAGGGTACCGTGTTCCTTAGTCTGTCCTTTTTCCCTAGCGGCTTGTATCAAAAAATTCGCTAAACGTTTTCCGACATCGCGAAAAACGAGATTTTCAATGATTCCTAGTGTGTTTCCTAAGCTTTCTCCTAAGACTTTGACCATGCTGATCAAAATCACCGGATCTTGAAGCATAAGGTTTCGAAAGACTTTAATGTCGATGGTCCAGACGATGGTGTCTTCCATCGCCTCTGCAAAAGTACCCGAATGACTACTATAGACATCCCCAGGTTCTAGAAAAGCGATCGTAAACTCTTTGCCATTGGGATAACTGAGATAGATTCTAACCTTACCTTTAAGGAGAATTAATATAAAGTCCGCTTGCTTTTCCGGGGTGAAAATACACTCTCTTTTTTGGAATGAACGTTCGTGCGCAGATTGATTTAGAGTCAGTAAATGTTGTTCACTCAAGGCTTTAAGCAGGGGAATTTTAAGCAATTCATCAAGGTCAATTTGAGATAACTTAGGTTTCATCGTTAACCCCCCATTTCATACCCTCAAAGTTAGATAGAGCATATGTTATTGCCCAGAGATTGTCAACGA
>JARLHV010000093.1 GCA_031292055.1 Desulfosporosinus sp.
CCATTATTATTGGCGAGTAGGTTGCAATGATAAACTGAGACCCTTCCCCAACTAATTCATGCATTATGGAAAGCATCGACATTTGCCGCGTTGGTGATAAAGCCGCCTCAGGTTCGTCCAGAATGTAGATACCTTTACCGCCGAATCTATTTCGGAATAAGGCAAAAAATGACTCTCCATGGGATTGCTTATGCAGCGATATGCCGCCATAGGACTTAATGATTTGAATCAGTTCGTCCCCGGCTTCAGTAATTCCAACGAATTTCTATTTCACTGGACAACGGACAAATTGGTTAGAAAATGGTCCGATCGCCTGTCCTGCGCTTATTTTGTGCACCAAGGGGATAAAAATAATTTGGACAATGAGAAAAACCAATAAAGCAATAAAATCCATCCTAAGCGCCTCCTAATCTTCATTCATACCGCCTAAAAAATTACATATTGACTGAAAATTATTACGAGTATATAATATAGTTGTCAAGACAACTTTGGTGGTGATATAGATGGAATTTAAGTTAGACGATTCATTGGGGTTTATTCTAAATAAGACGAATACAAAACTAAAAAATAAATTATTGCAACGATTTAATGAATATAACGTTACCCCAGAACAATGGTCTGTACTTAACTGTTTATGGGCACAAGAAGGTATTAGCCCTAAAGAGTTGGCAGATATCATCTTTAAAGATAAACCAAATACTAATCGCATTCTTGAAAAGTTACAAATGAAAGAATTGATTGTCCGCAAGCCTCATCCGGTAGATAAAAGAGCTTATCAAATCTTTTTAACTAATAGTGGCTGGGCATTAAAGGGTGAATTAGTTCCTAAAGCTATGCAATTACTGGAGGAAGCAACCATAGGAATCGAAAAACATAAAGTCGTAGAAATGAAAAAACTGTTAAATCACATATATGATAACCTTAAGTAGCTATTTTTCATTATGAACCGATAGCTGTTTAGCTTAGCAAGGAAAAAGCCGAGTTATATGACATGCTGGATGAATAATCGAAAATAAGAATACGAGGAGTGTTAGTATGAAAAGCAAGATTGCCGCTTCCCTAAAACTTAAAACTCAACCCGTTGCCGTATTCCGTACAGATGTCAAACCTGAAGAGGCCTTACAGTTTAAGGAAGGGAAATGGGGCTGCGTAATTTCAATGTTAAATGCCGCATCCAAAGGCCGCGTCGCTGTTTTCGACGAGAAAACGACCCCCTGTTCGGGTGGCAAAGTTGGACTTGGTTTTAACCGATTTCAATTAGGCTTTATTGAATATTTTTTGTCAACCGGCAGTGTAGGTGATAGAGAAGGAGAATTTTATAAGAAGAGTCCTGAGCTGGCAGCAAAATTTGCTACTGGATTACCCGAAGTTGCCACAAAAACTTATATTGTTTTCAAACCGTTAGAAAAATTAGTTGAGGATGAAACCCCAGATATCATTATATTCTTAGTTAATGCAGACCAACTTTCCGCTCTTGTCCAGTTCGCAAATTATGATAAAACAACCCAGGACAATGTTAAAGTGGAATTTGGTGCAGGTTGTCATCAGTCCGTACTTTATGCTCTGGATCAAGTGGAGGCCGAGAGTCCAAAGTGCATTATTGGGCTTACCGATCCCTCGGCACGTAAATTCATCGACAAGGACATCCTTTCATTTAGTTTCCCATATAAACGATTTTTAGAGCTAGAAGAGCAAGTGGATGAGAGTTTTTTGACTAAAGAGACATGGTTGCCAATTGCGGCACGGATTGAATAGTATTTGTTAAGCGATAACCACCTCAAGAGATTGCCGATTCATTTGTTGAATTAGTGGTCTCTTTACTTTTGCCCGAATGAAAACACAGTACCATCATTTCTATCGAGAAGCGATTGCTTATCAGCCTCTTCAATTTTCAAGAAATGGTTTTCCTTCCTTTACTCATTCCACAACGCAGCTTTATAACCTAATTCGTTTAAGAGTTTCAGATCTTGTTCAATAGAGATTCCCGATGTGGTAAGCATATCTCCTGAAATAGCTGCATTGGCACCTGACTGGAAACATTTTAATCCCTTATCCGGCAATAATCCTCTGCCACCCGCCAGCCGAATGGAGGCCTTCGGCACCAAGAAACGAAATACCGCGACAATTCTGCACATTTCCTCATTCGTAAGTTGCTTCATATTTTCGTAAGGAGTACCAGGAATAGGATTCAGCATATTCACAGGAATCGAACGGATACCTAATTCTCGAATGGTAAGCGCCAGGTCAATTCTGTCTTCCATAGTCTCACCAAGCCCCATAATTCCTCCACTGCAGACATTAAGTCCTGCCCTTTTAGCAGCCTTTATCGTCTCGATCTTTTCATCGTAAGAATGGGTAGTACAAACATTTGGAAAGTTTCTTCTGGAGGTTTCCAAGTTGTTATGCACCCTGCTTACGCCAGCCTCTTTCAATTTTTTGAACTGTTCTTCCGCCAAAAGTCCAAACGAAGCACAAACCGCAATCCCTGTTGCGTTTCTAATTGCCCGTATGCTTTCACATACCTTGTTGACTTCCTGGTCGCTCAATTTCTTGGCGGAAGTGACTATTGAATAACGAAGTATTCCTCTTTCAGCGTTGTATTTGGCCTGTTCTACAAGTGTTTCAGTATCTAAAAGTGAATATTCCTCGATCTTAGTACTGAAAAATGCTGATTGAGCACAGTATTTACAGTTTTCGGAACACCTGCCATTCTTCCCGTTAATGATGGCACAAATGTCAAAGTTGTTTCCACAAAAGTGTTTTCGTATTTCATTTGCAGCCGGACAGATTTCTTCTAAGGGAGCGTCTGCAATGATCATTGCTTCTGCCTTTGTTATCGAAGCTCCATTGATTACATTCTCTTTATAATGTTGAATCCTATTCATCTGTACCTCCTGGATAGTTGTTTAGAATATTCCCTATAGCATCGGCCGTACGTCTCAGTTCTTCTTTAGTATGAGTCGACATCAAGGTTACGCGAAGTCTGGCGCTCCCTTTCTTAACGGTAGGATAGCGAATGGCCGAAATATAATAACCCTGTTCAAATAATTCCTGCGATATCTCCATGGCTTTTTTTTCGTCACCAATCACAATCGGAATAATGGCAGTTTTCGAATCCGCCTCAATTCCCGCTTCTCTTAAACATTGACAAAAGAATTGGACATTTTCCTGCAAAGCCTGGACCCTTTGAGGCTCATTCATAATCAGTTCCAGCGCTTTGATCGAGGAGGCCATAACAGCAGGAGACAAGGCGGTCGAAAAGATAAAACTGCGTGATTTATTCTTTAGATATTCAATCAAGATTTGTCTTCCACATACAAATCCGCCTTCGCTTCCAATTGACTTACTTAAGGTTCCCATAATAATATCGGGCTTTTTATCTATTTGAAAATA
>JARLHV010000094.1 GCA_031292055.1 Desulfosporosinus sp.
AAACTAAATGTGCATAGAAAAGCTGCGGAAAAATTTGAAACTTCTCTAGCGCAAGGCTGGTAAGAAAGGAGGAAGAGTAATGTCTGTTGAACAAATTAGCGAAGAAGTAATTAAAGAACCCAAAAAATTACTGCGTAAAGCTTATGATGGCACTATTACCGCTATGAGCTATGCAGAAATTCTGCTAAATCGGGCAATCAAAGATTTTGGTACGGAACAAACCATTGGTTATCCGGATACCGCCTACTATCTCCCGGTTATTATGTGTCTTTCCGGCGAAAAAGTAACTAAATTAGGCGAATTGGTTCCCATCTTGAATCGCTTGCGTAATCAAGTTCGCACTGAACTTACCGTAGAGAATTCAAAGCTTTGGGGTGAATCAACTCTATATGCTGCAGAGGTCATTGAGACAATCAATTATCTCCGTGGAGACAATCCTAAAGAACTGCCTTGGACTGGATTCTTAGGTGATCCGATTGTGCGTAAACACGGGATTAAGATGGTAGACTGGACCATTCCTGGTGTTGCTGTTATTCTTGGACGCGCCAAAGATTCCCAAGCGGCCAAGAAGATTGTAGAAAACCTCATGAATAAAGGGTTTATGATCTTCCTTTGTGATGAGGTCATTGAGCAGTGCCTTGAAGAAAACGTTAAAATTGGGGAAGACTACATTGCATTCCCTGTAGGAAACTTTACTCAAGTTATTCATGCAGTCAACTATGCCTTCCGCGCAGGTCTTGCCTTTGGTGGGATCGCTCCAGGAGACAGAGCAAAGCATCTTGATTATCAAAAACGTCGGGTTCTGGCTTTTGTTCTTCATCTGGGTGAGCGGGATGATGTCAAAGTGGCTGCCTCAATGGGCGCAATCTTCATGGGCTTCCCAGTCCTGACGGATCAACCACTTACTCCAGAAGAGCAAATTCCTGACTGGTATATCTCTGAACCTGATTATGAGAAAATCGTTCCGTTGGCAATGGAAGTTCGCGGTATTAAAATAACAAGTATCGATATTCCAATTCCGGTCAACTTCGGACCTGCTTTTGAGGGAGAAACCATCCGCAAAGCAGATACCTACGTTGAATTCGGTGGCGGTCGCACTACCTCTTTTGAGCTCGTTCATTCAGTCGGTCCCGATGATATTGTTGATGGTCAGATCACAGTCATTGGTCCTGAAATTGATACTGTTCCAGAGGGAACCAAAATGCCTTTGGGGATTGTGGTTAACGTTTACGGACGTAAGATGCAAGATGATTTTGAAGGCGTTTTGGAACGTCGAATTCATTACTTTACAAACTATGGAGAAGGCATCTGGCACGTTGCCCAACGGGATATGTGTTGGGTTCGAATTTCCAAAGATGCTCGTGCTAAAGGTTTCTTAATTAGACACATTGGTGAACTCCTGATGGCAAAATTAAAACAGGAATTCCCGGCCATCATCGACCGCGTCGAAGTTATTCTTTATACAGATCAGGCTGCGGTTGAGGAAAACCTCATTAAAGCACGCGAAGTGTATAAGAAACGTGACGATCGTATGAGGACCTTGACGGATGATTCTGTCGAAGACTTCTACTCCTGTTTGCTTTGTCAGTCCTTCGCGCCAAACCATGTCTGTATTGTTACTCCGGAACGGGTTGGTTTATGTGGTGCTGTAAGTTGGTTGGATGCCAAAGCATCGTTTGAGATTGCGCCGACCGGACCGAACCAACCTATTCCCAAAGGCGTGGCGATCGATGAGTTAAAAGGTATGTGGCAAAGCTGTAATGAATATTTGTATACAAATTCCAACAACAGCTTAGAAGAGGTTAATCTCTATACGATCATGGACAGACCGATGACCTCCTGTGGTTGCTTTGAGGCCATCATGGCCATCATCCCTGAAGCTAATGGGATTATGGTTACCACCCGTGAACACAGTGGAATGACCCCTGTCGGTATGACCTTCTCTACGCTGGCCGGAACCTGCGGCGGCGGATATCAAACTCCTGGCTTTATGGGAATTGGACGCTCTTACCTTGTCAGTAAGAAATTTATTCCTGCTGATGGCGGAATTGCCCGTATCATCTGGATGCCCAAAGAACTGAAAGAGTTCTTGCGCGAAGATTTGACTCAACGCTGCATTGAGGAAGGTTTAGGCGCAGACTTTATTGATAAGATCGCCGATGAGAGCATCGGAACGACAACAGAAGAAATTCTACCGTTCCTCGAAGAAAAAGGACATCCTTGCTTTGGTCTTGAATCGCTAATGTAAGTTAGCTCGCAAGACGCCAAGGTCCAACTGTTATTCAACAGAGGCCTTGGCTGATTGCCTGCTAAATTGATTAGAAGGTATATTTTTCAGGTCAATCGGTATGATACTAATGGTTACCTACTTATACTAAATCAATTAGAAAGGGGTTTCAAAATGGCTCTAACAGGTTTAGAAATCTATAAACAACTACCCAAGAAAAACTGCGGAGAGTGTGGCGTGCCAACTTGTCTAGCCTTTGCCATGGCATTGGCTGCAGGCAAAGCTGCGTTGGACACTTGCCCTTATGTAACGGATGCTGCTCGGGAGAACTTGGAGTCCGCTGCTGCGCCTCCAATCAAGGCCATTAAATTTGGCAATGGGTCGGTTATGGGGGATGAAACAGTAATGTTTCGTCATGATAAGACCTTTTATCACGAAACAACCGTGATCATTCAAATATCTGATGCCCTAAGTGATGACGAAGTTAGTGCAAAACTCGCTGAGATTAACGGTTTGGAGTTTGACCGCGTTGGACTTCATTACTCAGTTGAAGGTGTAGCTGTAGTTAATGACTCCGGTGATGCTGCGCGCTTTGCAAAAGTTGCTGCTGCTGTGGCTGCAGGAACTGAGAAATCCTTGGTTCTGATTAGTAATGATCCCGAAGCTTTAAAGGCAGCTGTAGTGCCGCTGGCAGCCCGTAAACCTCTCATTGGAGAAGCAAACGCTGATAACTATGAAGCAGTAGTTACTATTGCTAAAGAAAATTCGGTTCCTGTAATCCTGAAAGCTGAGGGCCTTGATGCTCTGAGTGATCTTGTTGAAAAAGCAGTAACCCTTGGCTACAAGGAATTTGTTTTGGATCCCGGTTCTAAAACTACTGTCCAAAAGTTAGCAGATCTGACCCAACTGCGTCGTTTAGCTATTAAAAAGAAATTCCGCACGTTTGGTTATCCTGTCATTGTATTTACAAACCATGACAATCCTCTCGATGAAATTATGGAAGCTTCTGTTTACGTTTGTAAATATGCTAGTGCTATAGTATTAAAAACTAGCGCTAAAGCGCATATCTTGCCGTTGATGGCGCTCAAACAAAATCTATATACCGATCCTCAAAAGCCGATCCAAGTTGAGGAAAAATTGTATGCTATTGGAGAAGTCAACGAGAATTCTCCATTATATCTCACAACGAATTTCTCCTTAACTTACTACAGTGTTGAGGGTGAAGTAGAATCCACCAAAATTCCTAGTTATATTATCCCAGTCAATACCGAAGGAACCTCGGTACTCACTGCTTACGCTGCGGGTAAATATGAGCCGGAGTTAATGTGGGAAACGATGCAAAAATTAGGCGTTCCAGAAACTCTTAAACACCGTAACGTTATCATCCCAGGTTATGTTGCAGTTGTCACTGCTAAACTCAAAGAAATTTCGGGCTGGAATGTTATTGTCGGTCCTCGGGAATCCAGCGGGATCGTTGCGTTCGCAAAAACTTTGAAATAGTGCAATGCAAAGAGGTTTTTTTCATAGAACTCGCGAAGAGGGTTTTTAAGGTAGAGTAAGGAAGTGACAACGATGCCCCCTTTTCAAATTAAATTCATGCCAGAGAGCCGCATCATTGAGGCAGATTCCGGTATGTCGCTGCTCCATGCAGCCGCTATGGCCGAAATTTATATCAAATCAGGATGTGGTAGTAAGGGATCCTGCGGTGCTTGTAAAGTTGTCGTTTTGAGTGGGGAACCTTTGGTGACAGGAACCGGAAACTTGACACCTGAACAAATTTCAGATGGGGTTCGTCTAGCCTGTCAAACTATGATTCAAGGGGATATGACGGTAGAGGTACCTCTGGAATCTCGGCTAAAAGAACATCAGGTCTTAATGGGGGATGTCCAAAAGGGGCTCTTACAGGAAAGCGACCATGATTTACTCGAGAAATTCGGGCATCAGCCTCTCGCAAAGAAGCTGAGGATTTCACTTTCGGCTCCGACTTTAACGGAAAATACAAGTGATTGGGCTCGCCTGAGCATGGAAATTCGCCGTGTCCTAAAAACCGGAGAAAAACCCGTTGATATTCCCTTGTCCGTCCTGAAAGATCTTCCTGAAGCACTCCGTCGCGCAAACTGGGATGTATCTGTCACCATAACAGATATGGACTCAGGGATAACTGTAACCCATGTGGAACCCGGAAATGATAACCCTTCATATGGGCTTGCGATCGATATTGGTACAACAACGGTTGTCGTTTATCTTATCAATCTTTTGACCGGAGAGATTATAGATCAGCAGGGATCTTATAATAAACAGGCCAAATTCGGTGATGACGTTATCACACGTATAGTGTATGCGGTTGAAAATGCAGAGCAATTACAAGAGATTCGAAGCGCTGTTGTTGATACTATCAACGAACTTATTGACAAGATTCTTGTACGTCAATCTTTGTCCAGTACCGATTTCTCAGCGGCTGTAGCTGCAGGAAATACCACAATGACCCAATTGTTTCTGGGCGTAGATCCGCGGTACATTCGGCTAGAACCATATATTCCTACTATGACTAACGTTCCCTCTATTCCGGCACGGGACATTGGGCTCCATATGTTACCAGAGGCCTTGGTACATTGTTTTCCTTCGGTAGCGAGTTATGTCGGCGGGGACATTATATCTGGAACTTTGGTCACGGATCTAGCTAATGGAGAAGACATTATTCTCTTTATTGATATCGGAACAAACGGGGAAATAGTGCTTGGCAACCAGGATTGGCTCGTTTCTTGTGCTTGTTCTGCAGGACCAAGTTTTGAAGGTGGCGGGATCACTTTTGGGATGCGGGCAATGCCTGGGGCTATTGAGCGAGTTGTCATTGATCCTGAAACTTTGGATGTAGCGCTCAAGGTGATTAGTAGAATCCTTCCCGTAGGTATCTGTGGCTCAGGACTAGTTGATTGCTTGGCTAAGTTACTGGAAGCGGGTATTATTGATCGCGTCGGAAATTTCCAGATGGGACATTCTTCAAATTCGGCTCGCCTACGAGCAACTTCGGATGACAAAGAATTTGTACTAGCTTGGGCTGATCAATCGGGTGGGGGAAAAGACATTGTCATCACAGAAAATGATGTTAAAAACACTATCCGTGCCAAAGGGGCCATTTACGCAGGGATCCGAACCTTACTAAACATGGTTGCTGTGGAGATGGATATGATTAGCCGGATCATCATTGCTGGTGGTTTCGGGAATTATCTCAATGTTCAGGATTCGGTTCAAATTGGACTACTTCCAGATCTTGAAGAGGAACGGTACGAGTTTATCGGAAATGCTTCGATTAAAGGAGCGCGCCTTGCTTTACTTTCGCAGAATGCATGGCGAGAAGCGAAAGAATTGGGACAAAAAATGACCTATGTAGAACTTTCGGTGGGACCGACTTTTATGGATGAATATGTTTCTGCTTTGTTTTTGCCCCATACGGATTTCTCTCTATTCCCATCTTGTACTTAAGTAACAACGGAGGTTGGTTTCATGGCAAAATACATTGCAGTTGCTGGTAAAGGTGGAGTAGGGAAAACCACATTCACTGCTTTATTATTAAGGCAAATGGTTCATCAAAAGAGTGGAATTTCGGTTCTGGCTGTCGATGCCGACCCAAACGCAAATCTGGGAGAAGCTCTGGGATTAACTGTCACTGCAACTATTTCAGATTTGCTTGAACAAACCAAAGATCCCAAAGCAATCCCCAATGGAATGCCAAAGCAAATCTTTATAGAGTATAAACTTCAACAGTCGCTTGTAGAAACTAAAGATATCGACCTTCTTGTTATGGGAGGGCCACAAGGGGCAGGTTGTTACTGCTATCCCAATGATCTTTTGCGCAAATATCTTGAGACCATTGGAGAAAATTATGACTTTGTGGTTGTTGATTCTGAAGCTGGTCTGGAACACATCAGCAGACGTACTATCCCTCGTATCGATGAGATGTTTGTTATCAGTGATTCTTCAGCACGAGGTATTCGCTCAGCCGGACGAGTACATGAACTCATCCGCGGACTTAAGTCCGCAGTAGGTACTCTTCACTTGATCGTTACCAAAACCGGTGAAGATAGTATGGAGTCTTTGGGCGAAGAAATAAAACGTACGGGACTAACTGTAATTGGAGATATTCCCTTAGATCCTTTGGTTGTGGAATATGACTTGGCGGGCAAACCATTATTCGATTTGCCTGATGATGCCGTCTCGGTCAAGGCTGTGAAAAGCATTTTGAACCGTGCCGGAGTCTTTAACTAGAAAGGAGAGAAGTTCATGTCGGTAACAATCGTAAAAGAAAGATATGCTGGTAAAATTGGCGAGGTAACACTCGGCGCAACTGCTGAACAAGGAGGAACAAGAACCTCTACAGTGACTATTGGTGGAGATAGCGCCTTACCTTTTCTCCACTTTGAAGGAAAAGTTAATCGTCCAGTGATCGCCATGGAGGTCAATGATATTCCCCCCACATGGAATACAACGCTCACAAAACAATATGGCGATGTCTTCAATAGCCCAGGGGCTTGGGCTAAACAATGCGTTGATGATTTTGGCGCGGATCTCATCTATCTAAAACTGCTCGGAGCAGACCCTGATGGTGTGAATCGCTCCCCCGAAGATTGTGTTCGTGTTGTTAAAGAAGTTTTAGCTGCCGTAGGAGTTCCGCTGATCGTAGTGGGATGTGGCGACACAGCAAAAGACAATGAAGTTATTGCAGCTGTTGCTGAAGCAGCAACAGGCGAAAACCTTCTGATTGGTGTTGCTGAACAGGAAACCTATAAAACCTATGCAGCTGCCGCAATGGTTCATAAACACACCTTGATTGCGCAGTCGCCCCTTGACATTAACATCTGTAAACAACTAAATATCTTAATCAATGAAATGGGCCTGCCTTTAAACAAGATTGTTATTGACTCTTTAATTGCAGGACTTGGATTTGGTATTGAGTATGCTTATTCTATTATGGAACGGGCACGTCTAGGAGCCTTAGGAAATGACAAAATGCTCGCCATGCCAATGTTTTGTTCCGTAGGTTATGAAGCCAATCGGACTAAAGAATCTAATTCGCCTATCGAAGATAATCCTCAGTGGGGAGAACTTGATGATCGTGCCGTACTTTGGGAATCATTAACTGCTTCTGGTTTGATGCAAGTCGGAGCTAGTATTATTATGATGCGCAACCCTGCGGCAGTGGCAGTAGTGAAAAAGAATATTGACGAATTGATGAGTGTCTAAGCTGCTGCTTAAACTATCAATTATTATTCAATGATGAGATTCATTTATTGAATAATTACCTTACTGTTTTTAGTCATTATAATTCTAAAATTAAGAAAGGTCGTGACCGAATGACAATGCTTATATTTGGAGAACGGATCAATGGAATGTATACTGATATTGGAGATGCTCTTAAAGCTAAAGACCCCAAACCGTTACAATATTGGGCTACCAAGCAAGAAGAAGGAGGAGCCCACTATCTTGACCTGAATTCTGGTCCTGCTATCCCGAAAGAAGAGCGCGCAGAAGCTTATCAATGGATGGTTAATGTCGTTCAAGAAGTTTCCGAACTGCCACTTGTCTTAGACTCCACAAACTACGATGCAATTGAAGCAGGATTGAAACTTTGTAAGAAACCTGCGATTATTAACTCCGTTGATGCAACACCAGAAAAGATGGAGCGCGTTTTTAAAATGGCCTCTGATTACAATGCTGGAGTTGTCGGTTTGACCATGGATAAAAAAGGAATTCCTTTGGACCATGATCTACGGGTAGCTTTTGCAATGGAATTGGTTGCTGCTGCTGATGAGTATGGTTTACCTATGGAAGATCTTTACATTGATCCTCTAATTCTTCCTGTTAACGTTGCTCAAGAACATGCGCTGCAAGTACTAAAAAGCTTAGCTCAAATCAAAATGCTTGCTGACCCAGCACCGCGTACGGTTCTCGGCTTAACGAACGTATCGCAAAAATCTCCTCATAATATTACAAATTTACTCAATCGGACCTACTTAGCAATGGCAATTGGTGCAGGACTGGATGCTGCCATTATGAATGCTAATGACGAAGATCTTGTCGACGTCGCAGCAACTACTCAAATTTTGCTTGGTAGAAGCATTTATGCGGATTCCTATCTTAACGTTTTCCGTCAACGCTAAGATCTAACGTTAGTCAAAGCAGGATAAGTTTAGCATTGCTAAACTTATCCTGCTTAAGTTACGCGTGCTAATGGCATGTCCTCAAAAAGGAAAGCATCTCAGAGATTACTGAGGTGTTTTCCTTTTTAGCTTAAACTCAAAGGATATTTTAGATGAGTATTCATACTAGACAGGCGACAAGCATAGCTATCAAAAGATGGATAATTTGGAGGTGGATAATTTTGGAGACTTATTTTTATAATGATCCACGAATTCAAGAATGGATTGATCAAATCACAGAGAAAGTATTTACAGTGTGCTTGTTAACTGGAGTAGACTCAGAGGCAGAGTTTCAAAGGGGGTGTCAAATTGTCACAAAAGTAACATCATTATTACAGGGGATTTCTGTTTTTCCATCAGAATATTTGGAGGATGGGCTTAGACAACTCATTGAACAACAACTTCCTGACGCTCGTGTTATTAATAACTTTCCGACGTTTCAGGCTACTATGGAGAGAATGTTACACGAAGGCATGTCCAAGGCGATCGATTCCCAAAACAGAGAGGAACCAAACACTTTGATTTCCACTATTGAGAATACTGGAGAATATCAGCTGGAAGATCATAACCAGACTATAGTAAGAGCTGAGAAAGTTCCAATTGAAGAGTTCCTGACTGAAAATGCGATTCCAGCATTTTCCTCTGCAAACATTACTTACTCGGAGATTCAGGAAATTAAAACTGAGTCAGAAGACCTTGAACCAGAAGACCTTGAGTCAGGAGAACCATTGACTCCAATGAATACTATTTCTAAAGAGGGAGAATCACTTGAAGATAATACTATAAAAGTAGGAATTGAGATTGACCCACCAATCAATGCCAAAGCTTATGGAATAGTGCGCACTTCACAAGTTCCCGAGCATGCAGAGTCACTTAAACGTGTTTTAAGTGATATCTTTCCAAACAGCTCAGTCAGTTGGAACATTAATTTAAGGGGACAGACGTTTCTAGCCCAAGTAGAGAATGTTCTGATCTTAATTTCGGACCCAGAGCATCCCTGTTTAATTGAGGACTTTACCAAAGAGGGCTGGAAGGTCTATGGGTGTAGTTCTGAAGATCTAGCGTTTCCTCGCAGATTAGAGCGAGCAATTAGACAAATCCAGCGTTCAGGAAGTAAGCCTCAAATCATAAAACTATAAAGCTATAAAGGTATTTATTTCGAGTAGAAGTAGGAGATATTATTTCTTTGTCGAAATAAATACTAGAAGTATAAAGTTGGAAGCTCAACTTAGCCATCGAAATGAGGAATAATTGTGTCTGATCCGTTGGAAAAAATCTTGAAAACCACTTTGACAGCGATCGAATCTTCAAAGGAAGAGATCTTTTTTATTGCGGAAACATCGCGGACTGAGACGCTTCGGCTTACGAATGAACTCTCTAACCTTAAAGATGAGATCGCGGAAGTTATTTTTCAAGTCGATTTTCAAGGGAAAATAGATCGGCGTATGCGTCAAAAACTTATGGAAGTAAGTCGAGCGTTCCATAAATACTCTGAGAAAGAAATGAGCGCGGCGTATACAGAAGCCAAAAATGCTCAGATTAATTTACAACTTTCGCAAAGCAAAGAAAAGCAATTGCGCAAGCGGCGAGATGATCTTGAACGTTCCTTACGTCAGATGCTAGCCACGATTGAAAGTGCTGAAAATCTGATCACAAAGGTTAGCATGGCGGTTAATTTATTGCAAGGTGGAATAGTGGAAGCGCTACAAACTAAGAACCTCGAACAACGAGGAATAGCGTTGCGGGTTATTAGAGCACAAGAGGAAGAACGGCGTCGTGTTGCAAGAGAAATTCATGACGGCCCTGCACAGATGCTTGCCAATATCGTCTTGCGATTGGAAATTGTTGAAAAGATGCTTGAGATAGAACCCAGCCAGGTCAAAGCTGAGCTCCAAGACCTTAAGATTTTAGTTCGCTCGAATCTACAAGATATACGGAGGATTATTTTTGATCTTCGACCAATGGCGCTCGATGATTTGGGAATAGTGCCTGCCATTGCTAAATACCTGGATAACTTCCAAGAAAACTATGGTATCACCTGCGAACTGCGAATTGAAGGTCGTGAAAAACAGCTTCAGCCAGCGCTGGAAGTGACCTTCTTTCGTTTAATTCAAGAGGGAATGACTAATGTTGCTAAACATGCATTTTCGACAAAAGTAGATGTTACGTTGGTTTATCAAGAAAGTTGGACGATTATTCGGATTCGAGATTATGGTCAAGGTTTTGAAGTGGACTCAGCTTTGAGCACTCCTAGGGAACATTTTGGACTGATCGGAATGCGCGAACGTGTTGAAATGTTCTCTGGACATTTTTCTATTCAATCCATTTTAGGTAAAGGAACAACGCTCGAACTATCAATACCATCGAGACATGAGGAGGAACGACAGCATGATTCGGATAGTAATTGCCGATGATCACCCACTAATAAGAGAGGGACTACGCCGAATTTTGGAATTTGAAGATGGAATTGAAGTCGTTGCAGAAGTAGGAGATGGTCAAGGCGCCATTAATGTTGCACGCAGCATGACGTTCGATATCATATTAATGGATCTCAATATGCCCGGTGTGAATGGTTTAGAAGCTAGTCGAGTTATCCGACGAGAACGGCCTGAAATAGGCATATTAGTGCTTACTGTCGATGATTCAGATGATAAGGTCTTCCAAGTACTTCAAATTGGAGTAGCAGGCTATTTGCTGAAAGATGTCGACTCGAAAACATTGATTCAATCGATTCACAAGGTTTATAGTGGCGAACCAATTTTATCTCCTGCTGTAACGGGTAAATTGATGGATCGATTTACTCACCCAAGTCCCCTGAAAGACACCTGTGGACTCAGTGAGCGCGAGATGGAAATTCTCCATTATGTAGTACGGGGATCTTCCAACCGTGGGATTGGGACTGCCTTATTCATCAGTGAAAAGACCGTGAAAAATCATCTTTCAAGCATATATCGAAAATTAGCTGTTGAGGATCGCACTCAAGCAGCTCTTAAAGCAGTTAAATTGAAATTTGTTCAGCTCGACGAAGACTAGGTAGAGGGTTGATTGCCATTGCGAAATGTTAATTTAACGGGTAAAATATATTAGGATTAAAATTGAATAGTACAATTCTAAACATAACATACTATAAGAAAGGCGTCAGTAAAGCTTTTTCCATTGTTTCTTTTTAGAAAAGTTATAGAGATAGATATATTTTGGAGGATTGTCAGATGAAAATCAGCTTTTTTGGCGCTGCACAAGTCGTTACGGGATCATCTTATCTTGTGGAATCAGGTCAGTCACGGATTTTAATTGATTGCGGGATGTTTCAAGGATCGAAAGCGCTTAAAGAGTTGAATTACGATACTTTCCCTTATAATCCAGCCAGCATCGACGCGGTTGTTTTAACTCATGCCCATATCGATCACTCCGGCATGTTGCCTAAACTGATTAAGGCAGGTTTCAAAGGTACCATCTGGGCTAGCTCTGAAACAATTAAGTTATGTTCAATAATGCTTCCGGATAGCGGTCATATTCAAGAAATGGAAGTGGAGCGCAAGAACCGCAAGCGGATGAGGGCGGGACTTCAACCCCTCGTTCCGATTTATACCGTGCAAGATGCGCTTGATAGCCTTCCTTACTTTCAGGCGATACCTTATCTGGAACAAATTGAACTCGCTCCGACGGTATCATTTCAACTTTATGATGCGGGTCATATTTTAGGGTCGGCACACGTTGTGCTCCACATTAAAGAGTTGGATTTTAGTAAAACGATAGTGTTCTCCGGTGATATTGGTAATGTCAACCAACCCTATCTTGAAGATCCAAGCATTTTAACAGAAGCTGACGTTGTAATTATGGAAACAACCTATGGAAATCGTCTCCATGTTGAAAATACAGTAGAGAAGAAAACAGATCGTGCTGAACAACTTGCAGAAATAATTCGTACAACTTATGAAGCCGGAGGAAATTTAATCATCCCTTCGTTTGCTATTGAACGTACCCAAGATCTTCTTTATTATCTCCGTAAATTACAGGACGAACATCGTATACCAATTTTGCCAGTTTACATTGACAGTCCCTTAGCTATCGCGGCGACAAAAATATTCCAAGAAAACACCACACATTTTGACGCAGAAACACGTGACTTGATTAAACAGGGTAGTAGTCCTCTAACTATGCCTAATGTTCATTTCAGTATAACTGCTGCAGATTCGATGGCTCTTAATGAAATCGAAGGTGGAGCAATTATCATCGCCGCCAGCGGTATGGCTGATGCTGGACGTATTAAGTATCACCTTAAACAAAATCTTTGGCGCGAGAAGGCTACTGTCCTTTTTGTAGGCTATCAGGCCCAAGGTACACTTGGCCGAATTCTTTCCGATGGTGTTGAGCTTGTAACCATACATGGGGAGAAGGTTGTGGTTAAAGCTCGGATTAGTCATATGGACGGCCTATCTGCCCATGCTGATCAAGCAGAGCTACTTCATTGGCTCTCTCTTCTAGGTAAGAATGCGGAACAAATCATTCTTGTTCACGGGGAATTGGAGGCACAAACTGTCTTTTCCGCTAAAATCCAAGCAATGTTCGGTAAGGTTCCCCTTATCCCTCAACTGGGAGAAACTATTGAATTCATGTCCAACCAAATCGTTCGTCACGCACCCCAGAAAGTCTGGTTACCACTGGATGCTGCGATTCAGGGGAGTGAAGAAAAAATTCGTCAGGTTCCTGAAAAATCAATTAATAAATTGCCGTATTTTTCTGGCACACCTACTTTTGAACGATCGAGAAGATCGGAGTCCCACTTATCCCGTGCACATGTCAATAGAGCCTATATCCGCTTACGTAACCGTCTTAAGAAGCTTATTGACGAAGGGCAACGAACCCGTAATTTTGAACGAGTCATAGATCTTCTGGACAGTATGACACGCTGGCTTGAAGAACAAGAGCGGGAAACAGGGCGCTAAGGTATAAAGGCTCATCAAAGCCAAGCATATTCTGAAGTTTGGCGTTTAAGACCAGCCAGGAAGCGAAGGGTTTCTTCTCGCCGCTTTATCGCCAAACGTTTGCCTGCTCTTGTAGATACTTTGTTTGGCAGAGCATCAGCAAAGAGACGGGCTCTGTCGATCGCATTTTCAGGAGTCTGTATCAATTCATCTTGTCCAACAATACTAAATAAACGCATTAAACCGATGTTTCCAAAGTTATCTAAAATGTCAGATTCGCGTATATAGACCGCCTCATCACTCCGTCCCGGTTCAGAGTAATACATGTGGTTTTCAACAGCGTCTAAAACTATGGGTAGCTTGATCGGTGAGAACATCATTTGTTGGAGGAGATTTGCCGTAACCCCCTTGGAACGTAACGTGTGATCGATGTTTTTGAGGGCATAGATGGGGTATTTTCCTGTGTCATGCAGCATAGCCGCAGTATAAAGTACTTCATCATCCAGAGTTAAGTGGCAGGAAAGTTCTTTGGCCAGATGATAGACTCTGAAACAATGTTTAACGCCCCAAGCAGGGTGGGCACCTGATTTATTTACGATTTGGATGAGTTCTTGCTGAAAGTTCATAATTTGTCCTCCTTAGATTCGTTTGCTAATTAAATACGCCAAAAGACTTGCAATATCCTGCCAAAATAAGGAAAAATAAAGCGAGTTATTATTACCAATTATCGTCTTATAAACCTTTTTATAACTTATATATCCTCGGTGCTGTATTTTTTGGAGGATAATACACAAAAAGTGAGGATATTTTAGGGATATTTTCTTGGTTGGTGCATAGGGAGTGAATTTCAATGAATAAAGTTAGTGTTTATGGGAGCTTTACACAGGCTCTTTTCTTTTCCGGTGTTGTCTCAATCCCGAAATATCTCTTAACCCATTATACAGAGATTGGTTTAAATGATCACGAGATGATGGTGTTGATTCAAATTTTATGTGAAGCGGAAAGTAATCCCTACCCCTCAATTGTCACCTTAGCAGGACGCATGACGGCTTCTCATTCAGACATTGAGGAGGTTGTGGGTCGATTGGTGGAGCGAAAATTACTATCGATCGAAAGGTACTGGAATCCTAGCGAACAAAAGTGGGGTAACAATTATAGTATTGTGGGTCTAATCGACGAACTTGCTGAACTCTGGGCTATTGAACGCTCTCAGCAATTGGAAGAAGAACGCACGTTGAAACAAAGTCAATCCTCACCTCAACCAACATCTACGCCAATAAACCCACCAATGGAAAATTTAGTTCGGGCCTTTGAACAAGAACTTGGTCGACTGCTCACCCATTTAGAATGTGAAAACTTAGATCGATGGCTGTCTTCTAATTTTTCTGAAGAGCTAATTATTGAAGCTTTAAGAAGAGGGGTAAGTGCAGGGATTCGAAACTTTCGTTATTTAGACTCGATACTTCGAGAGTGGGAAAAAAAGGGATTGCGCACACGGGCAGAAATTGAGGCAGAAGACGTTTATTTTCAGTCTCGCCAAGAGAAAAAAACAACAAAGTCCAAAAATCCGGTTCCAAAAACAGCAAATAAATATGAAAAGTTCTATCTGTAGTTTTAACGGATTAAGACACAACCTGGATTTATAAGGAGGGAATTTCTCAAGATGAGAAGTGTAAAAGATATTTTAAAAAGTAATGTCTTAGCCTCTAAAACACTCAATGCCGACTTGAAGACTACCCCTTACACTGATCCGGGGTTACCTATAGCCAACCAGAACTATGAAACAACAGATCAGCTAAATCCTGCTGCAACGTTTAAGTGCCCTATTTGCCAAGATCGTGGTATATTACTGGAAGGTGATGTAGCCCATCCCTGCAGTTGTATGCTGATGAAAAAAATGGAAAACCAATTTCGTCATGCACGGATCTCGCGAGTTCTGAAGAACTGTCGTCTGGAGAAATTTAGGTTTGATTATTACGCACCGGAAATGCTGGACAAACCACATTGTGAAGGGGCAGCTAGGGCTTTAAATGCAGCTAAAAGCTTTGTTGAGGAATGTCAGCAGAATCCTCATGGCCTTGGGATTTTATTCACTGGGCCGGTCGGATCAGGGAAAACCTATCTAGCGGCTTCCATTGCCAATGAACTTATGGAAGCACAACTTCAGGTCCTTTTCTTAGTGGTTCCCGATCTATTGGATGAATTAAGAGCATCCTATAAGTCTGAAGTCAACGAAATGGATTTATTGGATACAGCCCGAACGATTCCCATTCTGATTCTCGATGATTTAGGAGCCCACAACTATACGGAGTGGACACGTAATCGTCTTTATTCAATTATTAATTATCGTATGAATGAGCTGCTACCTACCGTGATTACCTCAAATCTTTCGCTTGATGAAATGGAAGACTATATAGGGGTGCGTACTACATCTCGGATAATTCAGTCCTCAAGAGTCTTTCGCTTGACCGTTGAAGAAGATATTCGTCATCAGATGTATGATGAACGCGAAGGGAAAAAATGAAAATAATTTTGAAACCTATGCATGTCTGGGAGAGGACATGCATAGGTTTTTTTAGAGAGTAAATCTTAAATTAAGAGGAGGTGTTAAGCTTTGATGAAAATTATTGCAATAAACCGCAAATACATCGTCATGGTTGCTAGTGTTTTTGTGATTTGCCTGATCGGATTGGCTGGATTTTCACTTTGGCAAAATACAGATGCCAGTGTAAGCAAAAACAGCGAAGCTCCAGAAATTAAAATGCTTGGTGTCAGCGTGGAACCGGCCACGATCACCAAGGATCTTACGTATGGGAGTGTGACTTTAAAAGGGGCACAAGTGATTACAACTAAAACATTTGACCTGATTGTAACGCTACAAAACACAACAGCTAAGAAAATGACGAACGTTCCAGTCGAGTTACAAGTAACGCTCTTAGGAGATGATACTAAAAAAGCGATCGCCCCAGGAACTCTAGCCACACTAGAACCGGGTGCCACAGCTCGTGTAGCTTTTCGGAAGATCAATGCCTTAGGGGATGCAATGGGTAAAAGTGCAACAGCTGGACAGCACTTAATAACTGTACGCATTAACCCGAATCTTGAAGGTGGTGTAGAACAAGCTACAGAAGCAGATTTCCGTTTTACAGTTGATTCAACAGTTAAAGTCCCTGCTACTGTTAAGAAGCAGTAGCTATTTATGAAAAATAAGTGCTAAAAATTAGCACTTATTTTTGTGTTTTTCTTTATAAGAGATATAATAATACTGAGGTGTTTTAAAATGGAAATACAAGTAGACTTACATACACATACAATAGCAAGTGGCCATGCCTATAGTACTCTTTCGGAAAATGCCCTAGCTGCCTCGCGCAAAGGGATCAAATTACTTGGTATGACTGACCATGCTCCCAGTATGCCCGGCGCTCCCCATCTTTATCATTTTGGGAACCTAGCGATTGTCCCTGAAGAACTCTACGGGGTCCGCATACTACCAGGAGTAGAAGCCAATATCATAAGCCATGATGGGGAACTAGATATGTCCCCACATTATCTGTCAAGGATGAAACTCGTCTTAGTTGGACTTCATGTGGTCTGTTATCCAGGGGGAACAGTTGAACAAAATACACAAGCTTATATCAAAGCCATGGAAAATCCTTTTACAGATATGATGGTTCATCCGGGACGGCCTGATTTCGACTTAGATCTTGAGCGGATCGCTCACATGTCCGCAAACTTGAATATCCCAGTCGAGATAAATAATAGTTCACTGGCCAAGGAAAAAAGGGGAGCGTGGGAAAATTGTCGTCGTTTTGCTCGTTATATGGTCCAATACAAAGGACCCGTTATTTTGGGAAGTGATGCTCATTTTTGGGATCGAGTCGGTGAGTTTAGCCATGCCCTGGAGTTGGTTCACGAAGTAGGGATATTAGAACACCAAGTTCTTAATACCTCTTCTGATCGAGTGCTGGACTATTTAGCAACGCGCCGCAAAAACCGTCCAATTATTGCGTAGGATCGAAACCATGATTATCTATCACAAATTTTAGGCTTTGGTACACGGCACAAGTTTCTCCCATATATTGTAACACGGGGAGGTGGTTGCGATGGCCGGTAACCAGCCAGGAAACTTAAGCGGAAATCCAATCAACATGGGGATAAGAATATTTGCTCCTATCAGTTCTGTGGCAGGAAGTGCCACGCTTTATTTTAACCAACCTTTCATAATCGGAAGTGTTTTGGCATCATCCGCTATTTTAATTGCCTCAGAACTCTTCCTTTTCATTGCGCAACGCCTTTTTTGCCTAGAAAGTATTCCTGTTCTTGACGTGCAGAATGGACAAACAATTCAAATGCCTCTTACAGAGCTTCAAGAATTCCTACGATGTATGGCCAACGGATCAGCTCCCTCTCCAAACTTAAAGTCAGTAACGGATAAAACCAACACGGTTGTAAGTACGACTGGAGAGTTTGATGGAACATCAGGTCTCCAAGGTCTTCGGGGCTTTCCAACGCCCGAACTCCCGGAAGCCCCCCTGATTGTTGCTTTATATGTCACTGCCGACTATTCAAGTATAGCTAACACACCTTACATTACTTTGACAGTTCCAATACTCACATTTCCCGGCATAAGAGGTGCGCTCCCAATGCTTATACTTGGATTACTGGCTGCTATCTTTGTGCGTGCCGTTGTTCCGCCGGAATCTACGGGTTCAAAGCCCCTTTCCCAACCTAAAGCGACGATGAATAATCCTCTAACCTTTACACCAAACGATCTCCTGCAATTGCTCAACAGGTTCGGAAAACATTTTGGATCAAAGTAGTGCTCAAGTTAAAGAAAATCTAGAAAATGGTCGATAATTCGTGTAAAATATCTTATAAACGCAGAAGAGAAGATATTTTATCTTCTCTTCTGCGTTTATAAGATAAACTTTATTTGTCTGACTAAATTTTTTATAGTACAATGATAATTGTGTTAAACTAGAGTAAAGGATAATAGGCAGAAGTAAAGGACGTGTCGAACTATGATTTTTAAAAAAATACAGATAGATCGCGAACGCATAGCGGGTGTTGTTATATTTATTAGTTTATTTGTTATCCTACTGTCGGTGCTTGGCATTCGGCTTTTAGATGTTAAAGTATCAAACGTAGAGTTAATTGACCGTGGTTTGTATACTGTTGTTACCGATCATGGGTCCGTAAATGTTAGCAGAGATGATATTTTGAGGATTGAACGGACTTATACCAATGCCGCCATAACTGGCGCACCGGTTGAACTGGATCGAATTTACACAACCAAGGGTTTTATCTACATTTCATCGTTAGATCCCTTTTATAAGACCGGACTTCAGCTTATTAATTCTTTTGATTTTGAGGGAAAGCTTGTTTGGATTCCCTCAACCAACAATCAAGCGACTGAAGTCGTGAAGACCGCGTCTCAATTAATGAATGACAATTTGAAGCTTGTTCAGCCGTTTAGTTATGCAATAGGCACCCCTTCTAAACTTTCAACCCTTGTCTTTTCGGTTTTATTTCTTCAATATCTGGCGCTCGCCATTGGGGGGATGGCTTTAGTGGTTCTCGTTTTTCCACTGCGCATGGAAACCCCAATGTCTGCTCGGCCTTTTATGCAGGAAGACTCGGAATATTGTTCTACTGAAGAGGCTTTAGGGGTTGTAGCAAAATAAATCAGATTAAGTTTTCACTGAAGTCATGATGCTCAGCTTTAGCTGCACAAGTTTGCTAAAGACAGGGTACATATATAGATACTCTTCTCGTAAGACGTAAGTGAATAAAGAAGTTTTTGAAATGAGTGATTTAGGATGAAGAGGGCTATATTAGTATCAGAAAAATCTTCATTAAATCAGGAAATTAAAGCGATGTTGCCACTCGTAAGTTATCAGATCCTGGCTACAACAGATAATGGGATGGAAGCTTTGCGTTTTGCTCATCGATTTGAGCCTGATTTAATCATTATGGGCTGGAATCTACGTGGCCTTAATTCTTCGGAAGTTCTTCAAAATCTGATCGTTCAGCATCTTTGTCCGATTATTGTTGTTCTAACCCAAGAAGAACAACATGTTTTATCAGAGGTGATCGAAGCTGATGCCCACCATGTTATTATTTATCCATGGCGTGCGCTTGAAATGGCTGTCGGCATACAGATGGCGGAGCATCGCTTTACCCGCGAAACAGAAAACTTCCAGCAGGTCCAGCGTTTAGAGGAAGAACTGAAGACTCGAAAGATTGTTTTCCAAGCCATGTTATCCCTTATTCAACTGAGGGGATATGCTGAACAAGCTGCTTATGTAGCATTGCGCAATCAAGCGATGTCTACTCGCAAATCCATGCGCTCGGTTGCCCAAGACGTCCTTAAAGGCTTATGGTTACCTGAGTTGGATTGATCAGACAGAAAGGAGTCTTGTTTGATGATAGTTACCGTTAAGCATATCAAGGGAATGCATTTCCAGGGCGAAGGAAGTTCTAAGGTTATGACCAATATTGATGCCAGCGTCACGGCTGGAGGAACAGGGCATGGAACGAGTCCGATGGAATTGCTTTTAATCGCTCTGGCCGGGTGCAGTGGTATGGATATCGTCACGATTCTGGAGAAAATGCAGGTCAAAGTTCAACGCTTTGAGACGACTGTAGAAGGAGAACGCGCCAGTGATCATCCCCGTGTATTTAAAGACATTGAAGTGGTTTATAAGTTTTGGGGTGAATCTCTGGCTGAGGATAAAATTCAGCGCGCTGTTCAACTTTCAATCGAAAAATACTGTAGTGTTGCCAATATGATTGATAAAATTGCTGACCTGACATATCGCATTGATATTAACCCCACACATGGATAGTAGAGGAGATCAACTGCCTTAGGGAAGAGCCGGTTTGTATTTACAAACGGCTCTTTTTTATTTTTTGATAAAACTTCCTATAAATAACCATAGGCAAATCCTTGATAGAACATATATGTTTTGTTATACTTAGTATGCGTTGTTGCTGAATTTTAGACTAAATTGAGGAAGAAAGCGAAATGACATATATTTTGTCCTTATCAGGTATTCTTTGTGGAAATTAACATTAGTGTAAAACAGCGTTATTAGAGATTCGTAGCCGCATCTTAAAATCTGCGGTTTGTTTTTTTTATTAGTCAGTTAGTAATAGCTAACGTTTAGATACTTCGTTGTGACATACTCAATACTTTAAGTTAAGGAGAAAGAGTTTGAATGAAAATCAAGAGTATTTTTCGAATAAAGACGATTCTGTCTTTCCTGAGCTATAACCTTATTTTAGCAGCACTACTTGCTCCTTTTATCTTATTTTGGGGACCTTTCCAGTCTCTCAAAGACGTGGCAGTCGGCTCAGTATACGAATCACGGCATCCGCAGGTTGTACAGGCGTTTCTGTCCCAGTCGGAAATAGATCGGATTATGAACCTCAATGCTACTCAAGGTCAAGGCGGTAGCCAAGTCATAGCACGTACAAAGGTAGTTGCCGATGAGAGTTCTGGAATTACGATCGAGGATATCCAAGGCCCAAGTTTCAAAGGCAAAGTTATGCTGGTGAAAGACCCGAAACGAGTAAAAGTGGCGGTTACTAAAGAAATTGGTGTTACAGGAGAACGTGTCAGCGATCTTGTCAAGGATATGGGAGCTTTTGCCGGAATTAATGCTGGAGGATTCTATGACCCAAACGGTAAAGGAAATGGTGCTTTCCCGGATGGTTTAACCGTGCATGACGGAAAATTGGTCCACAACAATGTAAACGATCAAACGGTGAACATTGTTGGTTTTGATGATCAGGGGAAATTGATCATTGGAAATATGAAGGCTAGTCAACTGGAAGAAAAACACATTCGCGAAGCAGTTTCCTTTACTCCTAATCTTATTGTAGATGGTAAACTCATGATTTCGGGAGATGGCGGTTGGGGAATTGCCCCTCGGACGGGTATTGGACAAACGGCCGATGGAACTGTTATTTTTGTGGTTATTGACGGACGTCAACCAACTTGGAGTATTGGGGCAAACTTACGAGATCTCATGAATGTCTTTGATGATTATCATGCGGTTAATGCGGTCAATCTCGATGGTGGTTCTTCTTCGGAACTCGTCTATAACGGCAAAGTTGTGAATAAGCTTTGGGATATTTTTGGTGAACGATATATTCCTACAGCCTTTGTCGTTACCCCTTAAAGGACTCTAAATCTCGTAAAAAAGGAGAATCACGCATGAAGAAACTGCGTACCATATTGGTTTGGACATTAGTGTCGCTCCTCCTGCAATTTGGAGCTTATTCTTTTTTAAATAACCAAGTTCAAAAAGTTATGGCTCCGACGGTAGCGAGTGAACCAATCACCCGCCAGCTCCAAGCCACTATCCCGGGCACTGATCTTACAGATATTCAAATTTCCTATGCTAAGGATTATTTAGCCTACTTGGAAAATGGTACATTTAAAGTTTTCAACCTCAAAAAGAATACAGTCGTCTTTGAGAAGAAATCGCCCTCTGTAGATGATCAAACCTATGGTGTTCTCACTTACCAATGGTTGCCCGACCGAAATACCTTACTCTATTTTTATGCTAAGAAAAATCCCGACCCTGTAACATATGTTACTGTGTACCCACCTAAATCCACATCACAGACCTCAACTCAGGCTCCAGCGAAAACTTCAGTTCAGACTCAGACTCCTGTTGAACCGAAAACAGAAGACCCCAATCAAAAAAGTGTGGTTGAGGTTCCCAAAGAGGTGCCCAAAGAAGTGCCCAAAGAGGTTCCGGCAGCGCCCCGGATTGAAAAGCGGTATGGAAATCCACAAATCACAGAACTGTATTCGCTTGAACTTCCAGACAGTGATGAAGATGCCGCTCCAGTTGATCGTTTCAATCAAACGATTGACAATTTTCCAGCAGGTGGGAAAATTGAAGAATGGGTTGTCTCAACCTTTACCAATCTTATGTACCTGACAGTTAAGAATGAATCGACGGAACTACTCATGGAAATTGACGTTATGAAAAACGTACGCACTCTAAGTAAATCGGGAGAGACTATCGATAATATGGCTGCCTCAGATCGGTATGGAACTCTTTATCTTGACAGTAATGTTGGAGCTACCCATCAAGTCATTGCTTTGGATGGGACAAAACGTCAGATCATCTCCCAAAATAGTAATGATAGAATCTTAGGAATTAGAGATGGAAACGTCTATATCGGTGAAGTGGAAAACAATGAGCTCGTAAAGATTAAAACCACGGCTGATCTTGCAGAAGTGAAAACTAACCCTGCTCTTAAAACTGAATGGGAAGGTTCGATTCCCTTTAATCAAGACGTTCGCACACTCATTGGTGCTAAAGGTCAAATGATTGTCTATAATCATCAAACTGCCGATATCGTCACAGCAGGTCAACTTAAAGAGGTGAATTTGCATGGTGATGAGAATTACGTCTCTGTCGATGGTGCTGAGCTTATCCAACTTACTAAGAATGGATCATCCACTCTTGCAGAATTACAACCCCTCAAGTCATCATAGTTAAAACGTCAAGACCCATGTCGGTTATAACTCAACATTAAATTAAGCACGCTAAAAAGGAACGCACTTAAGCGTTCCTTTTTAGCGTGCTCTTCTCAAGAGTTAACTGGGAGCGCTCTGTAATCCTTTGAGCTGAGTTTCCAGATTATCAAGTAAGGAACGGATTTGATCCATCTGATCAATGATTGAGGTTATATTTGCTGTCTTCGTACCAGTTGGTGTTTGAGTTTGTGATGTCCCTTCTCCAAAGAGTTGAGTTAAGGCTGAACTTAAATTATCGGTCATCACCAGATGATCCTGATAGGCCAGTACAACCTTTTTCATTTCGGGAATACTACCGCCTTTATCCGATTGGAGATAAATCGGTTCAACGTAGAGGAAATTCCCAGCGATTGGGAGGGCCAAGAGGTTTCCGCGTATCACACTTGAGCCTTTTTGATCCCACAAAGAAAGTTCTTTCGATATTTCTGGGTCTTGGTCTATGCGTGATTCAATTTGTAGCGGACCGTCAACTTCCGTATTTTTGGGTAATTTATAAAGTAAAAGTTCACCATAATGCTCTCCATCCATTCGTGCTGCCAGCCAGGCAACCATGTTGTTTCTTGAATTTGATGCACTGGAGGCAGGGGTGAATGGAAGCATAAGCACGAACTCTGGTTTATCCTCTCCTGGAATCTTCATGATCGTGTAATAAGGGTCTACGTTTTGCGGCTTAGCTTCGAAAAGTTCTTTGGCAATATCCCAGGCATCTTCCTTATTGTAGAAAACTGAGGGATTTGTCATATGAAAAGATTTAAGCATAGTGCTTTGCACGCTAAATAATGTTTCAGGATAGCGGAGGTGGCTCTTTAAACTGGATGGCATGCTCGCTAAATCTTTAAACACACCAGGAAAAATCTTCATGTAAGTTTTTAAAATCGGATCGGTGGAATCGACTGCATAAAAATCGACAGTTCCATCATTGGCATCCACAATGACTTTAACTGAGTTTCGGATGTAATTAAATTCTTGGTCTGGATACATATTGGAATAAGGAAGGGAGTCAGATGTGGTATAGGCATCAATAATCCATTTGAGACGGCCGCCATCAATGACCATATAGGGATCAGAATCATAAGTTAAAAAAGGGGCCAGCTTTTGAACTCGCTCTTTTATATTGCGGTAGACCAGCATCTTGCTGCTTGAGGTCACTTCACTGGCAAGGTAGAAGCGAAAAGTGGCGTGACTGAGTGAAAGCATTAACTTGTTGAGTGGGGTTAGTAGAATTCCTGTTTTACCCTGATAGGAAGTTTCCGCATTCGTGTCCCCTTGTGGGTAATCAAATTCTTTAACTGTAGTATCTGCGACAACCCAGTCATTAGTCAGTTCACCATAATAGATGCGTGGCTCAGTCATCGTAAACTCAGGAAAATCACTGACTGGAGGAACGTCTTTAATCGCAAAGGAAGGAAGGCCCTCGGAGGTAACAGCATTGGCAAATGAAGCAGCGACACCGTAGCCGTGGGTATATTTAAAGCGTAGGTTGACAAATGTTTGGGCTTTAGGATCTAAATCTGGGGTTGAAATTTCACGTGGCCCCAGCATGACCTGCCTATAGGCTCCATTGACCATATACCGATCGATGTCTATGTCATTAAATTTGTAATAGAGACGAAGACCTTGTTTTTGAGTAAAGGTCTGTAGCATGGGACGAGTATCATTAAGTCGGATATTATTAAGCGTTCCTTGATCTGCTTGCAAAGCGTTCATTGTAATTGGTGTGTTACCAGGATAATTCATTTCTGAAATATGGTCTAAGCCATAGCCAAATCTCGTCAAGGCTATTTCATGTTGGATATAGGGTTGTTCTTTGTTAAGCTCGTTGGGGATGACGACAAAGGATTGAATAAGTGCTGGAAAAATCCCATAAATTAAAATCCCCACGGCAAATATACTTACAACTGGAAGTGTTAACAAACGTGAATCTTTAAACGCTAAGGAGATACAGGCCAAAATAAAGCCTAAAGAACTGATCACAATTAGAATTTTAAGTGCAGGCAGGGTAACAATCAGATCGACGTACCCAGCACCAACCACGTGCCCGTGTATAGAGTAAAGTAGCTGAAAGATATCAAGGTAATAACCGAAAGATTTTAAGACAAAGAGAATTCCAATTAACAATGCCAAGTGACGTCGAGCACTGGCTGTTATTTCGACGGCGCCTTTTCGCCAAAGCTTACTTGAATGAAATCGTAAAACACCAGTAACGATATAAAAGATTGTTGTAAACAAGGTGAGTAAAAACAGGGGACCGAAAAAGGCATTGAACAAGGTCTTTAAGAAGGGTAATCGAAAGAAGTAAAAAGCTAAATCTTGGCCGAAAATCGGATCAATTTGATTGAATGACGTGGCATTGATAAATGATAAGACCGCCAACCAGCCTGTAAACCCTGCAACTAAGCTGACACCAAAACTCACGATAGCAGAGATTGCAAGGAGCCAAATGGTAACCCTGCGTTGACTTAGGCTTAACACCTTACTGTTTATGTCCTGAACCAAACGCATACGTAGGCGCAAACGTTCATTTACGAAGGTTACAATGGCATGGCGAATAGACAATAAGGTTCCGGCAATAAAGATAAAAAGTATCGTGCCGTTTACCGCTTGAAAAAGCCCTTTACTAAGGATTGGTGTCCAAAATAATTGCGGATAACCGAGATCTTTAAACCACAACCAATCTTCAAATAAGCCGCTCGACGCGGTCAATAATGAACCTAATACGATGAGGGCAACTATAAATTTGGTAAAACGGTGCAAATGTACTTCCTCCTTTAATATTAGCGCATCATATTGATTTAAGACTAAAATTATAGGTCATACTATGAACTAGTGTTATTATATTCTTCTCAACAAATGAAAATCCCTTCATAAATTTTACCTTAATTGGGTTAACTTTTTTCATTCTGGAAAAGATATGGTATACTAATTCCAGTGTACCCATAAGGGGTATATATAAACTGGAATTTATTAAAAGGAGTTGAAAGTCATGTATGACGTTATTATTGTCGGAGCAGGTCCTGCCGGTCTAACGGCCGGAATATACGCCGCCCGAGGAGGCCTTAAAGCTGCTATTGTGGAGTTAGCAATGCCCGGTGGTCAGGCGGCTTCAACGGAGACTATTGAGAATTATCCCGGATTCCCAGGAGGGATCAATGGTTATGAACTAATGAATTCATTTCATAAGCAAGCTTTGGCGTTTGGGGTAGAGTTCATTTTTGAGGAGGTGCAAAACCTTCACCTTGAAGGGCCCGTTAAAAAAATTCAAACGAATAGCCAAGTCCTTGAAGCACAGGCTATCATTGTTGCTGCGGGCTCCAAACCTCGGCTGTTGGGTGTGCCTGGCGAGGAGGTTTTTAGAGGACGTGGCGTGTCCTACTGTGCTACCTGTGATGGTGCCTTCTTTAAAGGAAAAAAGGTTGTTGTCGTTGGGGGTGGAGATGCTGCCATAGAAGAAGGAGTATACCTTACTAAGTTTGCGGAAGAAGTTATTATTGTCCATCGACGGGAAGGTTTCCGTGCTGCTCAGATTGCTATAAACCGAGCTAAAGATAACCCCAAAATACGCTTTGAACTCAATGCTGTGGTTGAGGAAATCCTCGGTTTGGACCGCGTGGTGGGCGTGCGCATCCGCGAAGTACTCAGTGGAGAAATACGAGAAATCCCAGCAGATGGGGTTTTTATCTATGTTGGAACAGATCCTAATGCTCAATTTATTCATGGGGAAATTGCGACAGACGACCGAGGGTATATTCTTACAGATCAGCGCTTGCAAACCAATATTGCGGGGGTCTATGCTGCTGGAGATATCCGTAACACTCCACTCCGTCAAGTAGCTACGGCAGTTGGAGACGGTGCTTTGGCTGCGGTTGAAGTTGAAAGATATCTATCTGAAAAGAAGGAAATAACCAGTTAATTAAAGTTGGCCATAATATTATCAAATATTGAACATAATTAACCAGGAGGGAAAACTTGATATCCTAGAAACTTTGTACTATAATGTACAAACAAAGGTATATTTAAATATGGCAAAGATTTCAAAAGAGGGGGGTATTTTAGTGCACTTTGTAGTATGCCTAAAACAAGTTCCAGACACTTCCGAAGTTCGAATCGATCCGATTACGAACACTCTCATGCGGGAGGGCGTACCCTCGATTATTAATCCATATGATGCCCACGGTTTGGAAGAAGCAATTCGCCTTAAAGCAAAGGTCGGAGGAAAAGTAACCATCGTAAGTATGGGACCACCGCAGGCCAAAGAAGCGCTGAAAAAGGCTATGTCTTTTGGAGCCGATCGCGCAATTCTTTTGAGTGACCGTGCTTTCGGCGGTTCAGACTCTTTAGCAACCGCTTACATTATCTCATCGGCACTTCAAAAGATTCATGAAACTGAGCCAATTGATCTTGTCTTTGCAGGGAAAGAAGCGATTGATGGAGATACTGCCCAAACGGGTCCCGGCATTGCCCAGCGGCTTGGATTCCCTCAGCTGACCTATGCGATTCGAGTTAAAGAGCTCACTGACACGACTGTAACGGTCGAACGCAAGACTGAGAGTGGCCGCCAAGTTGTGCAAGCGCAGTTACCAGCATTACTCACAGTAGAAAAAGAGCTTAACGATTTAAGTTACGCAACCCTTCCCAATATGATGAAAGCGGCGGCGTATGAACCAGAAGTGTGGAATTTTTCCTCCCTTCCGTTTGATATTACGCAGATGGGCTTAAAAGGGTCGCCGACCAGTGTTGCTAGGATTTTCGCACCACCCGGTCGCTCAGGAGGAGAAATAATGGATGGGATGAAAGATCCGAAAGGAACTGCTGCCTCCATTGTACAAAAAATCTTCCAACAAAATATTATCATGGTTCATCCCCTATCGAAGGGAGGTAAACACTAATGACAGTTGTAGTTGACAAGACAAAATGTATTGGTTGTGGAGCCTGTGTGATGGAGTGTTCCCTGGAGGCCCTTGACTTAATCGATGGGTTAGCTGTTGCCGATGTAAAAAAATGTAAGGAGCTTGGCAGTTGCCTTAAGGTATGCCCAACAAATGCCCTTTCTTTACTAAACCGTCCCGAGCAACGCCAAGAAAATCTGGCTCCTGACGCAGGATCTAAATATAATTTTAAAGATACTTTACCAGACTCTGTCCAAGACTACGCTCAAGGCAACGAAAAAAAGACGATTCGTGCACAAGTGACGCCTGTCACTGGTGGAGACGGTTGGAGCGGTGTTTGGGTTATTATTGAATACAACAACGGAAAGGTCGCTCCGGTAGCTTGGGAATTGCTCGGTGAAGGACGTAAACTGGCCGATGCAATAGGGTGCGGACTTTGTGGAGTGGTCACCGGATATCAAGTCGATGCAGTGATTCCAGAAGCTTTTGCTTATGGGGCGGAGAAAGTCTATGTCATCGATCATCCTGTACTTAAAGACTACCGCACAGAGCCATACGCGGAAGCAATAACAAGTCTCGTCAGAAAGTATCGACCGGAAATTATCTTAATGGGTGCCACATCTATGGGACGAGATGTTTTTCCAGCTGTGGCTACAAAAATGCGAACTGGTTTAACCGCTGACTGTACAGTGCTAGGTATCGATCCAGAGACAAAACTTTTACAACAAACCCGTCCTGCTTTTGGCGGAAATATTATGGCGACGATTCTTTGCCGTACGAGCCGCCCGCAAATGTCGACCGTCCGTCCCAGAGTTATGGAGATGCCAGAGCGTGTCGAGGGACGAACTGGTGATGTAATTCGCGAAGAATTCGGCTTTAACGAAAGTGATTTTCGTACGAAAGTGCTCGAGTTTATACCCTCCGATGCTAAGAGTGCCTTCTTGGACAAAGCTGAAATTATTGTGGCAGTTGGTCTGGGTATTGGGGCGAAAAGAAACATGGTCCTTGCGGAAGAATTAGCGGATGTTTTAGGAGCTACTCTGGCTGGGTCACGAGGTGCTGTGGAGGCAGGTTGGCTCACACACGACCAACAAGTCGGACAATCCGGAATAACGGTTCGTCCTAAAGTCTATATTTCCATAGGAATTTCCGGTGCGATTCAGCATTTGGTGGGGATGGAAACCTCAGACTTTATTATAGCCATTAACAATGATCCGGAAGCTTCAATCTTAAAAGTCGCTAATTATGGTATCGTTGGGGACCTTTTCCAAATCGTGCCTGCGCTGACCGCAGAGTTTAAAAAACGCCTTCAGCACGGCGTGGCAAATTAAGGAGGGGCAAACATGGAAAACTTTGATGTGATCATCGTCGGAGGCGGTCCTGCTGGCCTGTCTGCTGCGATCAGTGCTGCCAATGCAGGTATGAAAACAGTTGTCATTGAACGTGGTGATTATCCTGGGACTAAGAATGTCATGGGTGGTATACTCTATACCAAAGCTACAGACATGGTTGTTCCGGAATTTTGGAAAGAAGCGCCTTTGGAACGCCCGATCATTGAGCAACGTATTGCAATGTTAAGTGGTAATGAGGCTATCATGGCGGGTTATCGTGACCCGGCTTGGGGTGTTGAACCCTATAATGCGCATTCAATTATGCGAGTCAAGTTCGACCGTTGGCTTGCTGAGCAAGCTGAAAAAGCTGGGGTTATGATTATAACCGAAACTTTAGTAGAAGATCTACTCTATCAAAACAACAATGTTGTCGGGGTCCGTACCGGACGTGCGGAAGGGGATCTAGGTGCCAAAGTTGTAATCTTAGCTGAAGGTGTCAATAACTTCTTAGCGGTTAAAGCCGGACTGGCTAAACCCTTAAAGCCCGCCTCAGTTGCAGTTACTGTGAAAGAAATAATTGCCTTACCTAAGGAAAAGATTGAAGATCGTTTCTGCCTCGAAGAAGGCCAAGGGGCCACAATTGAATTGTATGGGGATTCCACTGCAGGGCTGATGGGCGTAGGGTTTATCTATACAAATAAAGACTCAATCTCAATCGGAGTTGGAGCAATTCTGGAACCTATGATTCGTAATAATTGGACTCCCAATGATCTTCTTGAGAATTTAAAAGCAAAGCCTTATGTCAAACGTCTTCTTCAAGGCGGAGAAACAAAGGAATATTTGGCGCATCTAATTCCTGAAGGAGGATATCATCAAGTACCGAAACTTCATCGTCAAGGTGTGCTTGTTATCGGGGATACCGCAATGCTTATGAATTCGTTGAACAGAGAAGGTTCTAACTTAGCTATGATATCGGGTAAAATTGCTGGTGAAGTTGCAGCTCAATCAATTAAATCCGGCGATGTTAGCGATCAAGCCATGACTGTTTACGAAACTCGTTTAAAGGATTCTTTCGTGCTTAAAGACCTTCACCATTATCGCCATATGGCTTCGTTCTTTGAAGACAATCCACATTTGTTGAAAGTCTATCCGAAAATGCTTTCTAAGGCTGCCAAGATGTACCTAACGGCGGATGGGGTACCAAAGAAGGCGCGTCAAAAGGAAATTATCAAAATGGCTTTCGAACATCGCTCTATCGCTGGTTTCGTTAAGGATATTTATGGGGCATGGAGGGCATTGTTATGAAATTAGATGATAAACTTTTTTTGGTACGCTTTAATACTGATAAGTTAAATCACATTAAGATTATTGATCCTAATGTTTGCTTGAAACAGTGTCAGGATAAACCCTGTACACGTTTTTGTCCAGCCCATGTTTATGATTGGGACGAAGAAGAAAAACGCATCTCCGTTGGGTATGAAGGATGTCTAGAGTGTGGTACATGTCTTATAGGTTGTCCGTTTGGTAACATTGATTGGAAGTACCCTCGAGGTGGATTTGGGGTTTCGTGGAAAAACGGTTAACGTTGAGCACAACTCTAGAAACGCAACAAAGGGGCAAAGAGCAAGGAGGCCTTCAAGGCTACCAATGCTCTTTGCTTTTTGTTGTACTATAGAATATAAACATTCGGCTTTAGGGTGTGTAAAGTTCCTTTGACAGTCACATACTTAATTATGTAGAATGGAGAAGAAGGAAGGGATCAGGCGATCATGGTTAATAGGGTACAAGAAGAAGTCTCTGAAGAAGAAGTCTCTGAAAAAGAAGCGCAACTTATTAAACGGATAAAATCCTTCAACAAAGTCTTGGTGGCCTTTTCCGGTGGAGTGGATTCTACATATCTTTTGGCTGTCGCTCATCAAACCTTAGGGAAGAATTGCAAAGCAGTTTTTGCGCGCGGCCCGATGATGTCTTCACAAGAAGAAAGAGAAGCGCTAGCTCTAGTGGAACATTATGATTTTCCGCTAGAAGTGATCAACTTTGATGCCTTAGCCATAGACAAGTTTCGAGAAAATCCACCGAATCGTTGTTATTTTTGCAAAAAGAAATTATTTGAGTCGTTTTTAGATTTAAGCCAACGATCTGAGCACTTTACAGTTATTGAGGGTACCAATGCTTCGGACACTCAAGATTATCGTCCCGGGCGGATAGCCCTTCAAGAGTTGGGCATTATCAGCCCGCTTTTGGAAGTGGGTCTTACTAAAGCAGAAATTCGTGTTTTATCGAGGCGTCGGGGTTTACCGACCTGGAATAAACCTTCGATGGCTTGTCTTGCCTCGCGAGTACCTTATGGAGATTCGATCACAGCAGAACTACTGCAATGTATTGCTCAGGCTGAAGCCATACTTCACCAGAGAGGCTACTCAGAATGCCGGGTTAGGGTACATGGTGAGATTGCTCGTATCGAGATTCCCCAAGTCGATTTTTCTAAATTTTTCCAACAATATCTAGAAATTATCGTTCCCTTACAAGCGTTGGGTTTTCGATTTGTCACCTTAGACTTGATGGGATTATGTTCGGGAAGCCTAAACCCCAGTCAACAGGAGGTTTTAGTATGAATGAAGAGACCATAAAAGCTTTGCTTGAATCCGTGCAGCAGGGTTCATGTTCGCCGGATGAAGCATTACTTCAATTAAAAGATCTTCCCTATGAAGATTTAGGATTTGCGCGTTTAGATCATCACCGTGCGCTGCGCACTGGTCAATCAGAAGTTATTTTTTGCCAGGGTAAGCAAACAGAGCATATTATTACCATTTTAACTCACTTGAGCGCTAAGGCTCAAAATGTGTTGGCAACCCGACTTGAGCCAGCAAAGGCAGAAGAGATCTTACCTCATTTTCCTGATGCTCTATATGATTCTCAGGCTCGCTGTTTACTCCTTCGCCCTTTGGCTGAGCCTACCATTGCAGGCAAGATTCTTATAATGACGGCTGGGACTGCCGATCTGCCTGTGGCCCAGGAAGCTTGGTTAACGGCTCGCTATATGGGACACGAGGTGGAGACGCTTTTTGACGTCGGAGTAGCTGGTATACACCGTTTGCTTGGTCAGCGGGAGCTTATGGATCGTGCCGAAGTGCTTATTGTTGTTGCAGGAATGGAAGGTGCCTTAGCCAGCGTTGTCGGAGGATTAGTCGAACAACCGGTTATCGCAGTACCGACCAGTGTGGGCTATGGTGCTCATTTTCAAGGTCTGGCTGCCTTACTCAGCATGTTAAACAGTTGTGCCTCGGGGATCGGAGTCGTAAACATTGATAACGGCTTTGGGGCAGCATCGTTAGCCTCGGCGATTGTACGTCGTATTACGAGAGATAAATAGGGAGGAATAGTCATTTGGGAGTTTTATATTGGGATACGTTTGCTGGTATCAGCGGCGATATGGCGCTCGGATCATTGATCGCTTTAGGTGCTGATCCGGAGATAATTGTAAGTCAACTCCACTCCATCGGTTTAACCGAATTTGTGCTGGATGTGCGTTCGCGCCAAGTTCATGGCATTCAAGCGACAGATATTGATGTTGTCATTCCGGAAAAAAACCAGGACAACGCACATCCTCATAAGCATCATAATCGTCATCTTCCGGATATTCAAAAAATGATTCTTAGTGGGACTTTGTCCGAACGCTCTCAAAAGAACGCCCTTCTAGTTTTTAATGTATTGGCCGAGGCAGAGGCCCATGTTCATGGGATGACTCTTGACCAAGTTCATTTTCACGAAGTGGGTGCCGTGGATTCCCTGGTTGATATTGTCGGAACCTGTATTGCCTTGGACCAGTTAGATATCGATTCAATTCAGGTTTCCACGTTGCCATGGTCATCTGGTTTTGTGCATTGTGCCCATGGACTATTGCCGTTACCCGCTCCAGCAACACTGATGCTTTTGCAGGGCTATAAATTTCGTGAGTCAGGAGTCACGGGCGAACTTATTACCCCTACTGGTGCTGCTCTCATTCGTGCCTTAGCCCAGCAATCAGCTTTTCCGGAGATGACGTTGCTCAAGGTTGGGTATGGGTCCGGAAAAAATGATTATGGCATTCCGAGTTTATTGCGAGGGGTTTTAGGGGAGATTTAAAGCAGAGGCGATGATAATATGTTTGAACAAATTATTAATAACCTCAGACAAACTGGCTGGACGCTTGTTACATTAAAAGGAAACTGGATTTGCGCTACGCACGAGTCGCTAAAACGGGGAATTTTATTTGGTAACTTTAGTGAACTCCCCCAAGAATTCAAACCTTGGCTTGGTGATTTTATTACTATTTCACAGTGGGATGTTATTGTTTTTTGTCCCGAAGGGATTGATTCGGCACGCTTGAGGCAACATCGTTTCTCTGGTCTCCAGCTTTGGTACTGGGACACACATCAGGGCAACCTATTTCCGTTTCCACCGACTAAAGATCAGAGGATTCCCCGTTGGTTAAAGCAGATTGCCAGCGGAGAGGCTGGTTTGCTGGGGACAGAATCCCCAGCAAGAATAACTTTTAAACCCTATTTCACATATACTCTTATAGGCATGAACTTAGTTTATTTTCTACTGATGGTTTTTGCCGGACTACATCTGTTTCCAAATCCTACTGAAGGATCCATCGACCAACGTGTCCTTATCGAATTTGGCGCTAAAGTTAATACCTTGATTCAAGCGGGTGAAGTTTGGCGTTTACTAACAAGTACCTTTATACATATTGGTATTATCCACCTCACCTTTAACCTCTATGCTTTGTGGGCTTTAGGTCCATTAACCGAAGAGAGTTTCGGGCATCGACAGTTTTTAATGATTTATTTCTTCAGCGGGCTTGGCGGGTCTATAGCCAGTTTCTTATTTACTTCAGCCCTTTCCGCAGGGGCATCTGGGGCAATTTTTGGACTCTTGGGGGCGTTACTATTTTATAGTTACAAACGGCCTCACCTTTGGAAATCTGGCTTAGGGATGAATCTTATTATTATTATTGTGGTAAATATCGGATTCGGCCTCAGCCAACCGGGCATCGATAACTATGCTCATATGGGTGGACTTTTTACAGGAACACTAACTAGTGTTCTCTTAGCAAAGAAATAGCGTTGCCTAAGGCAGTCTTTACAGAGTCATTAGGCAAAACGCTATTGTACCAAAGTTTCATAATAATACCTCTTTTGCGAAGGCATATTTTTACCCACTTTAAGGACAAAATATAATCAAGAGCTTACGGTTTCATAGCGAGGTGGCTTTTAAGCTATCGATAGTTACGAAACCGTCAGCTCTTATTAGTTTAACAAATTATCTGGGCATTTAACCGGCACCATTACGAATGAAAATGGTGTCGAGGAGAAGAAACGCTATGGTTAAGTATTCGTTTGTTGTGCTGTGCGATGTATCTCGATAAAAAATTCGCTAACTTCTTGGGGGGTTGGAATATGTTGATCGACGTGGCCCAACTCTTTAGTAACGACTGCAAAAGTATTTAACCAAGCCAACGTAATTCGAGTGGCAATCTCTTGAGGGCTATTCATAGCCTTTAATCTCCTTTCGCGAAGTTTATTATTATTGTATGCTTAACTAGCGCAAATCGTGCCAATCAGGCTTTATTCACCTCTAACCCTCATTAAAAATGACTAGAAAGAATTCCATTAAATGCTATAATGGAAAAAGGAGAAAAGAGGGGACGCGTTGAAAAAAAGAAGTAAAGATTATAGCTATTACTTTTCGCGTGATCGGTGGGTCTATGTTGGTTTAGCTTTAGCAATTCTTCTTGTATTCGGAAGACTTATTACACTTCAAGTTGTTCAAGCTTCCGACTTAAAAGCCAAAGGGATTCAGCGTCGGACGACGGATCAAAGCTTGCGGCCGGAAAGAGGCACGATCCTTGATGCGCAAGGCAATGTCTTAGCACAAAGTATTCCGGTTAAAGAAATTTATGCGGATCCTGAAATGTTGGCTGATCAAATCTCTAAAAAACAATTTAAAAGTACAAAAGAAGATGTTGCTAAGGAGCTCGGAAGCATCTTAGGCATAGATAGCCAGACTATTCAAGATAAACTTAATAAGAGTTTAGCTTGGATCAGCCTGGCACATCAAGTGGATATTCATAAAGCTGATCAAATTATGGCATTAAAAATCCCAGGAGTCGGCACAAATGAAGAAGAAAAACGCATCTACCCTATGGGACAATTAGCTGCTTCAGCACTTGGAATCGTGAATCTCGCCGGTCATGGAGTGGAGGGGATTGAGTCTTATTATGATAAAGCGTTGTTTGGTAAGCCTGGTTTTCAGTCTCAGGAACAAGATACTCGAGCACACTCTATCTTGGATGCCCTTCAACAAAGTAATCCTCCAAGCCCTGGAAACTCCATCACTTTGACCTTGGATTCAACGATTCAATATTTTGTTGAACAACAACTGGATGCTTTACAACAAGTCACCCAAGCCAATAGCGTAACGATTTTAGCCATGGATCCGATGACAGGACGTGTTTTGGGCATGGGCTCTCGTCCCACATTTGATCCTACGGATTACTCTAAAGCAACATCAGATGTTCGTCGCAACCTAGCGATTGGCATGTCTTATGAACCAGGATCAACCTTCAAGATAGTTACCGGATCAGCTGCTTTAGAGGAGGGGGTAATCCGCCCAGAGGATACCTTTGCTGATCCCGGCTACCTACGAGTTGCCCCTCGTTACATTACAAACTGGGATTCTGACCAAAAACCACATGGTAACCCGACGTTTACACAAGGGATGCAGTTGTCTTCGAATGTTGTATTGGCTCAAGTTGGTATGAAGTTGGGGTTGAGTTCTTTTTACACGTATTTAAAAGCGTTTGGTTTTGGTTCCAAAACAGGTATTGACATTGCGGGTGAAGAAAGTGGATTAATCCTTCCCCAAGACAAAGTCCGAGAGGCTGATCTCGCGACCATGGCGTTTGGCCAAGTTAATTCTGTTACCCCGATCCAGTTATTATCGGCCATTTCTGCGGTTGCCAATGGGGGGACGCTTTATCGCCCTTATATCGTTGCTAAAATTACAACGCCTGATGGTCAACTCGTTCAACAACAAAAGCCGACCCCTGTCCGCCAGGTTATATCTAAAGCGACTGCTTCACAAATGACAAATGTCCTTGAACAAGTTGTTTCAGGGGGGACAGGACATCTGGCGCAAATCCCAGGCATTAATGTTGCGGGCAAGACGGGAACTGCTCAGAAAGTAGACCCTAAGACTGGGGCTTATTCAACGACCGACTTTATCGCCTCATTCACGGCTTTCGCTCCTGCCGAAGACCCTAAAATTGCGGTGTTAGTTATTATCGATACGCCAAAATCTGCTCAAGGGCATCAAGGAGGAACTCTCGGAGGACCACCAGCTAAAGCTATTATTGAAGGAACGTTACAATACTATGGTCTTCCGGTTGCCAAAGACACTCAGAGTACCGTTTCTATTTCTCCCAGTGATTCAGCGGTTAGACCCTCTCCCAAACCGGTAATCTCGGAACGTACACCCGTAGGAAGAGAAGTTGTTATTCCGGATTTGACAGGTCTGACTATGCGCCAGGTAGGAGCTATATTGGCAAAATCAGAACTGCACTTTAACTTTACAGGGAGTGGCTTAGTGAATCAACAATCACCCCTAGCTGGAAAAGTCGTGACCAAGGGCTCAACCATTGATGTCAAGTTTTCTTCTCTACTGCAATAATCCCAATTTTATTTTTCAATCTGAGTATGTTAGGATGAGTTGCGAACAATAATGAAAGCACGGAGGAATGAAAAATGCGTCTTGATCGACAGATTGATTTAATGAAAGATGATATAATCGCAGCTATTCAAGCATGTATTCAGATTAAGAGTGTCAAGGATGTAGAACATGCCGCCCCCGGTGCCCCATTCGGGCCTGGAATTAAAGAAGCCTTAGAATGGACTTTAGCATTGGGAGAGAAATTTGGCTTTACCGTTAAAAATGTTGAAGGATATGCTGGTCATATTGAAATGGGCACAGGGGATTTATTGGGTATCTTGGGTCATATTGATGTTGTTCCGGAAGGGGATGGATGGTCTGTTCCTCCCTATAGTGCGACCATCAAAGATGGTAAAATTTTAGGTCGGGGTGCTTTAGATGACAAAGGACCATCTTTGACGGCACTTTTTGCCATGAAGGCTATTAAAGATGCCAATATCCCTTTAAACATGAGAGTGCGCCTTATTTTAGGCACTGATGAGGAATCTGGGTGGGCCGATATGGATTATTATCTTAAAAAAGAAGAAGTTCCGCAAATCGGATTTGCACCGGATGCTGAGTTTCCAGTGATTCATGCTGAAAAGGGCATTCTTCATCTCGAATTGAGTAAATCCCAAGCAGCATTTTTTCCGCATCTTGTCCGAGTTCAGGGTGGTGAACGGGCCAACGTCGTTCCGGATGTTTGCCAAATTACCTTAAAGGGGATTGCTGACGATGTCATTATAAAACAATTGAACGATTTTTCTTTTCCAGAAGGAGTTAGCGGTAGACTTAATAGCCAAGAGCGTGAACAGGAGATTAAGCTTACCTTTAGGGGAGTTGGAGCGCATGGAAGTCTTCCGCAAAACGGCAAAAATGCGATTCTTTACGCCTTACAATTCCTTCGGACATTACCTCTATCCCCTCAAGAACATCACGTACTTGATTTTATTCTAAAATACCCTGGCACCGGATTTTATGGAGAAGGTTTGGGAATTGCTTTAAGTGATGAACCTTCTGGCAAACTTTCGCTCAACTTGGGTATTTTAGAATTGACCTCTGACAGAGTTCGTTTTGTGATCGATATTCGTTACCCAGTTACCTACCAGCGTGACGATGTTTTACTTCCAATTGAAAAAATTGCTCAGCGTGAGCAGTTTATCATCAAAACTTTAACTCATCAAGCAGCACACCATGTGCCAATAGATAGTGCCTTAGTTCAATCTCTACTCAAAGCCTATGCCGATGTAACCGGGCTCAAACCTTTTGCCTTTGCCATTGGCGGGGGAACTTATGCTAAAGCGCTTCCCCAAGGGGTTGCCTTTGGGCCGGTTTTCCCAGGTGAACCTGAAGTGATTCATTGTGCTGATGAATATATATCGATTGATAACCTCCTTCTAACAACTAAAGTATACGCTCAAGCGATACTTAACTTAGCTGCCGACCCGGGCTAATCCAAGCCACTGTTCCCGAAAAAGGGTGTAGTGAACTCGTTTCGCTAAAGCGAAACGTCGAGACTTCGGTGGGAATCTATCCCCACCGAAGTAAAATAAGGAACACCAACTTAGAAAAGCAGGTGTCGTGGAATTGATAAAATATTTAGCTTGACTATTTGAGGGTTTAACGGTATACTTTCAATTGTTGTTAATTGCGCCACTAGCTCAGCTGGTAGAGCATCCGACTCTTAATCGGCAGGTCCCTGGTTCGATCCCTGGGTGGCGCACCAAAACTTAAGAGAATACCGATAGCAAGCGTTTCAATTGAAATGCTTGCTATATTTATGCAAATTGGAGCGTAATTATAATGAATGTAGCTTTTTTTCTGATACCTAAAAAGGACATTGTCTATCTTAAAGAAAATTCAACAATGCGGCAAGCTCTGGAGAGGATGGAGTATCATAGTTATTCTGCAGTCCCACTCATTAATGATGAGGGGAGATATGTCGGCACGATTACTGAAGGAGATTTGCTTTGGAAGCTTAAAAATACAGTCGGTTTGACCTTTCAAAATACACAAGATATTTTTCTGAGCGAAGTGGAACAACATGTTCAGAATTTGCCGGTAACGATCGAGGCTCAAATAGAAGATTTGATCTCAAGAGCGGTGGTGCAAAATTTCATACCCGTCGTGGATGATCAACAGATTTTTATCGGGATTGTTCGTCGGCGAGAAATGATTGAATACTGTTCGAAACTATTGATCCAACAAAAAGGAAAGTAGAGGTTAGAAGTCCCAAATACGACATTAATTAAGGCGTAAGGACATGATGTATTCATCGTGCCCTTACGCCTTAATTTCATTACAGTATAAAGTTAACTTAGATCCTAAACGTGCTAACTCCGGTTTGTAAGTTTTGGGCTAAGTCTGTCAGACTTTGACAAGACAAGTTGATATCATCAATGGAAGCTGTGAATTCCTCAATGGCGGCGGATACATTGGCCGCTTGAACGGCTGAATCGTCGCTGACGGTAGCAATATGCTGAACTGCAGAAACAATTTGTTGGCTGCCGTCAGCCATTTGATGGATGGAAGAGACGATACCACTTACTTTTTCGGAAACTTCATTAACCATAGTCAAAATATCACTTAGGCCCAGACCAGCAGTGTTTACCACATCAATTCCATCATTAACGTAAATCTCTTCCTCGTCTATAGCAGAAATCGCGTGATTGATGTTATCCCTGTTTACAATCACTAAAGACGTGATTTGCCCAGTCGCTGCTTTGGCCTTTTCAGCCAACTTACGAACCTCTCCAGCTACCACTGAGAAGCCACGCCCGTGTACTCCGGCCCGAGCAGCTTCAATCGCGGCGTTTAAGGCCAGAAGATTTGTTTGTTCGGTGATACCCGTTATTAGCTGGGCAATATTGGCGATTTGTTCAGAACTATCCGAAAGTAAATTGATTGATTCTTTAACAACTTGAGTACCTCTACCGATGTTGGCCATTTGCTCAATGGCTTGGGTGAGAGCTCTTTGCCCATTTTCGGTAGAGGTAGTTGTTTTAGTTGTGAGGGCGATAACTTGATGACCCGCCTGCTCTATCGTTTGTATGTTAACGTTTATTTGTTCTATAGCTGTCACGGTTTGATTGATTGCTCCAGCTTGTGCTTCCGTACCGCCTGCCACCTCGGCAATGGACTGCGCTATGTGGGCAGAAGCCTGCGCACTTTGTTCCGTAATATTCAAGAGCTGGTGAGATGAAGCGGCTACATTCGTCGAAGACATTGAGACTCGCCTTACTAGATCTGAGAGGCTATCCGTCATCTGATTAAAAGCCTGTGCTAGTTGTCCGGCCTCGTCTTTGGATTCGGTTTTAATTTTAGGCAACTTTAGATTTCCGGAGGCGATTTCTTGCACATTTGTTAGCATGATCTGGAGAGGTTTAGCTATGGCTCTGGCCACCAGTGCCCCAATAATTAAGGCCAGAACTGCAGCAGCAAGTGGGAACCCAAACAGCAATTTCTCCGCACGGGCAAAATTTAGATTTTCACGGACAATGGTACTTTTCGCTTTCTGAGTGCTAAAGTCCACAAGTTGAGGAAGTACAGTATTTATATCATCTAAGTATTTGGTAACGTTATTTGAAAAGTAGGGATAGGCTGCAGCCTTGTCATCACTTCTCGTTAGGGCAACGACCTTTTGCCATTCGTCGTTGTATTTTTGCAGGTCGTCTCGTACGTTGGCTAATTTTGCTACTTCGAAGGGTTCTTTGGCGAGGTTGGCATAGGTATCCAAGGACTCTTTGATCAAGCCTTGTAAGACTGTCGTCTGGATAAGTAGGTTTTGTTGCTTAGAAGCGTCCAGGGGAGCCAAGAGTAGCTCTACGTTGACACTGCGGATCATGCGCACATTGGCATTAGACTCATTAATTAGTTTCACTGAAATCAGAGAGTTCGTATAGACATCGTTCATGGCCACTTTGGCTTGTCGATAAAAGTAGTAACCCATAAAACTTAATCCGAGCATAAAGACTACCATTAGAAGGACTAAAGCATTTATTTTGTAGAATGTTTTCCTGTTGTAGAACCATTTCCAGCGCCAACGCCAATGCCAATTCATTTACATTACTCCTCCTATCATAATGAAAAAGAGTTGCCTCCTACGGTTTTAAGTACTTGCTTGATTTGGGCAGCTCGTTCGGAGACAAAGTTGGGTAACCAATCGTGCTCCGCAGTGGTCACAATAAAGTAGATCATGCCATAATAATAATATCTAATTGTAAAGATTAAATTAACTATATGTTAATTTAATGTTATATTTATCCTCTATTGGCTTTAAAAATTTTTAAATTTCTCAGAAAGGCTTTTTTAAAAGTCTTTGTTAATTATTGCTTAGTATAGATAAAAATTTTATACATAAATTTCTATCTAAAATAACTTAAATTTAACAGAACTGAATGGTTTCTTAACCTGAGAATAATACCTCCTTTACAGTTATGCCTTAAAATTATCTCAAGTACAAAGGAGAGGTGTTGACTTGGCTATGTATGAGAGGATTATTGGTCAGACACTCAGTAAGATGACAAAGTTGCTTCTCGCTTCAGCGGGTCCCTTGCAATACTTTCTTGACACCCCAGGCGTAACCCATGTTCGTTGTCTGGAACAGGCCTATATTACTTTGGAGCATGATGGAAAAGAGGATGTCGCTAAATTATTCAATGCCCATCACTCTATGCTGACAAAAGGTTTGTACTGGGCTGACCGTGGTTGGAAAAATGTCAATCATTTTTACAGCCATCCAGAAAAACAAGGATTCATTGGCTGGCCGGGTGCAACGGCTGAGTGCCAATACTATTTCAATAGAGCGTTTACTTTTTTTCCAAAGAATGTTGATAAAGGTATGTTCTTTTTGGGTGCAGCGCTCCATTTGGTCCAAGATATGTGCGTGCCACACCATTCCTTGGGAATTATCTTCGATGGTCACAGAGAGTTTGAAACTTGGGCAACTCAAAACTGGCATAAGTTTCCGGCAACGAGTGGTATGTATTTGCCATTTTCTCACCCAGCGCAATGGATTGATTATAATGCTGGCATTTCTGGACCTTTGTATCCCCTGGTGTCACAGGACGAAGGATGCTCTGAAGAGAGCTATAAAAAGGCGTCAAAAATATTAATCCCTCTGACAATTGCCACTTCAGCAGGTTTTTTGAATTTTGTTCGTAAGCGCTTAGATGGGGTAACGTTATAACTCGTAGAGATTTCAGATTAGTTATCTTCCGGCTGATCTGCTAAGATAAGGTATCATTAGAAAATCAGAGTTGAGAGGGAGGGCCAGTGTTGAAACAATTAAGAATTCTCGTATTTTCGGCAACGTTTGGAAACGGACATTTTCGAGCAGCAGAAGCTGTTATCGAAGGTATACGTAATAAGGAGCCTTTTGCGAAAATTATTCATTTGGATTTTGGTGATTTCTTGAGTAGGCGCTTCAACACTATGGCGAAAAACGTTTACATTGAGATGATTAAACATACCCCGAACCTTTGGGGAAAATTTTATTATAAAACGGCTAAACTCCAACCTGAGTCGATGATTCAATGTTTTTTGAACAAATTAGGCCGAAGTGATTTTCTTAAATACATTCAGGAATTTGAGCCAGATCTCATTGTATGTACTTATCCTACAGTTTCTTCGATTCTAGCCCAATTGAGACGCGAACAAATTCTTCAGGTTCCGGTGATTACTGTCATTACGGATTATACCGTTCACAGTCACTGGGTGCATCCGGGTGTTGATCGTTACATGGTGGCTTGTGAGGAAGTAAAGGAAAGTTTAGTGTCTTGGGGAATCAAAGCGCAATGTATTCTTGTGACAGGGATTCCGATCAGTCCAAAATTCGAAAGAGAAATGGATCGAGGGCATATTATTTCCAAGTTAGCTTTAAATCCGGATCTTCCTACTTTTCTAGTGATGGGCGGGGCCTACGGAGATTTAGTAAGCACAAAAAGAATCTGTAATAAACTCGCGGATTCTCTAGTTCCTGTCCAAGCCATTATTGTTTGTGGAAAAAATAAGAAACTGTATCGCTCTTTAAAAAAAGTCGTCGAGCGGTCTCTGAATCCTATGGTACGGTTAGGGTACGTACATAATGTCGAAGAACTCATGGCGGTTTCTGATCTAATAATTACTAAGGCCGGAGGTTTAACAGTTTCGGAGGCGCTTACCAAGCACTTGCCACTTGTTATCTACAAGGCCATACCAGGTCAAGAAGAAGCCAATGCGAAGTTTGTACAACGTATCGGTGCAGGATATGTTGCGGGCACAGAAGAGGAATTAGAATGTCTTTTAAGTCGTTTGTTGAGTAATCCTAAGGAAATAGAAACAATGCGGGAAAAAGCGGCTGTAGCTATCCCGGGTCACTCTACTGAACGGGCTGTAGAGAATATGCTACAATTAACCATGCATTTAAAAATGGAGCAAAAAATTGGCTAAACGTTCTTTAGCCAATTTTACGTTGTTAAGGAAAGTTAGTCTCTATATAAGTTATCCGTAAAATTTTAACAATAAATTTACATTCTGTTCATTCAGACTTTACATAAGACTATTAAACTATAAATAGTCTTTTATAAGGCATATGAAAGAAAATAGACTGGCAGACTGACTAGTTATTTTCTTGAATGTGCCTAAATCCAAATTAGTGAAGGAGGGCCTTTATTGGGGGGAGTTTTAGTGTGATCAAAGTCTTACTTATAGAAGATGACGTTCAAATTCAAGAGCTGGTTCGGTATAATCTGGAAAAAGAGGGATTTGCTGTTTTTACCGCCTCGGATGGCGAGCAAGGTTTGGACTTTGCTAGGAAAGAGAAACCAGATCTAATAATCCTGGATCTAACCCTACCAGTGATTGATGGTTATGATGTGTGTAAAATACTGCGGGCCCAAAAGGATACTGCAACGATCCCCATCATAATTTTAAGTGCCCGTAACGATGTAGCCGACAAAGTAATCGGGCTTGAGCTTGGAGCTGACGATTACATAACAAAACCGTTTAGTCCCAGAGAATTATCTGCCCGAATTAAGGCCAGACTAAGAGAAGGACAACGGAAAAATGAACTAACAAACGGTCCGTTGCGGTGGGGGACCTTAGAGATCGTGCAAGAAAGTTACCTTGCTACAATAGCTACTAAGCCTTTAAATTTAACGGTCAAAGAATTCGAACTGCTGATACTTTTCGTAGCTAATCCTTACCAAGTCTTTAGCCGTGAATACCTAATTCAGAAAGTTTGGGGCTATCTTTCTAGCACGGATAGCAGAACGCTCGATGTCCATATCAGCCATTTACGCAATAAGCTCAAAGCTTTAGGACCAGTCCTTGATTCGGTAAGGGGGGTGGGATATCTCTTTGCTCGTCGAGAATAAAAATGATATTTAACTTAAACTTTACATTTATTTCATTGAGACTTTACAAACTTCCAGTATAATCAATTTGTACTAAAAGGAAATTTAAGGAGGAAAAAAAATTGTTTAAAGCTAAATCCAAAATTGCTCTCGTAAGCACAACATTAATTGCTCTGATGGTCCTGGTCGGATGTGGACAAACTGCTGCTCCAACGACACCAACACCAACTCCAAGTGCTGCAGCTACTATTGACAAGAAAACTATTTCTACTGCAGGTTCTACAGCGCTCCAACCACTTGTTAAATTAGCAGCTGATGATTTCATGGCCAAAAATGCTGGTGTACAAGTAAACTTAAGTGGTGGCGGTTCTATGACAGGTCTAAACAATGTGGCTAGTGGTTCTATTGACATTGGTAACTCTGACGTTGTTGCTCCAGATAGCATGACAGGATTGGTTGACCATCAAGTCTGCGTAGCTCCTTTCATACTTATTACTAACAAAGATGTTACGGTTGACAATTTGACCAAAGCTCAAGCATCAGATATCTTTACTGGGAAAATAACCAACTGGAAAGATGTTGGTGGTAAAGATGAGAAGATTTCAATTATCGGTCGTGCAGCCTCTTCGGGTACCCGTCTGAATGTAGAAAAAATCGTCATGGACGGTCAGAAAATGTCAGATGCAGCTGCTGCTCAAGATTCCACGGGTAATTTGCTCACTGGTGTGGGCCAGACACCTGGGGCAATTGGCTATATCGATGCAGCTTACTTAAAAGACACAGTCCAAGCTCTTAAGTTCAATGGCGTAGCATACAGCGCGGACGCTGTGACTAGTGGACAATATCCAATCTATTGCTATGAGCACATGTATACTAAAGGGGAAGCAACCGGCACAGTAAAAGCTTTCTTAGACTATCTTATGAGCCCAGAGTTTCAGGATGTAAACGTTGTAAAAGCTGGATTTATCGCTATCGACAAGATGAAGAAATAATACGATCCCTAATATGGTTAAGGCTAACTCAATTTAGTAAAGCACTACACACTATCTTTAACATAAGGATGTAAATAGGAGCAAGGTTATTCCTTGCTCCTATTTTATGCCATCATATTTGGTATAAATCAACTCTTTATGTGGACCGATACTCATATGGGGAAGTTTCAATATATGAAATAAGATTGACTCTTTCATGTTAATTTTAACCTAAACTTTACACTCTCTTAATTTATTGTTTACATAAATAGAGTAGACTATTTAAAGATAGGTAACTTCAATCACAAAACAAGGAGAAACAGTGGGAGTATGAATAAAAAAATTAAGAAATATCTGGAGGTGTAAGCAGGTTGCCTCACCGTAGTTCATGGACGTATTTTAATGACCGAGTGTCACGTTACTTATTTGTAAGTTGCGCTGTTTTAGTCTCTTTGATTATCCTCTGCATTATATGGTTCGTAGGTGCGCAGGGTTTATCCACGTTCCGACAGATCAGCGTAAGGGAGTTTTTTACAAGTAGCCAATGGAATCCCGATTATGGACAATACGGTGCGCTGACGTTTATTGTCGGTTCATTGGGAACGACGGTATTAGCGATACTACTTGGCGGACCACTGGGCTTGGCTGGAGCTGTATTTCTAGCAGAAATTGCCCCGCCCTGGGTACGTGCGTTCATGCGTCCGGCTACTGATCTTTTTGCAGGAATCCCGTCTGTAGTTTACGGGTATGTTGGGCTGACAGTGGTTGTCGGTGCTATACGGAATTCCACTAGTTCATCGACAGGGTATGGCGTCTTAGCTGCAGGGATTGTATTAGCGATTATGATTTTGCCAACGGTCATTAGTCTATCGGAGGATGCCTTGCGCTCATTGCCAGGAACCTACAAAGAGGCTTCCCTTGCCTTAGGGGCAACTCGTTGGCAAACAATTCGCCGAGTCCTAATCCCTGCCGCTTCACCAGGAATTCTGACCGCCATCATTTTAGCGATGGCTAGAGCCATTGGAGAAACAATGGCGGTACAAATGGTCATTGGTAATTCGCCCCGTTTCCCCAGTTCCTTAGTCAGCCCGACCTCAACGTTAACCAGTGATATAGTTATGGAAATGGGAAATACCCCATTTGGCTCAATCTGGAATAATGCCTTATTTATGATGTCTTTTATTCTTCTAATTATTGCCCTTATCTTGATTATTCTTGTCCGAACAGCGGTACGAAAGGGGGCGGTTCGTTGAAAGCTCGTCAAGCCGATCGTTATGCCAGTATTATGCTTTGGGTAGGGGCTATATTCATTTTAGCAATATTAGTCGCGTTTTTAGGTCTGATTTTAGGACGTGGACTACACTATTTGACCCCTGCTTTCTTTAGAGGTCCAGAAGGTGTAGGCGGGCAATTATTCAACTCTTTCTATCTCCTTGCCCTTTCGTTAGTATTTTCACTGCCCGTGGGGTTGGGAGCTGGAATTTACTTGGCTGAATACGCTCCTAAAAACAAATTAACTGACTTAATTCGTTTGAGCACCGAGAGTCTTGCCACTGTTCCGTCCATAGTTTTTGGTCTTTTTGGTATGATTATTTTTGTGAATAAACTGGGCTTGGGATTCACTATTTTAGGTGGATCGGCCACTTTGGCGTTACTCAATCTGCCAATTCTAGTGCGCGTGACTGAAGAATCTCTGCGGACTGTACCCAGAAGTTACCGAGAGGCTAGTTTAGCCTTAGGAGCTACGATGTGGCAGACGTTACGTAAAGTCATTTTGCCAACCGCTCTGCCGGGGCTAATTACTGGCGTAACTCTTGTCGCAGGCAGGGCTTTGGGTGAGACCGCTATATTGATCTTCACGGCTGGAATGAATGTTTCACGTAAACTATTTGACCTTAATCCTTTTGCTGCTGGAGAGACTTTAGCTGTCCAGTTATTTGCTGCTAAGTCAAATCCGTTACCAGGGACAAACGCTGACCAAATTGCCGATGGGACGGCAGCACTGCTTATAATCATGGTTATAGTCTTTAATCTTTGTTTAATAATTCCCAGCCGCTGGCTACAATACCGGCTCCTGGGTAAAAATAAGGAATAACATTAAGTGCGTTAATAAGGAGAAATTGAAATGGACAAGATCGTGGTCAGTAACCTCGACCTTTTTTATGGTGAACAACAGGCCTTAAATAATGTAAGCCTGGCATTGGCGGAAAAAAGTGTGACTGCTCTCATTGGTCCTTCCGGTTGCGGTAAGTCCACTTTTCTGAGAGTGCTCAATCGAATGCAAGATTTAACACCTAATGTAAAAATATTAGGACAAGTTAGGATTGATGGGCAGGATATTTATGCTAACGATACGGATGTTGTGTTGCTGAGAAAAAGGGTGGGGATGGTTTTCCAGAACCCTAATCCCTTTCCAAAGTCTGTGTTCGAAAATGTGGCTTACGGTCCTCGTATCCACGGGGAAGACGATAAAAAACGACTAAAGGAAATAGTAGAGACTAGTCTAAATGGGGCAGCTTTGTGGAATGAAGTTAAAGATCGCTTACATAAATCAGCGCTGGGATTGTCAGGTGGGCAGCAACAACGTCTCTGTATTGCCCGGGTTTTAGCGGTAGAACCTGAGATTTTATTAATGGATGAACCGACATCAGCACTTGACCCCATTTCTACTATGAAGATTGAAGAGTTGATTGCTGAATTAAAAAATAAATACACAATAATTATGGTGACGCATAATATGCATCAAGCGTCAAGAGTTTCAGATCGAACTGCTTTCTTCTTAAGCGGTGATTTGATTGAAGAAGATGTAACGAGTATCCTTTTTACTCGACCAGCTAAGAAGAAAACGGAGGATTATATATCCGGTCGATTCGGTTAATACAGTTGTATTAGCGGGATGTTATGGCTTTTATGAAACGAGAGGAGGGCGAGAGATGCCTACTCGCCAGAAATTTGCTAATGACTTGGAAGGGCTACGGTTAAACATTTTAGACTTGGGAAAGATGGTAGACCAACGAATTGGTCTTGCAGTGCAGTCCTTGATTGAGCAAGATCTGGAATTAGCTAATACCATTGTCGTGGGAGATCTGGTCGTCAACGACCTGCAAGCGATCATTGAAGAAAAATGTATTCTTTTAATAGCAACTCAGCAGCCCTTTGCTCTTGATTTGCGCAAAGTTGTAGCGGGTTTTAAAATCTCTATCTATTTAGAAAGAATGGGTGACTTGTCAGTCGATTTGGCAAAGTTAACCATCAGAATCGGTCAAGAGAAATTGATTAAACCGTTAGTCGATTTTCCGCGCATGAGTGCCTTGGTCCAGGAAATGATCACCCTTGGGCTCAAAGCATATGTTCAGGAGGATTGTAAGGCCGCAGCGGAAATGGCCATACTGGATGATGAGATTGATAAAATTTATGCTCGGGTTTTTGAGGAATTGCGGGCTATAATGATGTCAGACCCCAATAAGGTAACTCAGGCTAATTACATTCTTTTTGCCTGTCGTTTTCTAGAACGTATGGGAGACTACTGTACAAATATTGCTGAAGAGATTGTTTATATTGTCACTGGAAAGAGAATGAATTTAAACGAGTAGGATGAGTTGTTTTAGAGTAGCATTGACGTTAAGCGTGATCGGTTCAAATTTAATATTATGACAAAAATTACTGAAATATGTTTTTTATTAATGGGAAAGCTATTTTCAGGTTGGTTGGCTATAATCTGACCTGAAAGGAAGGATAGATATGGGCGCCCATAAGAAAGTTTCGCGACCAAAGGATCCGGCAACCATTAGAGATCCCCATTATACAGAGTTTGACACGCAAAAAGAGCGAAACATTCAAAAACCTTTACCCCGTATAACTCCCTAAAATAGCGGAGTATGTAATGGCGAGGTTCGATAAAACGGAGTTGCTAAAAAGGAGCGTGCTTTATACGAGCGCACTCCTTTTTTTTATATTTAAGTATAATCTGAGGATTCTTGCCTATAAAAGCTCTGTTTATTGTTTACAAAACATAATAATTGGCGGTTCGAGAACGAGGTACTACTATTTTGTCGAATAATATAATATAATTAGATTTAATTTAATATTATAATTGCGGAGGTTCTATCAATGTTACTGGAAGGACAAGCTATCTCAATTACCCTTGATGAAATTCTAGACAATACGAACAACGCAATCATTGCCGTCGACCCGCAAGGTCGAATTATTTATGCGAATCGTGCCGTTTATAATATATTAAAAATCCCCGACAGGGATCTCGTGGGACAATCTGTTACCGACCAAATTCCTGGAACTGGCTTACTTCGAGTTTTTGAAAACGGAATTGCTGAATTAGGCCAGAAGTTTACATTTAATAATACCATCTTATTAAGCAGTCGTACCCCAATCTATGTTCATGGTGAATTGGTTGGAGCTGCGGCTGTATTCCAGGACATTACAATTCTCCAAAATCTTCTTGACAATCTAGTCATAGAGCATGAGAAGACGAAGGAACTCCAACGCATTCTTGAAATTGTCCTCAATACAGCCTATGATGGACTTATTGTGGTTAATAAAGAAGGAATTATAACCATGACAAATCAAGCTTTTGCAAGTTTTTTTCAGCAATCTCCGGAGGATATGGTCGGTAAACCTATTACTGATATTTATGATAATCCCAAATTTACAGAAGTTCTTGAAACAGGCAAAGCTGTGCACGGATACTTTCACGATTTGAACGGCCATGAAATTATCGCCAGCAGAATCCCGATTATCCAAGATGGAGAAATCGTGGGAGCATTCGGGAAAGTTGTTTTCAAAGATGTTAACGAACTCTACGCTTTAACCAAAAAAGTTGATTCCTTACGTTCTGAATTGGATTATTATAAAAAAACCATGTTAAAGAAGAATTGTTCCGCGCGGGAACTTTTAAAAGGAAAAAACCTCCTTATGATTTCATTAGTTCAAACCGCACTTCGCGTAGCTAAATCAGGGTCTAATGTGTTACTGCGGGGAGAAAGCGGGACTGGAAAAGAATTATTTGCGCAACTGCTTCATACGGAAAGCTCTCGTACGCAAGGTTCTTTTATTAAGGTTAATTGTGCTGCTGTACCTGAAAATCTACTCGAATCTGAGTTGTTCGGCTATGAAGAAGGAGCATTTACCGGAGCCAGAAAAGGGGGGAAACTCGGAAAGTTCGAACTGGCGGATGGAGGAACCTTGTTCCTTGATGAAATCGGAGATATGGAAATGGCCATGCAGGCCAAATTATTGCGTGTTATCCAGGACCGGGAAATTGAACGTTTAGGAAGTAGTAAGCCTCGGAAAGTCGACGTGCGTTTGGTTGCCGCGACTAACCGTGATCTCGAAGCTATGATTCGTGACAAACAATTTCGCGAGGATCTGTATTACCGCTTAAACGTCGTGACCTTAACAATCCCTCCTTTACGGGAAAGAATGGATGATCTTGAAGTTTTGATCGAAACATTTTTAAAAAAGTTTAATCTTCAGTTTGCACAATCTGTGACGGGAATAACGGTAGAGACGCAAAACGTTCTGATGAAACATCGTTGGCCCGGTAATATACGTGAACTTGAAAATGTTATTGAGCGGGCCTTTAATATGGTTGATGGTTCGGAAATTCAACTTAAACACTTACCAAACTATTTGCAAATCTTAGATGGTCGAGAAACACGCCCTTTTGCTGGCGGGTCGCTTGATACTATTCTCAATCGAGTGGAAAAAGAGGCTCTCATCTACGCACTTGCTGCTGCAAACGGGAATAAAGTTCAAGCCGCTAAAACTCTAGGTTTATCCCGGGCGGGTTTATACAAAAAACTAATTAAGCATCAACTACATTAAATCTCAAGATTCAACACGATTCTTCACGAATTCTTATTAATATAAAGGTTATAATAATTATGAACGAACAAACATGTACACAAACTAGTACATGTATCATCCGGTAGACATGTTTGTTTATACCTGAACACTGAAGCAGATGCTGAATACTACAATCTAATAGTGTAAACAAACGTATACGTTATTAGATAGTGCGCTATATTGAGGATTCATTATGAAAAGTGCTGCATCCCTTGCCAGAAGCGAAGGCTGAAAATTTTGAATCTAATGAATTGTTATTGGCATGGGAATTGCAAGTTAAGTTCAGTAGATTGCGAAACTTACTAAATAATTTGTAATTCGTAAAAGAAATAAGGAGGATTAAGTGTGAAGACAATTATGGTCATTGGAGCTGGACAAATGGGTGGGGGAATCGCTCAAGTCGCTGCTCAAGCAGGCTACTCTGTCATTTTAAATGACATTAAAGATGAATTCGTAAATCGTGGTTTTGGTATTATCGACAAAAACCTCAGTCGCAGTGTTGAAAAGGGGAAGCTTAAAGCTGAGGAAAAAGAGCTCATCTTAGGACGTATTACCAGATCGACCTCTCTTCAAGATGCTGCAGGAGCTGACTTGGTTGTTGAAGCCGCCGTTGAAAATATGGTGATAAAGGGTCAAATTTTTGCTCAACTTGACGCCATTTGTCCTGAACATACAATTCTCTCAACTAATACTTCGTCTTTACCAATTACTGAGATCGCAGCTTTCACTAAACGTCCGGATCGCGTGATTGGGATGCATTTTATGAATCCCGTTCCTGTGATGAAACTAGTTGAGGTTATTCGGGGTCTGGCCACCAGTGATGAAGTGTATAAAATTATCGAAGCCCTTAGCCTTGATATGGGAAAAACACCAGTTGAAGTTAATGATGCTCCTGGATTTGTGGCTAACCGTGTCTTAATTCCTATGCTCAATGAAGCTGTCTATACACTTTACGAGGGAATTGCAACGGTGGAATCGATTGATAATGTTATGAAGTTGGGTATGAATCATCCTATGGGTCCGTTGGCGTTAGCTGATTTAATCGGCTTGGACACTGTTCTATCCATTATGGAAGTCCTTCATGAAGGACTAGGCGATAAATATCGTCCGTGCCCGTTACTCCGCAAATATGTTAAAGCAGGCTGGCTGGGACGAAAATCTGGTCGTGGTTTTTATAATTACAGCGCCTAGATTTGAAGCAGTCAATTAGCTTGGGTCTAAGTTAATCGATAGGTTTCCCCTCTCTTTTATGAGAAAAGTGATCAGACATTCTATAAAAGAGATTCGTTAATAGAGGAGGAGACAGAGTGGAATATACCAATCTTTTATTGGAAAAGAACGGGGCTGTTGCCGTTCTTACAATCAATCGTCCCAAAGCCTTAAATGCCTTAAACAGTGACACCTTGTCGGAACTGTCCACCGTGCTCGATGAACTGGGGAGGGATTCCAGTGTCAAAGTAGTGATTCTCACCGGAAGTGGGGAGAAGGCCTTTATTGCTGGTGCAGATATTTCACAGATGAAGGATTTCAGCCCTATGGAGGGACGACGTTTTGCTCAATTAGGTCATGCAACCTTCCGCAAGCTTGAACTATTGCCTCAACCAGTGATCGCGGCAGTCAATGGATTTGCCTTAGGCGGTGGGTGTGAATTAGCCATGGCTTGTGATATCCGCTTAGCGAGTGAAAATGCAAAATTTGGTCAACCGGAAGTGACTCTTGGACTAACTGCCGGATTTGGAGGAACTCAGCGCTTACCTCGCCTCGTCGGTACAGGTTTAGCCAGTGAGTTGCTTTTTACCGGAGATGTTATTGATGTCCAAGAAGCTTACCGTATCGGGTTAGTCAATCATGTCTATCCGTTAGCCACTCTTATGGAAGAAACCTTAAAGCTGGCCAAAAGGATGGCGGGAAGAGCGCCAGTGGCTGTTCAACTAAGTAAAAGTGCTATCCAACGTGGAAGTAATATGGACTTAGACAGCGCGCAAGCATATGAAGCTGAGGTTTTTGGCCTGACTTTTAGTACCAAGGATCAAATCGAGGGTTGTACTGCTTTTGTGGAAAAACGCAAACCTATTTTCGAAGGGCGATAATATCTATTTCTTTAATACCGCAAGCCTTTAATTCAAAGCGTGAATCAGAGGGAAAATGGTGACAAGCTATAGATGTAAAGCATAAATAGATAAATTAAAAATTGGAGGATGAATTTAAATGATTTTTGAATTAACTGATGACCACAAAATGATGCGTAAAATGGTTCGTGATTTTGCTGAGAAAGAATGTGGCCCTGGGGCTGAAGAACGCGATGAGAATGAAGCATTTTCGGTAGAAATATGGAAAAAAGCAGGGGAGCTCGGCCTTGCTGGGGTTACTTTCCCTGAAGAATTTGGTGGGGTTGGAGCAGACTACATCTCTTATGCTATTACAGTAGAAGAGCTGTCTCGGGTCGACGCATCCGTAGGTGTTACCATTTCAGCACACGCTAGCTTATGCGCTAATCCAATTGCTAAATTTGGTACAGAAGAACAAAAGAAAAAATATCTTACTCCTTTGGCTACTGGTGAAAAACTTGGAGCTTTCGGTTTAACAGAGCCCATGGCTGGTTCAGATGCTTCGGGAACACGCACGACAGCTGTTCGCGATGGCAACGATTATATCCTCAATGGCACAAAAATCTTTATTACGAATGGATACTATGCTGATACGTATGTGGTCACGGCACAAATGGATAAGAGCAAAGGTAATAGAGGAATTGCTGCTTTCATCCTCGAAAAAGGAATGCCTGGATTCAGTTTTGGTAAGAAAGAGAAAAAGATGGGTATCCGTTCTTCGGCCACCTATGAATTAGTTTTCGAAGATGTCCGTGTTCCCGCTGAAAACTTGCTCGGTCAAGAGGGACAAGGGTTTAAAATTGCCATGGTTACGCTCGATTACGGTAGAATTGGTATAGCTTCCCAAGCACTAGGAATTGCTCAAGGTGCTTATGAACAAGCTCTTAAATATTCTAAAGAACGATCGCAGTTTGGCAAGACTCTTGCAGAATTCGAGGTCACACAATTTAAATTGGCGGACATGGCGACACAAATTGAAGCCGCTCGTCTTCTCGTCTATCAAGCCGCTTACTTGGCTTCGGAACATAAATCTGTCTCTAAAGCTGCTGCAATGGCTAAACTTTTTGCTTCTGAGACTGCAATGGCAGTAACCACACAGGCAGTTCAAATCCACGGTGGCTACGGTTACACTCGCGATTATCCAGTGGAGCGCATGATGCGGGATGCCAAGATTACTGAGATTTATGAAGGAACCAGTGAAATGCAACGTATTGTTATCGCAAGCCATATTCTTAAAGACTGATAGCTGGTTGCTTTAATTATAGGAAAATGTAACTCGAATTATTATCGATTGAATAGAGAATAACATTTAGCGAAGCGCCTCTTAAAGGCGCTTCGCTTTAGGACAACTAATAATCATTTTTCATAATGATTAATCAACCTTGAAGGAGATGTGTTTATTCATGAGAGACGTTGTTATTGTGAGTGCTGTGCGTACCCCAGTAGGTTCTTTCTGTGGTACTTTAGGCCAAATGCCAGCCGCTGAGCTAGGTGCAATTGCCATTAAAGAAGCTATGCTCAGAGCAGGAATTACCCCTGACCAAGTTGATGAGGTTATTATGGGTAATGTACTTCAAGGTGCACTAGGCCAAAATCCCGCTCGTCAAGCATCTATTAAAGCTGGAATTCCTCAGGAAGTTCCTTCATGGACACTTAATAAAGTATGTGGGTCCGGAATTAAATCTGTAGTTTGTGCTGCCCAGGCCATTATAGCAGGGGATGCTGACATTGTTGTAGCTGGCGGGATGGAAAGCATGTCTCTGGCACCTTATGCGCTTCCTAAAGCTCGTACAGGCTATCGGATGGGCAATGGCACTCTCGTTGATACCATGATTAATGATGGCTTAACGGATGCCATGCACAATATTCACATGGGCTTGACGGCTGAAAATATCGCCGAACAGTTCAATATTTCCCGTGAAGAACAAGACCATTATGCAGTATCCAGTCAAAATCGTGCCGAAGTGGCTATCAAAGCTGGCAAATTTAACGAGGAAATCGTATCTGTGTCCATTCCACAACGTAAAGGAGATCCTGTTGTTGTCTCCCAAGACGAATTTCCACGTTTTGGCGCAACTTATGAAGCTCTTGCTAAATTACGAGGTGCCTTTAAAAAAGATGGAACGGTTACTGCTGGAAATGCATCGGGAATTAATGATGGAGCTGCTGCCGTCGTCGTTATGGCAAAAGAGAAAGCTATCGAATTAGGCCTAACCCCTCTTGCGACTATCACGTCATGGGGTTCGGCAGGTGTTGATCCGCTAATTATGGGGACAGGCCCTATCCCGGCAAGCCGCAAAGCCTTAAAAAAAGCTGGATTAAAAATTGAAGATATGGACGTCGTAGAAGCCAACGAAGCATTTGCTTCGCAAACTTTGAGAGTTGCTCAAGAGTTACAACTTGATATGGGGAAGACGAATGTGAACGGTGGAGCGATTGCTATAGGTCATCCAGTGGGTGCTTCTGGAACCCGTATTCTGGTGACATTACTTCATGAAATGAAGCGCAGTAATGCTCATCGTGGTTTAGCAACGTTATGTATTGGTGGCGGACAAGGTATTGCGATGATCGTGGAACGGCCATAAGATAATCTTAAACCTCAATTCTCTTGACTGAAGTATAACTATCTCAAACGGTAGTTCGTCGAATCTGCTGACTCAGCTTAAACTTGCAAAGCATTGCTTTGCAAGTTTTTCTGTTTTTAAGGGAATAATAAATTGACAAACGCGTTATATTTTTGTGTAAGTAAACATTATGAAAGCAGGAATTTGTTTATTTGCACAGAATAATGATTACTATGAGCATTATTATCATGCGCGGTTCGGCAATAGCTGTCGGATTATTAAGAGGAGGTTATTTTAATGAGTTTAAAAGTAGCAATTAATGGTTTTGGTAGAATTGGTCGACTCACTCTGCGTGCCACCTTAAATCAATCTCTCCCCTTTGAAGTGGTGGCCGTCAATGATTTAGGAAGTCCCGATTTATTAGCCCATTTGTTCAAGTATGATTCAGTTCACGGAATCTTGCCTAATTCAGTGGAAATTGATGGTCACACGATGATCATTGATGGTAAACGTATTGAAATTTTAGCAGAAAAAAATCCTCTGGATTTACCATGGAGTAAACTCGGAGTAGACCTCGTGATTGAGTCGACGGGCCGGTTTACGAAGCGGGACGCTGCAGCCCAACATCTGACCGCAGGTGCCAAAAAAGTTGTTATCTCTGCTCCGGCTAAAAATGAGGATATCACGATTGTCATGGGAGTTAACGACGATAAATATGATCCGCAGAAGCACCATGTTATTTCAAATGCTTCTTGTACAACCAACTGCCTTGCTCCTGTAGCTAAGGTTTTACTTGATGCCTTCGGGATTGAACAAGGGATGATGACAACGACCCATTCCGTTACCAATGATCAACGCATCTTGGACCTGGAGCATTCAGATTGGCGCAGATCCAGGGCCGCTTATCAATCTATGATTCCAACGACTACGGGTGCTGCCAAAGCGGTTACCCTTGTCATCCCAGAATTAGAAGGTAAAATGAATGGACTGGCTGTGCGGGTTCCGACGCCGAATGTATCCTTGATTGATTTTGTAGCTAATTTAACCAAACCGACCAGCAAAGAGGAAGTAAACGCCACTTTACGTCAAGCTGCAGACGGTAAACTAAAGGGAATTCTTGAGTATTGTGAGTTACCCTTAGTCTCCCACGACTTTAATGGAAACCCGGCCAGTTCCATAGTCGATGCCTTGTCGACCATGATGATTGGAGATCGCATGCTTAAAGTATTGGCTTGGTACGATAATGAATGGGGCTATTCAAACCGCATTTTGGATCTGGTGAAGCTTATTGTAGCGAAAGGATTGTAGGTTTAGGAGGGGATTACCATGAGAAGGACTAAAATTGTCTGTACTATTGGTCCGGCAAGTGACTCCAAGCCAAAGGTTCAAGCTCTTTTAGCTGCAGGTATGGATGTAGCTCGCCTGAATTTTTCACACGGGACCCATGAGGAACATGGCCGTAGAATTGCTGTTTTAAAAGAGGAAGCTGCTAGGATTGGCAAGCATCTAGGTATCCTTCTCGATACCAAAGGGCCGGAAGTACGAACTGGAATAGTTCCCGAAGCGGGTATTACTCTTGAAAACGGCTCGGGATTTACTTTGGACACAGATCTAAGCCTTGGAGATCAACACCGGGTTGGAATCACCTATACTAACTTATGGAAGCAGGTTAAGCAAGGTACCCATATTCTCATTGATGACGGTCAAATCGATTTAGAAGTAACTTCTGTAGACAGCGAAATTATTCAAACTATTATTCGAAACGGTGGAGTTTTGAAGTCGCAAAAAGGGGTTAATGTTCCAGGTGCGCTCATCGACTTACCCGCCGTCACTGAAAAGGATATCGACGATATTCGCTTTGGTATTTCCCTGGGGATTGACTTTATCGCTGCCTCGTTTACACGTAAGGCCTCCGATGTTTTGGATGTGCGTAGGGTCGTTGAAGATATGGGAGCGGATGTCCATATTATTGCTAAGATTGAAAGTCAAGAAGGGTTAAACAACTTAGACGCTATTCTTGAAGTGGCCGATGGACTAATGGTTGCCCGCGGAGATCTTGGCGTAGAAATTCCGGTTGAAGAGGTTCCTAGCAGTCAGAAGGACATGATTCGGAAATGCAATTTATTAGGCAAACCCGTTATTGTTGCAACTCAAATGCTGGACTCGATGATACGTCAACCACGGCCTACCCGAGCAGAGGCAAGTGATGTAGCTAACGCAATTTTGGACGGAACGGATGCTATTATGTTATCAGGTGAAACAGCGGCTGGTCTTTTTCCCATTGAAGCTGTTCAGATGATGGATAAAATAGCTAAACGTACCGAACAGACCGCTTTGGATAATCAGGCTAACCGTCATCCACAACTGAATGTAGCTGAGGCCATAAGTTTTGCAAGTTACACTATAGCTAAAGATCTGGAAGCTGTTGCCATTATTACACCCACGCATTCGGGCTTGACTTCGCGTATGATCTCTAAATACCGTCCCATTGCCTTGATTATCGCCGCAACTCCCTATGATACAACCGCAAGGAAACTATCCTTGCAATGGGGTGTTCAACCTCTTCTTGTTCCTCAAAGTTCAGGAACTGATCAAATGTTGTTAGTAGCTGTGAACGCCTCTTTAAATCAAAACTATGTTCATTCGGGAGATGTGGTGGTCATCACTGCGGGTGTTCCGATTGGCCAAGTTGGCTCTACAAATATGATCAAAGTTCAAATCTTAGGGAATATTTTAGCCAGAGGAACGGGAATTGGCAGAAAGTCCTATTCTGGGTTGGCACGCAAAGTCCAATCTCCGGATAAAGACGCTTTCGAAGATGGAGATATTCTGATTGCAGAGACTACTGATGCGAGCTTTGTACCACTAATTGCCCGTGCCGGAGCGTTAGTTGTCGTAGAGGGTGGTTTAACATCACATGCTGCTATTGTCGCCTTACAATTTGGGATTCCGGCTATCGTCGGTGCTCCAGAAGCTTTTGCCAAGGTATCTAACGGTCAGACCTTGACGGTTGATGCTTTGAGCGGCGTGATGTATGAAGGTTGTGTCAGTATTCTCTAAAGTTAAGTTAAGCGAAGGAGGGAGATCGTGAGTTCTGAAAGGCAGGATGAGATTCATTTCTTACTCCAAGAATATAGAAATTTAAGCGTAATAGAATTGGCGCAGCGGTTTAAAGTATCTGAAATGACAATCCGTCGAGATCTCAAGAATCTTGCTGCGTTGGGTTTAATTCAACGTGAACACGGACGAGCGATCTATCCTCCTGTGCCAATGGATACTTTATTAATGATGAGTATGGGAGAGGCTGAACGTGAGAAAGCCAGAATTGGACATTTAGCCGCAACTCTGATTACAGAAGGAGATTCAATCATTTTAGATGCGGGGACTACAACCCTGGCGGTTGCCCAAGCTTTGAACACAAAATGTACCGTGATTACCAATTCATTGCCCATTGCCAGTGTTCTTGGTAATCGTGAGGGAATTACCGTACTGATGACTGGAGGAGAAGTGCGAAGCGGCACCTTCGCACTTGTCGGGCCGATGGCAAGATCCGTTTTCAAGGGCTTCAATGCTGATAAATTGTTCTTAGGAGCCACAGGAGTAGACATTGAACGTGGTTTGTCGACAGCCAACGTGTTAGAATCTGAAGTTAAACAAGCCATGCTCAGTGTGGCCAAAGAGGTTATCCTTGTTACGCACAGCGCCAAGATTGGGCAAGTTAGCTTTCATACCTTTGCCCGCTGGGACAGCATCCACATACTTGTGACAGACACTGATCTTCCCTCTCCTATCGCGAAAGAGCTCGAAAATAGAGGCGTAAAAGTATTACTTGCTTAACAGAAGTGGTGTTACGCAGCGGCAGGGGGCTGACTGATAAAGAAAACGAGTATAGTATAATGAGATACTATACTCGTTTTCTTTATTTTCTGGCCAAATGTACTCTCTATTCTGAGCTAATGTGACGTTTAAATCCTTCAAGGTCGTGGCTAAAACTTCCTGTATTAGTCATCTGATCATCAATTGTATCCTTGTCGAGGGTACTGTGGGCACGGCCGTTTAAGACATCAATTAGTCCCGCTTCCTGTAGTTCACTCGCAATTTCAAAGAGTGATTCTCGTTGCTTACGAGGTAAACGATTGACGAATCGATTGATTTTTACTGGGGGGACAAGATTTCGAAATTTAACTCCTCCATATTTCATAATACGTTCCGGCAAAAATATCCTCCTCCTTAATATACTGAAAGTAACTTATATTATTATTTGTCTAAGTGTCAAAACAAATACGTTTTAAAATAGAGGTATTTTTATTTAATTGTCGAAGAAAAATAAATGTAACAGATAAGACAGTAAACGTGCTGTCTGTTCTAGCCATAATGGGAAAGAACAGACAGCACGTTTGCCTTGGATGGAGGAAATAATCCTAGTGTTAGTTACTGACGGCGTACATATGATTGAAGGAGTAAAGGGAGCCCATAGTTATCTTGTGACAGGTTCTCATTTAATTTTGGTTGATACTGGTTTACCCGGTCAAGAACATCAAATTTGTAACTATCTCAGTGCTATAGGCATAGACCCTGCTACTATCGAAGGCATTGTGCTTACCCATTTTGACGTGGATCATGTTGGAAGCGTTGTGGCCATGCAGAGATTTTCAAAATGTCCCATTTATGCGCACGCTCTTGAGATACCTTATATCCAAGGCCAAAAAAAACGTCTTGGTATCAAACAGTGGTTACCAATGGTCACCCGACCAGTTTGTGGAAAGCTGATTCCTCCCACGGATCTTCGTCCTTTGGTTGATGGGGAATTATTCGAAGAGTGGGAAATCATCCATACGCCCGGCCATACCCCAGGCCATATTACACTTTATCGTAATGGTATTGCGATTGTTGGAGATCTCTTTCAGGGTGGAGAGATTCGCTTAGCTCCAAGTTATCTTACCTGGAACGCAGATAAATTAAAAGAGTCTGCCCAAGCCGTGATTGAGCGTCCCCTGCGCTGGATTTTGCCCGGACACGGACCTGCAACTCCGGCAGCGAGCCATTGGCTTGACAAACTGCAGAAAACACTAAGAAGCAGAAGCCGTTAACAGTTGATGATTTAAGAGAAAAAGTGAGTGTTCTCTTTGCTAACAATTTTATTGTATCGGAGGATTCTCAGTACCCGGAACCTTGTTCAGGGCATCTTGGATTTGTCCACGAATAAAGGACAAATACTCCTGGCGCAATGCCTCTTGTTCAGCGCGCTCCCATTCTTGTAGGCCAACGGACTTCTGCAGCCTCGAGAGCTCGTTAATTCGCTCGATAATTACGTTAATAGGTGAAGTACTCAAAGCAAGATTCTCCTTTCATCGAACTATTTTAACAGGTTGTATTAAGTGTGTTTTTTACCACATATTATAGCATATTAGCAGAAATAATAGCGAATTTATTCCTAAGCTGATGAATGGATGTTATACCTAGTAGGGGCACGATGTATCGTGCCCATTTCTGGAGGCAATTTTAAAGGATAAGTTGTAGAATGATCATTAGTGAAAACTGAAGGAGGGTGCAATATGGGATTGTCTGCTAAAACGAGTTTCCGTGTTCGTTATGCTGAAACAGATCAAATGGGTATTGTTTATCATGCTAATTATCTTGTTTGGTTTGAAGTTGGTAGGTCAGAACTTTTCCGGGAGTTAAATCTTCCTTATACTCAATTTGAGGAACAAGGTTTAGGTTTGGCAGTTATCGAGGCCAGTTGCCGTTACCGAAAACCCTCCCGTTACGATGATGAGCTTGTTATTATTACTGAAATAGATCACATGTCTTCGCGAACAGCGAGTTTTTCATACCAAGTTTACCGTGAAGAGACTCTTTTGGCAGAAGGTAAAACAGTGCACGTTTTTCTTAATAAAGAAGGCCGTCCTGTAGATGTTCGAAAGTACGCAATATGGCCACTTTTACAATCGATTCTCGAAAAATAAACGAATGCTTCAACTCCTGACCATATGATATTTATATAGAGACATATATTTATTGATATATCTATTGTATTCCTTTACCTCTTATGGTATTATGTATACATAATACAAAGAGAGAAGGGATTTTATGTTTCTTGTAACATGGATCGAAGGCGAAGAAGTTAATTACCGGCTTGTCAAGAATCAGGAACTTCCAGCACTGATGGTTGCTACCGCTCTTGGGAAACATGCAATCATTCAAAAATTAGCATCTTAAGGCAATGTACATGCTTAGAATTATTTTCCCTGGTTAGGATTTTTAGATAGTGACGAAATGTCCATCATAATGATGGACATTTATTTTTTTGTATTATTACTGGCTAAGCTTATTTTTCTCAAAATGATAATTTAAGAGAGTTATTCTGGGTCAGCCTAAGTTTAGGATGCTTGCACAACACCAAGAGCTTGGAATTTCTCATTTAGCTTGTTATAATATAGCGATGCCTTGGCACTATTGATATAGGAGGTTGCACTTTCTTGAAACTCATCACTGCCTTTCTCCTGACCATTTTTTTAGTAGTTAGTGTTACACCCGCAGGATTTGCCGCCTCAAATGAAGCACCGCCTCAGGTACATGGTGAGGCTGCCTACTTGATTGATGTAAAGTCCGGTCAAACCCTCTTTATGAAAAATCCTAATGAACCACTGGCTCCGGCAAGCACCACGAAAATTATGACCGGATTATTGGCAATTGAACATGGAAACTTGAATGACACAGTCACAGCGAGTTCGACAATGCTTAATAATAAACTCGTTTATGGTACGCAAATTTATCTTAAGCCTGGGGAAAAAATGCTGTTGAAAGACCTTCTGTATGCTATGTTTTTAAACTCTGCCAATGATGCTGCTGTCACTGTTGCTGAACATATTGGCGGCGACTTACCTCACTTTGTAGCTATGATGAATCAGCGTGCCCTTGAAATTGGAGCCACTCAGACCCATTTTCTTAATCCAAGTGGTTTAACGGAGACGGGGCACGTCACTACGGCTCACGATCTTGCTCTTATTGCACGTGTCGCTTATCAAAATCCCTTGTTTGCTCAGTATGTCCGTACCAAATCACAAACTATCTCCAGATCAGAGCCGGATCTTCCTGAGCTAATGGTCAATGAAAACAAGTTGTTATGGAGAGACTCTGCAGTTGATGGCATTAAGACAGGCTACACGGCTGCAGCTCAAAACTGTTTGGTTGCGTCTGTGACTAAGGACGGACGTCAATTCATCGGTGTGATCCTTAAATCTCCAGGAGGCGAGATCTACACAGATATGCAGGCTATGTTTGAGTATGGTTTTACGCAGTCGAAAGATACCGTGTTTAAGCCTGCCGGTGCAGTCCTAGCAACGATTAAGGTGAATGATGAACCAGTTAATTTAATTCTCGATAATCCAATTATGATGACCCAAAAACTTGACGATCAGAGTTCAACCTTAAGCTTACATGTAGTTCCAGCTTATACTACTCCCCCTGTTTCAGTAGAAGAGGGGCAAGTTGTTGCTCATGTCGAAGTTTTGGATGGGAAAACACTTTTAAATACTTTTCCATTAAAATCTGCTCGGACTATTCAGCCCCAAACCCAAAATAAGACTGGGATTTCAGATTATCTACTTAGGTTTGGTGGATTTATACTCGTGGGAGTCGTTTTATCATTTACCCTAGGCCTGAAATTATACGCCGAACGCCTAGGCCGAAGACAAGCCCGGTTTACTAGAAGAAGGGAGTCCAACCAGTGAATCAGGTTACTAAAACATTCTTAAATCGCAGTTTGAAGTTTATTTCTTTCTGGGTTATGGTTGGTGGGCTCATTTTCCTTGTGGGGCACTTTATTTATTTGTTCTTGCCTTTTATCCTTGCCTTTATCATGACGGCCACGATCAATCCTCTGAGAAACTTTCTAGTTCACAAAGTTCATTTCCACAAAGTGGGGGCTGTTATAACCGCTATGATTGTTGAAATTGGTGGAATAGGTGTTGCTTTTGTTCTGCTGATTATTCGACTCATTCGAGAAATTCAGGATATTTACATTCATTGGCCCAATTATAATGAATGGTTACAACATCTGCTTGCTCACTGGCTCGCCAAGGTGGAAATTTATTACTTGAAACTACCCGGAAATAATCTTGAAACCATCAATGATACGGTAAAAGGATTCATTAACACGATACCTTCTCTGTTAGCCTATATCTTATCGTTTGCGGCCAAAATTCCTGAAATTGTTATTGTTATTGTCATTGCCATAGTTTCGACCTTTTTTATGTCTAGCGGCTCGAAGCGCTATCTCAGCGATTTTGCTCATATCTTCCCCCTGGAATGGCGCGAACATCTCAGCGAATTAGGGCGAGATTTTTCCCGTGCCTTTGCAGGCTTTATCCGGGCAGAATTTATTATCTTTTTGATTACACTGTTTCTTTCCATCACCGGATTAATGATTATTCACGCAAAATTTGCGATTGTGTTAGGAACTATAACTGGGATTTTTGGAATACTTCCGGTTTTAGGAGTGGCTATTATTCTTGTGCCTTGGTCACTGTTAGCCTTCATTAGTGGACATAACCTGTTGGCGATCGAGCTTTTACTACTAACTACTTTTATTACGATTTTGAGACATATTATTGAGCCTAAGATTCTCGGCGACAACGTAGGACTTGACCCGCTCTTCGTTCTGATGAGCATGTATATTGGTTTGGCATCAACTGGAGCAATAGGGTTGATTTTAGGTCCATTTATTCTGATCGCTTATCAAGCGTTACGAAAGGCTGGAGTTTTTCGCAATCTCTAAGAGACTTATTATGAGATTATAAAGAATAAAGGTGACAATTTAGGAGTTGACTTTGCTTGGAAAATGGTAAAAAGGTTGTAACCATTGCCTACGGTTGTCAGATGTCTGAACGGGATGCTGAAACACTGACAGAAATCACCCGCGATGCTGGCTATAAAAGTTCCGATCAACTTGAAACTGCAGACTTAGTGATAGTTAATACTTGTTGTGTGAGAGAAAGTGCCGAAAATAGAATACTTGGAAAAATCGGCGAACTAAAGAAGCTTAAAGAAAAAAATCCTAACTTGAAGATTGCCATTTGTGGTTGTATGGTTCAACAGCCAGGTGCTTTAGAACGGTTGCAGAAGCGAGCGCCGCATGTGGACATCTGGGCAGGTACCCATAATTTATCTGATTTCTCGGTTCTTTTGCGACGAGCAGAACAGGAAGAAAAAGTTGCAGAGGTTTGGCAAGAACCTAAAATAATGATAGAATCTACTCCACTCGCGGAGAAAGGTAAGTTGCACGCAAACGTAAATATTATGTACGGTTGCGATAATTTTTGCTCATATTGCATTGTTCCCCACGTGCGGGGGCGAGAAAGGAGCCGTAACCCTGAGGAAATTATTCGAGAAATAAACTATCTTGTTGCTAGTGGATGCCGCGAAGTCACATTATTAGGACAAAATGTGAACTCCTACGGTAAGGAGTTTTCCCCGGTCTATGATTTTGCGGATTTACTCCATCATGTGGATCAAATTCCGCTCCTGCTACGGATACGTTATATTACCTCTCATCCCAAGGATTTATCAGATAAGCTAATTGAAACGGTCGCTAAGGGGGAGAAACTTTGCGAGCATTTTCATCTTCCCATTCAATCAGGCAGTAATTTTATTTTACAACGTATGAATCGGAAATACACAAGGGAATACTATTTAAGTCGAGTTCAAAAAATCCGCGACCTTCTTCCTCAGGCTAGCTTGAGTACAGATATAATTGTCGGATTTCCTGGGGAATCAGAAGAGGATTTCGAACAAACCCTCGCTATGATGGATTCTGTCCATTATAGTCAAGCCTTCACCTTTATGTATTCTAAACGTTCAGGGACGCCTGCTGCCATTATGGAAGATCAAATCCCTCTCGACGTTAAGAAGCGACGTTTACAGAGATTGATGGGCGTACAAAACCAAGTAAGCTTGGAATGGCGGCAACAAATGATTGGAAAAGTGTATGAAGTTCTGGTTGAAGGCCCCAGTAAAACGAATCCTACGCGTTTAGCCGGACGAACCCGTGGCAACGAACTTGTTGTTTTTAGCGGTAATCCAGCAATTATTGGCACTTTGGTTAATGTGCGAATTGTTGAAGCCGGATCATGGACCCTAGTTGGTGATATTGAACGATCTTAAAGAATCTATTAACTTTAAATTTGTTGCAGGAATTCAGAGTTCTATGTAGAATGTAATATCCGGAGGTGTAGATAATGACAAATGAAATTACGGAAAAAGCTGGGTACTTGGCGGATGCTATTGCCCGAAGCACGGAGCTTGCGGAACTACGCAGCTCGGAAGATACCATGGCTGCTGATGAGTCAGCCCAACAATTGATTGCAGAATTACAGAAAGCTCAAGAACGATTTATGACGCCTCAACAAGGTAATAGTGAGCCTTCTGAAGCCGATAAACAGTTGGTTGATGAAATTGAAACCAAAGTAGAGGCTAATGCTGCCATTGCTGCTTATATGAAAGCGCAAGACAAATTCACGCAAATGTTGGATAGTGTTAATTCAATTCTAGCTGGAGCTATTGCTAGCTCTTCCGATGGTTGTTCCTGTGGGGATGACGGCTGTGATAGCGGCGGTTGTGATACCAGTGGGTGTAGTAGCGGCTGTAGTTGCGGAGGTCGCTAACCCAAAAGGCGAAATACAAGAGCTAATAAAAAGAGGGAAGGGCTAAATCTGTAGCTCTTCCCTTTTGGGATTTAAAGAAAACCTGGGTAGAACTAATTCTTAAAAGGGAGAATATAGGTATGACCACCCCGATGATGCTTCAATATCGAGGAATTAAAGCCAAAGCACCCGATGCTATTCTTTTTTATCGCCTCGGTGATTTTTACGAAATGTTTGGGGACGATGCAGAATTAGCTGCACCGATTTTACAAATTGCTCTGACTGGGCGAGATGCGGGGGAAGGGAAAAGAATTGCCATGTGTGGCGTCCCTTATCATGCTTTAGATAATTATTTGTCAAAGCTTGTCAAAGCTGGTCATAAAGTCGCTATTTGCGAACAAGTGGAAGACCCCAAAAGTGCGAAAGGAATTGTCAAGCGTGGCATTATTCGTATTGTTTCGCCTGGAACACTGACTGAATCCCTCTCTGAACGTACCAATCATTATTTAGCCAGTGTGTTTCATGATGAACATTGGGGGCTTGCTTTTCTTGATTTATCGACGGGAGAATTTACGATTTTTCAAACCTTGGAACTTGAAGTTCTTCTCGCAGAACTGTCTCGGATTAATCCGGCCGAACTCCTGCTGCCCCCTGAACTTCTGAAAAAACCCAAGCCTTGGGCAAGTTATTACTGCAGCGTACGGGAACGAAAAACTTATTGTGGTCAGGAGGTGCGGAATCGATTTCCTGGACAGCTGGATTTATTTAAAGAATTCCCCGTGGCAACCCAAGCTGCCACTGCTTTATGGACCTACTTGCTGGAAACAATGCCAGGCGTTGATCCGACCCACATCATCGAAATTAAAATGTTCCGTTCTGAGTATTGGATGTTTCTCGACCAGTGGACACGTCGCAACCTGGAACTTACAGAATCTCTCCGCAGCGTTGGGAAAAAAGGAACGTTATTATCCGTTCTTGACGTAACTCAAACTGCTTTTGGAGGAAGGCTTTTAAAGCATTGGATTGACAAACCCTTGCTGTTGCAGGCTGAAATAGAACAGCGTCTTAACGCCGTTGAAGAACTGACGTCGGACTCATTTCTCCGTAACGACTTGTTTAAGCTGCTTGCTGAGGTGTATGATCTCGAACGCTTGATGGGAAAGGTGTCTTATGGAACTGCCAACGCGAGAGACTTATTATCTTTGGCACAAACCTTGGCACTTCTTCCTGAAATCCGACGGCTCCTGACATCTAGTTCCGCCGAAACCCTTAAGATCAAGGCTCCTTATCTGGAGGGACTCGATCCATTCGTCTCGAAACTGCAAAGTGCACTTAATCCCACGCCTCCTATATCCTTGCGAGACGGCAATATTATCAGAACCGGCTATTCTCAAGAAGTAGATGAATTGAGAGCTATTTCAACGGGTGGCAAAGAATGGGTTGCTCGGCTGGAAAACGCCGAACGGGAACGAACTGGAATTCGTTCTTTGAAGATAGGGTATAACAAAGTCTTTAGTTATTATATTGAAATTACCCATGCTAATGCCCATCTTATTCCGCCTGACTATCAACGCAAGCAGACCCTATCAAATGCTGAACGTTTCATTACGCCCGAACTGAAAGAGTACGAACAAAAAATAATTGGTGCTGAGGAGAAGCTGAAAGACCTAGAGTACGAATTACTTTTAGCCCTACGGGAAGAGGTCCGCACTTATACCAAAGTTATTTTGCAGGTAGCTCAAGTCTTAGCAGAAATTGATGTCTTCGTCAGTTGGGCAGAAGTTGCAGTTCGCAACCATTATGTTCGTCCTCAAATTAAGCAAAATGGTGAAATTATTATTATAGAAGGTCGTCACCCTGTCGTTGAACAAATGCTCGAACCCGGTGTGTTCGTTCCTAACGATACTCAGATGTCCGAGAGTCATCACTTAGCTTTGATAACGGGACCCAATATGGCTGGGAAATCGACTTACATGCGTCAAGTTGCCTTGATTGTCCTGATGGCCCATATGGGATCCTTTGTGCCGGCTAAGAGGGCAACCATCGCTCTGGTTGATCGTATCTTTACACGGGTTGGAGCATCAGATGATTTAGCTGCCGGACAAAGTACCTTTATGGTTGAAATGCAAGAAGTTGCCCACATTTTGAAATACTCCACCAGGAATAGTTTGATCATTTTAGATGAAATTGGACGGGGGACAGCGACGTATGACGGACTTAGCATCGCTTGGGCAGTTGCCGAGCATCTCGTTCAACATCGCGAGTTCACCCCCAAAACCCTCTTCGCTACTCATTATCATGAGCTGACTCAACTGCAAGACAATTTCCCTGGACTATTTAACCTTCATGTGGGTGTGAAGGAACAGGGCGAAGACATCGTTTTTTTGCACAAAATATTGCCAGGTAAGGCAGATCGTAGTTACGGCATTCAAGTAGCACGCCTTGCTGGTCTTCCTCAAGCGTTGCTTCAGCGTGCCAAAATCCTGCTTTTAGAATTAGAATCTTCCGAGTCCGTGCATGCCGTAACTGCTGATCTAGCGAATGTCGTTACCCAAATTGCGCTCTTTGACGTTCCGCAAACTCATCCGCTTTTGCAAGAAATTAAGCAACTAGCGCTGGAAGATATGACTGCGCGTCAAGCCCTGCAATACCTCTTTGACTTTCGTGAGCGCCTTCAATCGAGCTGATATTAGGCATATGACACAAAATAGACTGGCAGACTGACTAGTTATTTTCTCGAATGTGCCTTAAGGGGGGAGTAAAGATGTCTAATCAAGTAGGAATTGATGTGGGGGGAACTTATACTGATGCAGTGTTTATTCACGATGGACATATCCAATATACTGCAAAAGTACCCACCCGCTCTGAAAATATAGTGGAAACCTTAGTGGATGCCTTTGATACGTTGAAAATTGAGGATGAAACTTCGATTAACCAAATTACGGTTAGTACCACGCTTGTTACAAATGCAATTCTCCAAGATCGCTTGCCACCGGTTGAATTGCTGTTATTTTCTGGAAATGGGATGAAAGCTGATGCATTTCCATGGCCAGTAAGCTATCGTGAGCTTTCCGGGGAAATCGATTTTCGAGGCAGAGAAATCGAGCCTCCTGATCAGAGAGAATGGGAGAGACTCCAAACCTTCGCTTTGAGCGAGGAACCTGCCCACGTTGCCATTGTTGGCAAGTTCTCTCACAGGAACAGTCTGCATGAAGAACAGCTCGCTAACTATCTAAGGCAACGTAATCCCTCGTTACGCCTTGCCCTGGGGCATGAGTGGGGAAAGGCTAATTTTTATCGACGCAGTCTGACCACGTATCTAAATTTAGGTGTTTCGGATTTATATAATCAATTTGCCCTACAGTTGCAAACCGCCATAACAGCTCGAAACATTAAAGCGCCAATTGCTATCTTAAAGGCGGATGGCGGGGTTTTACCACTCGCCAAAATTCGGCCCATCGATTCTATTTATTCGGGGCCAGCGGCAAGTGTCCTTGCCGCTTTGACTCAAGCTGAAACCACAGCTTCTTCTATTATCGTGGATATTGGCGGTACAACGACAGATATGGGTCTTGTTCTTTCAGGTGTCCCGTTACTTAGTTCCAAAGGGGCTCAGATCGGTCCTTTTTCAACGTTGGTCCGAACACTTGCGGTCCGTTCAATTCCTGTGGGAGGGGACTCTGTCATCCGTGCGACAGATCAGGGTTTTCGCCTCGAAAGTTATCGTCTCGGTCCAGCCTATTGTCTGGGTGGAAATGTACCAACGCCGACGGATGCGATGCGTTATCTTGGACTTATTAGTTATGGGAATGAGCAATTGGCGGAAGAAGGCCTGGCCTCTCTTTTGCCGTCGGATCGGCGAACACCTCAGTTTTTCTATGAACTTGCCACAGCTGTTATCGATACGATGGTCGAACGAATTGCGGAGGCTGTTGATTCTCTCAAGCGAGAGTGGCAAGAAGAACCGGCTTATAAAGTATGGGAGGTCCTTCATCCCCATGAAACCCAAGCATTCCACACCTTGGTCAGCGGTGGAGGTGCTCGGGGAATTACAGCTGCTCTGGGAAAACGTCTCAGGACGCCTGTCCAACTTGGCAATTTTCCGGAAGTTTCCAATGCCCTTGGTTCAGCTATGGCCAGACCTACCTTCGATTGTACTCTTCAGCTTGACACTTATATGAAACGGTATCGTGTGGAAGAGACTGGAGAGCAGGGACAGTGGACAGGATCTCTACGGCCTTACCTCGAAGTTGAGAAGTTTCTCGACGGTCTTGTTCAGCAGCAAGCTACCCGCTATGAAATTGAGATTCAAGACGTAGAAAAAGAACCCTTTGATTTCTTTCCTATTGTAAAGGGTTATAAAACTGTTGGGCAAATTGTCCGCGGGGCCGCTCATCAGCGACCGGGTGTGATTGGGAGGGTGCACGTATGAAACAGACCGGTATTTTGTTTTTCCCTGCCTTTGATTGGTCACTTGGTGACTCCCATCCTGAACGCGAGGAACGTCTTCTCTATACTCAGGAGCAACTATTTGAAGAGGGGATTCTTGACTTGCCCCAAATCAAACAGTTTTCTCCTCGGGTTGCTTCGTTACATGAAGGGCTACGAGCCCAAGCTTTATTTCCAACTCCGGGGTCGTATGCGGATACCTTAGATGCTCACCTCATTGCTGCAGGGAGTGCCATTTTACTCGGTGAAGCACGAGTCCGCGGAGATATTGCCAATGGTTTCGTCCTTGCACGTCCCCCAGGACATCATTCTGGAGCGACTGTGTGGGGAAATCGTGGCTTTTGTACGCTGAATAACGAAGCGATTCTGGTGAACCATTTGCGGGCTCTCTTTGGAATTAAGAAGATCGCGATTGTTGATACGGATGTTCATCATGGAGATGGTACCCAAGACATCTTTTATCACGATCCCAATGTCTTGTTCATTTCTCTCCACCAAGATGGGCGCACACTTTATCCCGGAACTGGTTTTATCAATGAAAAAGGGGGTCCCAATGCTTGGGACCAGACCTTAAACATTCCACTTCCGCCGGGGACCGGAGACGAAGGGTATCACTACGTTCTGGAAAACTGGGTGTTACCGCGACTCTTGGATTTTGCCCCTGATCTGATCATTAATTCAGCGGGGCAGGATAATCATTTCACAGATCCCTTAGCCTCGATGAATATAACTGCGGGTGGGTATGGGCGAATTACCGAACTTCTGCAACCGGATTTAGCGGTCCTCGAAGGCGGATATTCCATCGAAGGAGCACTGCCTTATGTCAATTTGGCAATTCTCTTGGCACTTGCCGGAGAAGATTATCATCATGTCCATGAACCGCAGAAACTAGATCGCCCTGTTTTAACGTTAGCGACTCTTAAGCCGTATATTCAAGGGCTTAAAAAACAACACCAAACGATTAGACCCAACTTCACACTTCAGAATAAAGCCTTCTTTCCCAAAGGAAATTGGGTATATATTCCACATAACGTCTATTATGATACGGATGGGTTTCAAGAAACTCGACAGGATTACATTCGTCAATGCGGCCATTGTGCTGGGACTGTCTATATTGAGAGCCAACGTTCTCCGTCTCTTCAGAAGTCGATTTTAGTACGTATTCCGTTTCAAGCCTGCCCAGAGTGTGAGCAGGCGGGCTATGACCTTTGGGACCATCTTCTCCATCATAGTGAGGACACCACAAGTGCTTTATTACAGAATCAGCTCAACGACAAATTATCTGTTTGGCAGAGGAAAGAAGGATTGACGCAATTTTGACATCGGTAATTCATATTCTTGACTCCCACTCAGCAAACCAAATAGCCGCTGGCGAAGTCGTTGAGCGTCCCGCTTCTGTAGTTAAGGAACTCGTTGAAAACGCCTTAGACGCAGGGGCAAAACACATTGACATAACCATCGAAGGCAACGGTGTACCGTTAATTCGGGTGCGGGATGATGGCAGTGGGATTTCAGTTTCGGATTTACCTTTGTCGGTCATTCGCCATGCCACAAGTAAAATCAGTCAGATTGGAGACTTAGATCATTTACAAACCCTTGGTTTTAGAGGGGAAGCTCTGCCGAGCATCTCCTCGGTTTCTCACCTGGAAATTTCTTCACGTCCTGCCGATGAGGTTGCTGGATTATGTCTTATGCTTAGCGGTGGCGAGCACGGAGAGTTTAAAGAAGTGGGGTGCCCCGTCGGAACATCTGTGACTGTTCGCAATCTCTTTTTCAATACGCCTGCCCGCTTGAAATTTCTTAAATCGACCCCTACAGAATTTGGTCTCATAAGTGATACGGTGGGGAGAATCGCCCTTGCACATCCGGATATTGCTTTTTCGCTGACTCATCCACAGCAAGTCGTTTTACAAACGTCAGGTCGGGGCGATTTGCGGGAGACAATTGGGGCAATCCTCGGTCAGACAATCGCTCGACAACTGATTCTGATTAACACCCAGCATGAAGATTGGCAGTTAGAGGGCTTTATTAGTCCACCAGAACTAGTCCGATCTTCCAAGCAAGCTCAAACCTTTATGGTTAACGGACGAATTGTCCGCTCGCCGTTCTTGGGTCGCGCTTTAGAGGTGGGGTATCACACCCTTGTTCCAGTTAAGCTTCATCCTGTCGTTGTACTGCATCTGCATGTTCCTCCCACTGAATATGACGTGAATGTTCACCCCACAAAAATGGATGTGCGGTTTAAGAACGAGCAAGCCCTAACCACGTTTATCAGTCAAGCTGTTTATCAAACTCTAATTAAGAGTAAACCTTTAGCTTCGTTTCAGAGCAAACCTGCACCAGCGTTAAAACCTAAGGCTACCCTCCCGCTCCCAAGCTTTCCTTTCTCAATCGCGTCAGACCCTGCGCTGAAGTCCAAGGTCTCGTTACCGATTTCGGAGATAGCTCTGCCTTCAAACGCAGCAAAGAGCTCGAATGAACAGACATTTAAATCGGCAATGTCCGACCAGCCGCAATTTTTTAATTCAGCTCTGGAAAAGTCTCGAATTCAGGAAAGTCAGATCTCCAGCCAAACTTATCGGATCTCTCCTGAGCCGTGTCCTCAAGAGTACCTCAGTCCGCCAATTGATCTCACTCAAGGAAATCTCACGCTGCAGAGTAATCTTGAAACTCAAAGCAGCCTGCCAACCCAAAGTGATCCCCCAAACCAAGATGTTTTAACCCTCATTTGGCCCTTAGCTCAGCTTTTCAATACGTATATCCTGGCCACAGACGGCGAAATTCTTTTAATGATTGATCAGCATGCTGCTCACGAACGGATTAACTATGAACGCTTGTTAGCGGAGTTCAAAGCAACTGAACGCTCCAGTCAAACTCTTTTAATTCCCCTTCCCATGGAGTTTACGCTGCAGGAAGAACAGATACTTTTAGAACATTTATGGATTCTTAACGAAATGGGATTCATTCTGGAGCAATTTGGCTCGCGAACTTACTTATTGCGCGGTGTACCCGTTCAAACAGGAACGTTGCAAGCGGACAGTTTGCTTCGGCAGTTTATTGAAGAGGTATTACAGAAAAATTCGACGCCTAGTTTTGATAAGTTACTTGAAGAATGGATTTATTTGTTAGCCTGCAAAGAATCCATTAAAGCTCAAGATTCATTATCTTTGCTGGAAATGGAACAATTGATTGCCCAACTTGGCAAAACTCATAATCCGTATACCTGCCCTCACGGTCGTCCCACGATGGTGCAAATGACCCGATCAGAAGTGGAAAGACGCTTTTACCGCGCTTAATTGCCCAGAAGTTTGTGCATACCGTGAGATGGGCATACTGTCAGATACGATAGAGAAAACGGGAGGCTCCATGGTTAATGAAATCCCTATCCTCATAAAAACAACGCATTCTGACTCAGAACTCCAAAAGAGACTCCACTGGTTTCGTCAACAACCCGGATGCAACTGGACGCTCACACGGAGTGACGAAGAGGAGTTGTCAGAACTAACCATTACACGTCGTGGTGTATGCTTGACGAATGGGACAGAACAACTAGCCTTTCATCCCAGTATGGCCCTGATTCGGCTAATTAATCTCCTGCGTGGTGGGTCTGACCGCTATCTCGAAGCAACCCAATTAAAGGCGGGCGACACGTTAATTGATGCTACATTGGGTTTAGGGACCGATGCTCTAATTGGGGCCTGGGCTGTTGGTGCAAAAGGAAGTGTCTTGGCCATCGAACAATCTCCGATTTTAGCTGCTTTGGTTCAGGATGGACTAAACCATTTTCAGGAGATCATTCCCAACGCTAAGAATGAGGATAAGCAGGCCACTTGGCTGGCTTTGGCTCAAGCTTCTCGACAGATCAAAGTGTGTTGGGGAGAACATCGTGAGCTTTTCCGACACATCCCCTCCAGCTCGGTTGACGTTGTATATTTTGATCCTATGTTTCGCCACACACGCCAACAGTCTGACTCAATCCAGCCTTTACATCGCTGGTCAGACCATAGTCCACTTGATCACGAGGCTGTCTTAGAAGCGTGTCGTATTGCCCGGCAGCGGGTTGTACTTAAAGAACGCAAAAACAGTTCAGAGTTCCGACGACTTGGATTTGAGATACTACTTGGAGGTCGGTACAGTCCCGTTGATTATGGCATTATTATCGTTTGATGGGGGATGGTTCGGTGGATCCACTGGTAATTATTATTGGTCCGACCGGAGTCGGAAAATCTACGCTTGGCATAGCCTTGGCCCAGGAAATCGGCGGGGAAATCATTTCTGGAGATTCCGTCCAAGTTTATCAGAAACTTGATATTGGTTCAGCAAAGCCTTCCCCAGCGGAACTCCAACTCATTCCACATCATCTTATTGATTACTTAGACCCCACAGAGCCCTTTACTGTAGCCCAGTTCCAGCTGTCGGCCACTTCTCTGATTGAAGAAATCAGAGGCCGTGGCCATGTTCCAATTGTGGTTGGCGGAACAGGACTTTATATTCGTTCCTTGCTTGACCCCTATGACTTTTCCCGACAGGGCTCTGAGAAAATCCGTTCTAAATGGAGGGAGTTTGCTATTTCACACGGGAATTTAGAACTGCATGAGGTACTAAAAGAACGTGACCCTGAGACAGCCGCTCAACTACATCCTAACGATGTTTTGAGGATCATTCGAGCCCTGGAAGTTTTTGAATTAACGGGTAAAACCTTATCCAGCCAACGTCAATTTCAAGATGATGAATATCAGCCACTGGACTCTTCGATTATCTATATCGGGCTAACTGCTTCACGCGACCTAATCTATGATCGCATCAATCAACGCTGCGTCGCGATGCTCGCTCAGGGTTTAATTGAGGAAACCTTAACCCTCTTAAAGAGTGGTTATCTTCCAACCTTAAAACCGTTACAAAGTATTGGTTATCGCCACGCACTTTGGTATTTAAAGGGACTTATCTCGCAACCGGAAATGCTGCGGTTACTGCAAAGGGACACCCGCCATTTTGCCAAACGTCAAATGACTTGGTTCCGTCGTGATCCACGGATCAGTTGGTATGATATCGAGACTGAACCGAACGTTATTCTTAAGTCGCTTGTACAGACTTGCAGAGCCCGACAAACTCGTGTAGAATAGGTTACGGAGAACTATAAGGTGATGGAGGTAAATATATGAATAAATCGACCATCAATTTACAAGATACCTTTTTAAATCAAGTTCGTAAGGAAAACCTTCCTGTGACCATTTATTTGGTTAACGGGTTTCAACTTAAAGGACTTATTAAAGGATTTGATAACTTTACAGTTGTTATTGAATTTGAAGGTAGACAACAGATGGTTTATAAACATGCAATTTCGACAGTTATGCCGATTCGCCCAATTAACTTAGCAGCCGCGAGTGCAGAAGTAAATACAAGTACTCAATAAACACAGTTAACATAAAGTTAATACAAAGTTAACACTAAGTTAATACGGATAAGTCCTAAAGCCTAAAAAACTAAGTTCGGTATTTTATCGGACTTAGTTTTTTACTTGAATAAAACACCTAACTATGATATCTTTAATTCATATGCTTTTATCTTAGTGAAAGAAAGGAACTCAACCCAACTATGGAAACTCGAAATTTAAGAAACATTGCAATTATCGCTCACGTTGATCATGGAAAAACCACGCTTGTTGATGCTATGCTGAAACAGAGTGGAACCTTCCGAGCTAACCAACAAGTTATAGAACGTGTCATGGATTCCAATGATTTAGAGCGTGAACGTGGAATTACTATTTTATCAAAAAATACTTCCGTTCACTGGCAAGGAACAAAGATCAACATTATTGACACACCGGGGCATGCCGACTTCGGGGGTGAGGTCGAGCGCGTCTTACAAATGGTCAATGGGGTACTCCTTATTGTCGACTCATTTGAAGGTCCTATGCCTCAAACCCGCTTTGTTTTGCGCAAGGCCTTAGAACTCAAACTTATTCCTATTGTCGTGATTAATAAAATTGACCGACCGGATGCTCGCCCTGCTGAAGTAGTCGACGAAGTCTTAGATCTCTTTATTGAGCTCGGAGCAGAAGATGAACAGTTGGATTTTCCAGTCGTCTATGCCTCGGCACGGGCAGGGGTTGCAGGACACGCACCCGATGCTTTGGCCGATTCTTTAGTGCCTTTATTCTCCGTCATCTTGGAGCACATTCCTGCTCCGGTTGTCGACCTTGAAGCTCCCTTTCAGATGCTCGTTACCACGTTGGACTATGATGATTATGTTGGCAAAATCGCGGTCGGTCGAATTGTGCGTGGGACGGTTCACCAAAACGAAAATGTAACCTTAATCAAGCGTGATGAAAGTTTTGAACGGGTTAAGGTCGGAAAAGTAATGATCTTTGAAGGGTTAAAACGGCAAGACGTCCCCGAAGCATCGGCTGGCGAGATTGTCGCCTTGACCGGATTGACTAGTGCAAATATCGGTGAAACCGTCGCTTGTGCTTTAAGTCCTGAAGCTTTACCAACGATCGAAATAGATGAGCCCACCTTGTCTATGAATTTCATGGTTAATAACAGTCCTTTCGCCGGACGAGAAGGACATTTCGTAACCTCTCGGAAGTTGCGCGAGCGTCTTTTCAAAGAAGTTGAGACCAATGTTAGCCTAAGGGTCGCAGAAACAGATTCGGCTGATTGTTTTCAAGTATCTGGGAGAGGAGAACTACACCTTTCTATTCTGATTGAAAACATGCGCCGGGAAGGGTATGAGCTTCAAGTTTCTAAACCCGAAGTAATTTATAAAATGATCGACGGCGTTAAATGCGAACCGATCGAGTTTTTAATCTGTGACCTCCAAGAGAATGCTTTGGGATCCATCATGGAGCTGCTTGGAAAACGCAAAGCAGAAATGGCCAATATGTCGAGTCTTTCTGCTACTCAGCTTCGTCTGGAATTTAAAATCCCGGCCCGAGGATTGATTGGTTTTCGGGGTGACTTCTTATCCGAAACACGGGGTGAAGGAATGATGAGCCATATGTTCCTGGGTTATGAACCCTACAAGGGTGATATCCCCGGACGAAATCGTGGTGCACTCATAGCTTTTGAAGAAGGCGAAACAAATGCCTACGGCCTCTACTCTGCTCAAGAACGAGGTAATTTGTTTGTCGATCCTGGCCTTCATGTCTATGCGGGTATGATTGTTGGCGAAAATAAACGTGAACAAGATATTGAAGTGAACGTTTGTAAGAAGAAACAACTTACCAATATGCGTACCAGTTCAGCCGATGAAGCATTACGTCTTGATAAACCTAGAGAATTTTCTTTAGAACAATCATTAGAATTTATTAACGATGACGAGTTAGTTGAAATTACCCCTAAGAGTGTCCGGCTACGGAAAAAATTCTTAGACCACTCATCTCGTGTGCGTTATTCTAAAACTCTAACAGGAAAATAATAACAACATGTTTTCAGGACACCTTTCGTCCTTACTTGCGTATAGTAATAAGGATGGGAGGTGCCTGTACTTATGACAATTCGTGTAACGTTTGGACCGGACAATCAGCTGCCTCCGGTTGTTCACTCTCCTTTGCCCCGCGAACCAGCAGATAGTATTACAGCGGCGCCAGAACAGGGGGGGTTAGGCAGAATTCGTAAGAATAATAGCGCTTCCCTTGAAAAAGATAAGGATAAGATCGTGGAGATCCTTGACGAGTTAGAGGCTTATACTGGATTAGTAACCGTGAAACGCCTCATTCGGGACTTGCAAGCTTTTGTTGAGATCCAAAAGCGGAGAACACAGGAAAAACTTATCGCTGAACCCTTGGTTTTGCATATGATTTTCCGAGGAAACCCAGGAACGGGCAAAACAACAGTGGCACGTTTGGTCGGGCGACTGTTTAAAGAGATGGGGGTTCTTCAAAAAGGGCAAGTGATTGAATGTGAGCGGGCAGACCTTGTTGGTGAATATATTGGTCATACCGCACAAAAAACAAGAGAACAACTCAAGAAGGCGTTAGGTGGCGTCCTTTTTATCGATGAAGCCTATTCGTTAGCCCGTGGGGGAGAGAAAGATTTTGGCAAGGAAGCCATCGATGCTTTAGTTAAAGCCATGGAGGATAATAAAGATAATCTGGTGTTAATCCTAGCTGGGTATCGGCAAGAAATGGAATGGTTTTTGCAAACCAATCCGGGACTACGCTCACGTTTTCCCATACATATCGATTTTCCGGATTATTCACTCGACGAATTGCTGTCTATCGGAAATTTAATGTTTAAGACCCGCCAATATGAGCTTACCTTTGAGGCTAGAGAGGCGCTCCGCGTCCACCTCAATAATTTATTGACGTCTCATCCTTATGCCGGAAATGCTCGGCTGGTTCGCAACCTTGTGGAAAAGACGGTGCGCAAACAAGCGGTGCGCTTATTCCAGAAGCCTAGCTCAAGTCGCGAGGAGCTATTACAAATTTTGCCTGTAGATATAAACCTGGAAGATCTCTGATCTTATTTTTAGGTTTATTTTAAAATAGAAAAAACTTAGAATATGAGGTTTCGTATGGACATGGATATTTCGGGAGACTTGTCTGGAATTCGGGCAAGCCAGATACAAGAGCTTAAAAATCTTGCTGAGTTCGAAACTGAACGGTCAGAACTGATTCATCCTGAAATTCTCGAAAGGCTAATTCAACTTACCCAACTTTGGAATCGAGAAATTGCTTTATACCTTTCCCGTCCCGGCACGTTATTGGCAGCTGCCGTAGGGCGACATGCTACAGTAACGCTGCCGCCGATTAAGGGACGATCTCTTGGCAAACATTTGCGCTGTATCCATACTCATCCGAATGGGGATTTTAGGCTAAGCCCTTTAGATTATAGTGCCTTGGCATCCCTGCAACTTGAAAGTATGTCTGCGGTCGGAGTACTCGACGGGAAACTGACTGGTATACAAATTGCCTATCGGACCGGGGAGAATGATCCTTTCCTGGTTAATCTTACTCCCAAAACCTGGCAGGCCTTTGACTATAATGATTCTCTAGCTGGTTTTTCACATAATACGACCAAAAAGGAGACAGCAGCTGGTAAAGAGCGCGCTTTCCTGATAGCCTTGGCAGACAGTGATCAAGAAGATAATGAAGATTTGACAGAATTACGAGAGTTGGCTCGTTCAGCAGGTGTCGACGTAGTTGGGCAACTTGTCCAGCTTCGTCGTTACGGTCAGTCACGCAGTTATTTAGGGAGCGGGAAACTTGAAGAGTTAGTTCATCGTTTACAGGAAACTGAGGCCAACGTCGTGATCTGTGATGATGAATTATCTCCGACACAGTTGCGAACCCTAGAAACGGAAACTGGGCTTAAAGTATTAGATCGTACGGGTTTAATTTTAGACATCTTTGCGCAGCGAGCCCAGTCTCGGGAAGGTAAACTGCAAGTTGAATTGGCACAACTTAAACATCTCTTACCTTATTTATCTGGTCAAGGACAAGCGCTTTCCCGTTTAGGGGGAGGCGTCGGTTCACGCGGCCCTGGAGAAACAAAATTAGAGCTTGATCGGCGGAGAATGCGGGATCGCATTACCCAACTGGAAAAAGAATTAAAGCTTGTCCTACAGCAGCGAGACGTTCAACGTCGGCAAAGAACCAAAAGTGGTCTCCCTATAATTGCCTTAGTTGGGTATACGAACGCTGGTAAAACGACGTTTATGAAAAAGGCCATGGAACAAGCAGGTAGCCGTTCTGATATACCGATTGGTGAAAATAAATTATTTGCTACTTTAGATCCGATTGTGCGCTCTATTAGAGTCGACGCTTCCTTGGAGATTCTGCTCAGTGACACCGTTGGGTTTATTCGTAAATTACCTACCCAACTGTTGCGGGCATTTTTAGCGACGCTAGAAGAAGTTCAACAAGCGGATGTTCTTTTACATGTCGTCGATGCGAGCCATCCTCAGGCGCTCCAACATGCAGAAATTGTCCATGAGGTACTTAAGCAACTGGGCTGCGAAGAAAAGCCGATAATTACTTTGTTAAATAAGGTTGATAACGTCTTGCCTGAAGATGAGCTCTTTAAGTTAGCTCAACACCTTCCCCATCCCATCAAGATGTCCCTCAAACGGGGGGACTCGTTAAAGCCGGTTTGGAAACTCCTCAGCTTATTATTGCCCTGAGACGAGACAGTGGAGGTTTTCAATCGTTAAGGAGGAAATTGTTTGTATTCAAATCCCGAATGGCCGGAGTTGATTTGCAAAGCGGTCGCCGAAGCGGATGCAGTACTCTTACGCCAACTTCCCAGTTTACAAGAAAAAGCAACTCGCAACCATGAGAAGGTCTTGAAGGCTTTTCAAGACGAACATGTCTCGACGTATCATTTACAGGGAACAACCGGTTATGGTCTCGGCGATTCAGGTCGTGAAGTCCTCGATCGTGTGGTTGCCCGCATTTTAGGTACACAAGCAGCATTGGTACGTGGCCAGTTTGTTTCGGGTACACATGCTATTGCCGCCGCCTTATATGGGGTTTTACGCCCGGGAGATCATGTGATTTCTGTCAGCGGGACTCCTTACGATACACTTGAGGAAGTCATAGGGCTGAGGGGAGAAGGGCAAGGGAGTCTTATCGATTTTGGCGTGACCTATGATGCCATTCCTCTGGACTCTCAAGCGAAACTACAATATACTCTCTTACGTGAGAGCATAACGGATAAAACCCGACTGTTGATTGTTCAGCGTTCATGCGGGTACGCTTGGCGGAACTCTCTGACGATCTCTCAGCTTAAGGAACTTGTGGATTTTGTCAGGACAAGCTATCCTCATTTGCTTATCTTTGTCGATAATTGCTATGGAGAACTGGTCGAAACACTGGAACCCGGTGATATCGGGGTGGACTTGATGGCTGGTTCGCTCATTAAGAATTTGGGGGGAAGTATTGCACCAACGGGTGGCTATGTTGCGGGTCGCTCAGATTTAGTAAAACTTGCAGCCCAGCGTTTAACAGCACCCGGAATTGGCGAGTATGTTGGGGCAACCTTGGAGTGGCAGCATCTGTTTTTTCAGGGCTTGTTCTTTAGCCCTTTAACCGTTTCTGAATCTATCAAAGGTGCGGTTTTTTCGGCAGCCTTCTGGCGCGCTTTAGGGTTTGAAGTACATCCTGAGCCTGAAATGCCTAGAACAGACCTCATTCAAGCCGTAAAACTTGGGTCACGGGAAAAGATGATCGCCTTTTGTCAGGGGCTTCAGAAAGGCTCCCCGGTGGATTCTCACGTTTTGCCCATTCCTTCCGGAATGCCGGGATATGCAGATGAAATTATTATGGCAGGTGGTACGTTTATACAAGGTGCTACCAGCGAATTTTCCGCGGACGGACCCCTCAGAGAACCCTATATTGTCTATCAGCAAGGTGGTATTTCACATACTTACGTTCAGATGGGTAACATTTTAGCAGCTTTAAATTTATGGCAGCAAGGACTCTTAAGTTAATTGCACTCAGAATATTAACAATTAAGCACAATTAAGCACAGTTAAGTGCTTCCTTTGAAACATGGCAACACTGTGGTAAAATTATAGCTAGAAAGAGGTGAATTATGGGGGAATCAGAATCGACAAAAAGTACAGGACGTTTTTTTCTGGAACTGTTAGAAATTGTACTGATAGCCTTTGCGCTTTCTTGGGTATTGCGCACTTTTGTTATTGAGGCCCGTAAAATCCCGACGGGTTCAATGTTACCAACGATTCAACTTAATGACCGAGTTATTGTGGATAAGATTTTCTTTAAAGAGTTCGGACACTTGAGTCTTGGAGATATTATTGTCTTTCGTCCGCCACCAAGTGCCCATGCTACAGAGGACTTTATTAAACGGATCGTGGGTTTGCCTGGAGATAAACTTGAAATACGTAATCACATAACCTATGTCAACGACAAACCACTTTCTGAACCCTATGTTACAGATCAATCAAAAAACAATTTTGGTCCGGTCGTTGTTCCGGCGGATTCTGTATTTGTGATGGGGGATAATCGCAATAATAGTGATGACTCTAGAGTATGGGGGTTTTTACCTATTCAAAACATAACCGGCCGAACCCTTTTTCGCTATTGGCCGTTGGATCACATAGGCGCTCTTGCCCGTTAGGTGGGAGCTTTTTTCTTTTTAAAAGCATATACTTCAATAGGTTATAATAACATCTCCCTTAAGGGGTCAAGGAAAACATAAAGAAGTTACTATTTCTACTACTTATCGAGAGGGTGGAGGATTGTGAAAGATTATAAACTAAGTGTGGTTCTTTTGTTTGGCGGTCGCTCAGGTGAACATGAGGTTTCTTTAAATTCAGCCCAAGCTGTTTTTCAAGCCATTGATCGGGAGCGCTACAGTATCGAAACGATCGGGATTAATAAACAAGGTCAATGGTTTTGGGGTGTTCTTCCGGACAATATAATCAAAGAAGGGTTTCCTCCGGCAGATCAGGCTCGCCAGGTTACGCTGGTCATTGATCCCACACACCCACATTTTATAGCTTTGGATGGTCGTTCGCTGCCAAACCAGGGGCAGTTTGATCTTATTTTCCCGGTACTTCACGGACCTTATGGAGAAGATGGAACTCTGCAGGGCTTACTGGAGATGGCAAATGTCCCATATGTAGGTTCCGGAGTTTTAGGGTCCTCACTTGGTATGGACAAAGATCGAATGAAAGCAGTTTTTCTGGAGAAGGATTTACCCCTGGCACGCTATGTGACGCTCCTACGTTCAGACGTTCTTAACGAGCCAGAAACTTGCCTCAATGATATTGAGCTAAAGATCGGCTATCCCTGTTTCGTCAAACCAGCTAATCTAGGTTCCAGCGTCGGTATTTCCAAAGCTCACCACCGTGCTGAGTTGCTGGATGCCTTAACTACCGCGGCGGTATTCGATCGCAAGATTGTCGTAGAAGAAACTATCAATGGTCGAGAAATCGAAGTCAGTGTTTTGGGAAATGATCTCCCTCAGGCTTCACTTCCCGGGGAAGTAAAGCCTGCCCATGAATTCTATTCTTATGAAGCAAAGTATGCTAATATTGGCTCTGGCTTGTTAATTCCGGCACCTCTTGATGAATCCGTAATTGTACGTTTACAGGAAATGGCTATCCGAGCCTTCCGGGCAGTAGAAGCCAGTGGTCTGAGTCGGGTTGATTTCTTTGTAACCTCTCACAATGAGTTATTTCTTAACGAAATTAACACTTTGCCTGGATTTACAGAGATCTCAATGTACCCTAAGCTCTGGGAAGCTACAGGAATCCCTTATTCTGAATTGATCGACCGTTTAATCTCTTTAGGGTTGGAACGTTTTAAAGATAAACAAAGTTCTAAAATTTCTCGTGATTAAGTTGATTTAAGCGATAAAAAGTGAGCAGATGGTTATACCATCTGCTCACTTTTTCGTTGCTGATTTGTAATTTAATAAGATTAACCTAACTGTCTTATGCATATCATGGGTTATAAGTAGATTTACTGGAGGGAACGAAAGACACCAATGACTTTCCCTAAAATTGAGACATCCTGGGAATAGATTGGTTCCATGGCTGGATTTTCAGGTTGGAGTCGAATAAGCGTTCTTTCTTTAAAAAAACGTTTAACCGTGGCCTCCTCGCCAATCAACGCGACGACAATTTCACCGTTGCGCGCCTCATTCTGTTGACGGACGATAATAAGGTCACCATCTAAAATTCCTGCTCCGACCATACTTTCTCCCTGAACCCGCAGCATGAAAACATTATCCTGGCGAACAAGATCATTGGGGAGGGGAAAGGTTCCTTCAATGTTTTCAATAGCCAAAATAGGTTGACCGGCAGTGACCCGGCCTAAAATTGGTATATGTGCGACTTTCTTTGGTTCGAGAGCATCACTGGAACTATCCAATATCTCGATTGCGCGAGGTTTTGTAGGATCGCGTCGGATGTATCCTTTGTCCTCTAATGTCTGGAGATGGCCATGCACAGTAGAACTAGATAGCAATCCGACAGCTTCGCCAATTTCCCTTACGGCAGGCGGATAGCCTTTTTTACGTATTTCCCCTTTTATGAATTCTAGAATCTTTGTTTGACGCTGCGATAAATCCGGGTACATAACTCTCACACCTCCATCTTTTCAGAAATATTGTACCATTCATCGAAATAAAGTGCAAACAAATGTTCGTCAAATAGCAAAGAACAGAGGAAAGTAGGGGAAGGAACTATGAAAATTCCAGCGGGATATCTGCGAGAGTTGTTTCAGTTTAGTCTTCTCATTCTTGTGGCGGTAGTTGCCTGGCAGTTCCTTCACAGCTCACCTTCTGTTGCTTCGGATGTCTATCCGTATTTAAGCTCACTTTCGCCAGAACTAGTGAAGCAGTGTGCACAGGAAAATCGTATATCACCCACAACTTCCTGGGAGGATCTCTTGGCAATACGGTCAACACTTCCAGAAAATGATGCTCAACCCCTGATTGACCAGCTTAGGACGCATGTTCTATTCGCTGATTTAAACTGGGCAGCGCTTCCTTTGAACACGGTCAGAACAGTTCAAAGACATCGGAAAATTCTACAACAATATCCCTACTATCAACCTAATAAATATACTTTTCCTGTGATTGGAACGACATGGTTCGAAGATAGTTTTGGGGCAGATCGAGAAAGGGGAAAACGTAGGCATGAAGGGTGCGATCTCTTTGGAAAAGAAGGAACTCTCATTGTCAGTATCAGTGGGGGAAGGGTTGAAGAATTAGGTTGGAATCGTCTGGGTGGAGAACGTGTCGGCATACGAGGCGATGACGGTAATTATTACTATTATGCTCATTTGCAATATATTTCTTCGGTGCTTGTAAAAGGGCAACGAATTGAAGCGGGAGAGCCGGTGGGAAGCATGGGGCATACGGGAGATGCTTTTACAACACCCGATCACCTTCATTTTGGGATTGAATTAACGAACGGACAATGGATCAATCCCTATCCATTTTTGGCAGTCTGGAAAATATTAGAGTAAAACGAGAGGTTCTTAGTTACTTACTTAGTTACTTATTAATGAAGGTTTGAGTTATAAAAGTTGCCTCAAGTCGTTAAATTCGTTATAATTACGTTGTTTGGATGCGTTTATAAGTATTATAGCCTCCTTGGATCTAGCCTGGACCTTGGAGAAAAGAACTTAAAACCCGTAATTAATTAATTAATTAATCTGTGGAGGGAAAGAACTTGAAAAACCTTGGCGAACCATGCGTGTTAGAAGATCGTTTATGTACAAAATGTGGCGAATGTGATCTGTGTGACCTAGATCCGACAAAACAATGTGATAATTGCGGTCAATGTATTGAAATTCCAGAGGGCGACTTTGCTGAAATTGGGATTGACGATATATTAGTGAATACTGAAGATTCAACTACTGCTAGAGCCCGGAAAGGGTATAGCAACAAATATAAAGTTAAACTGAAGTAGAAATTAGTAATGCTAGAAATCAAGGGTTTTCGTGGCTTAACGCGAAAACCCTTTCATTATTTTAGGATATTTGGAGGTAAAAGCGAATGTCATTGCAAACGCATTGTCTAGTGTCTATTATGAACCCGCTCTGCGATTGGTTTTATTTTACTACTCTCTTTGCACCTACATATGCTCTGCGCCAATACGGACCAAAGTTACAAATTTTTACACCTTTATGGCTGGTGGCATTAATAAATTTGCTGTGACCGAGATAGATCCCGACATGAGTTACTCTATGACGCGCATGAAAGCTGAAGAAAATTAAATCGCCAGGAGCAAGTTGACGGACGGATACATAAGTTCCGACTTTATACTGGCTGGTACTAACTCTCGGGAGGTAAATCCCCGCTGCTCTATATGCTTTCATCGTAAGGGCAGAACAATCGATACCTTGATAGCTTGTCCCACCCCAAACATATCTAGTTCCAATATAACTTTCGGATTTTGTTATAATATGACGTACTTCAGCTAAACGAGAAGTACCTATAGAAGCATTTGCTACTGGAATGAAACATAAAACTCCCATTAAGACTGATATAATCAATGTTGTAATTTTGTGTTTCATGTTAACCTCCAAAGTATGAATTTGTTCTTGTGAGAACGTGTCCAAAGCATAACACACTCACACCTTGTTCATCACCACCAAGTTGTTGTCATTTGCACCATATTTTGAGAATATCCTAAGTTTATCATGAATTTTTTAATGAAAGACTAATATTGAGCTTACTTCATTGAAGGCGCGACGGCTCTGATTGTCAAGATGAAGTGACACCAAAAATGTTGGTCTACTCAGGTGCCCGGCTGATTTGCGAAAAATAGTTATTTCGTAACATAATAGGAAAATCGATATTAAAATTAAGCACCCTCATCCAAATAAGGATGAGGGTGCTATAGTGCTAATGGATTGACCGCAATGTTAAATGTATTATTTAAGTGTAACGTTCTGTGTTGCACCAACTTGCGTACCCGCAGCATTAAAGAACTCAACTTGTACAACGTTACCTAAAGCTTGCGTTGGGTAGACCGTCGTCACAGTGCCGAGGGCGGCTACAATGGAGCTGACTTCACCATTCACATACACTTGAAACTGGGTCGCACCAACATAGTTGACAGGGGATGTCAGGTTAATCGTTACCAACGAACCATAAGTCCCGATAGCTGTGGTTTCAGTAATCACATCAGTTGGCGTAACTGCTGATACAGTAACTATACTAGTAGCTACCTTAGCTCCATCATGTGTAGTAGCAGTAATAGTTGCTGTTCCTGCACCAACAGGAGTTACAATTCCATTGACAACCGTAGCGACAGCGGTATTACTTGTAGACCAAGTAACAACTTGGTCTGTTGCATTGGAAGGAGCTACTGTGGCAACTAGTGTACCAGTTGCTTCGCCGATCTTGAGCGCCAGGGTCGGTTGATTGAGAGTCAAACCAGTGACAGCTATCGTTGAAGAATGACCACCAGAATGACCACCAGAAGTTATCGTAGCTGCTGATACCGATACTACACTGGTAGCCATCTTACCACCATCTTGTGTAGTAGCAGTAATAATTGTTGTTCCCACGCCTACAGGAGTCACTACTCCATTAACAACAGTGGCGACAGCGGTATTACTTGTAGACCAAGTAACGACTTGGTTTGTTGCATTAGAAGGAATTACTGTGGCAACTAGTGTGCCATTGGTATTGCCGGTCGTAAGGGCTAGTGTGGGGTGGTTGAGAGTTAAACCGGTGACAGCTACTGCTGCTCTATTTGCTAATACCGACACTACACTGGTAGCCATTTTACCACCATCATGTGTAGTAGCAGTAATAGTTGCTGTTCCTGCAGCTATAGGAGTCACTATTCCACCGACTACAGTAGCTACCGATGGATTACTACTAGACCAACTAACAACTTGATCAGTAGCGTTATTAGGTGCTACTGTAGCGGTTAGTATGCTGGAAGTTCCGCCGGCCATAAGCGACAATGTAGGGTGATTAAGAGTTAAACCTGTGACAGCTACGCTTGTACTACCAGGATTAACACTAGATGTCGGCCCATTGGAAACTTGCGCAACATTTGAGTCCATAACCACGGTGTAACCGCCAAGAGCAGTTATGACTGCCATTAAACTCAGCTTACTATTAATATTAGCAGATGCATTGGCACCATCTCCAGCAGGATCAGTCAGAACAATGGGTGCACCGGACTGAGCTGCAAGGGGGGCGGCAACAAGAGTGTCAACCAAATGAGAGTCTGTGCCGTTAGCAACGTAGACATGATCATACTTATAAGTTAAGGTGTTGAGTACTGCCTGATTCGTAGCGAAACGATCTGCGCCAAAGATGCGAGTAGCGCCAGGGATGTCATCTACGAGAGTAGGTCCGCCAATGATGTACGTATAGGCACCTTTGTAAGCAGTTTCCGAAGCGGGTAGGGTTCCATCAGGGTTAGCCAGCAAGATGGAGTAGTTGTTGGCTGCAGCATAGGATGCTACTGATAAGGCATCAGGCAAGGCATCGTAACCAACTACGAAGGAGCCTGCAGGATTGGTTAGTTTAGACGCGATAACAGCTGCTGTATCGGTACGATCAGTACCATTGAGAACGGTAGCAGTTACACCACTTATGGCGTTCACTTGATCAATGATCGTTTGGTTTATAGGACCAACCACATAGACATTCTTCACACCCAGCTTGATTAATTCGGACCGGGTAGCAGTAGTCAGTGTGTTGTTGTCTGTCAATAGAATAGGAGATGTTTTACCTGCCAAAGGGATCGCTTCTAGTGCGCAAACCAAGATAGCATCGGCTGCTGGAGCTAAAATGGCCGTGTTAGCAGCCGTCCAGCCAGTATCTGCAACAGAAACGGCTGTTCCAAATCTGTCGGTTCCAAAGATTCGTGCAGTTGTTACCCCGTTGTTGGCAAGGGCATTAAACGGAGTTATGGTCATAGTCATACATGCAAGGGCTAAGGTAGCTAAAGTTTTTTTAGTTGTATTTTTTTTCATGTAATAAAATTCCCCTCTCTTTTTCCGTAAAATAGGATTTTAGAGTACCTGTTGGTTCTTAACTAGGCCATCGACTTAAGTATTTGAAATAATAAGTATTCTCCTACATCTAGAATAGGATTCCTTCCCATTGTGTAGGTTCCTGTGGTTGTTCGCTTACAGTTAAGACTTGAAGCTCTTTTGAATATTTCTTGATATTTGGATACATTAACCATTGGTAAAATTTTACCATACAATTAATCCATTTACAATATATAATTCAATTATTTTATATATATTATATGTTGCGCTAAATAATTATAATTATATTTTCAATCAATATATAGAATTAATTTTGATAATAATATAAATTAATTGATATGTATTCATCTAATTACAGATGGATAATAAAATTAATAATAAGCAATAAAGACTGAGTTTAATTAGTTATTAGATGTAATAGGAAAATCTTCGTAGGATTGTAAGGCCCTCTAACGCTGAATAGGCATTTTTTTTAGTGCTTGCGTATTTCTGTGGAGGAATTTGGTGATTCATGAAGAATGAGTCTAGAAGGTGAGGTAACTATAAATGGGTATCGTTTTCCTAGCAGAGCGCTATTTTCGTATAATAAACAAGTCCTTGGGCATGATATTCCTCACGATTAACTCTCATCCTGCTCATTGGCTTTCATCAGAAACGGTGGGGGTTTTTTTCTGTAAGAAAATTCCGAACTAATGCGAAGGTAATTGATAAGGAGAGAGAAATAGATGTTTAGTAAAATAAAGGAGATTCTTTTCGATTGGCCTGATCCAAATGAAAAAAACTTAGAAATGGTCAATGCTGCTTATGATTCCTTGATGGAAGAATTTAAGTATATGGATTATAAAACGTATCTCAGAACAAAACATTGGGTGCGTATTAAAGAGGAAGCGTTGAAAAGGGCAGGTTTTAAATGCCAAGCGTGCAATATAAGCGATGCGGATTTATCTGTCTATCATAACAATTATGATAACCGGGGCAGGGAGACGCGCGATGATGTAATTGCCCTTTGTGAGACTTGCCATGCTAAAATCCGCTCTAAGGAGAAATAGGGCGTGGCTAGGGGTAATTATTAATAGGCTTTGAATGGCCTATTAGAGGATTGGATTGTCTTATTGATCGATGGGATAAAATACAGAAATATTCTTATTAGATAATATATTCTTTTAATGGCTTCACAGGAAATGGGACATCATAAAAATTAAGACCTAATAAGAGGTCAATCTTTTTTTGCCTGAGAAGGATAAACAGTGGGTAAACTAGAAGTATATAATATAAAGGTTAAAGAAATCAGGTCACATTTCAGAAGCGAAGAGAAGATAGGTAGACAGTGAATTAAACAAGGATTGAATTTTGAAATTTAATCCTTACTGAATATTGAAGAATTTATTTCTCATTAAGAAAGAAGGGGTGTTAATTGCTTACGGTAAACCAGTTGGTTGAGGAATTTGATTTTGAGGTTTTAGCTGGGCACATGGGGTTAGACAAGGAAATTACGGAGTATAGCTTAAAACGTCCGAGTGCTGAATTGGCTGGTTTTTTGAAACATTTGACGCCCCGGCGCATTCAAGTGTACGGACGGACTGAATTAGGGTTAATCCAGCAATTTGAGGATTCTATGCGCCGTGCAAAACTTGCTCAAGTGATGGTTACAGAAGTACCTTGCGTGATTATTACCCGGGGTTTAACGCTTCCCTTGGAGTTTATCGAATTAGCCAGTGAACGGAAGATTCCTCTTTTGACAACTCATCGTACTGCGACCCAACTCTTTTATCTGTTGATTCGTTACCTTATAAACCAATTAGCTCCTAGTACAGTTGTTCATGGCGTGTTAGTCGATGTGTATGGAGTGGGGGTTTTGATCACGGGTGAAAGTGGAATTGGTAAAAGCGAGGTGGCTTTAGAACTTATTAAAAGTGGGCATCTGCTGGTTGCCGATGATGCTGTGAAAGTTCGCCGAGTTGATGAAGAAAGATTATTAGGCAACGCTCCAGAAAATATTCGTCATTTGCTTGAATTACGAGGCTTAGGAATTCTGGATGTGACAACGCTGTTTGGAGCAAGTTCAGTGAGGAATGAAAAAGTTATTCAGTTTATTGTTCACTTGGAGGAATGGCAGCAAGAAAAAATTTATGATCGTTTAGGGGTTGATCCGCCTAAAACACGAGAGATTCTAGGGATTTCTATTCCTGAGATCACAGTACCAGTGCGCCCGGGGCGTAATCTTGCTACGATTATTGAAGTTGCCGTGATGCAAAATAGAAATATGTCTGCAAAGAACAGGACGCGTCTCCCTAAATGAACGTAAATCAGATAATGGAGGAAAGAGAAGAACCGTGTTCGATCGTCAGTAAGATCGTAAAGATCAGAATTTACCGCAATCGAGTAGAGGGTGGCTCTAAGTATGAAGGGGAGATCGTCGGCTTTGAGTGTGGCTCCTCAAGTACGAATTGTTTATCGAGATGTCATTATAGGATGATGATGGATGACTTTTAGGACACCCATTGTCATTATTTTTTAACGAAATTTTGATGTGATTCCAGTGTAGAAACTCTAAATTATAAAAGTTAGTTCTAAATGCATCAATGAGTGAAGCCTTGAAACTCGCTTCATCAAATTGATTTCCAGTGCAGATTAGCGCTTTATGAATGAAGAGTAAATATATTAAACTAATTTACTAGATCTTTCTGCACTGGAAGCATATACATATACTTAGTTTTTTTCAATAGGGTTTTATCGAGATGGGTCGTTATTGTTAAAATACGTTGGGTCCGATAATAGATATTATGTAAAGTAGAGCATTTAATACGGAGAGGGGGTATTGCTAAAACAGCCTAATAGCTTGATTTTGCCAGCTTCAAACTATCAGGCTATTATTTGTGGTCGTGTCCTGCTACTCATTATAGTTTATAGTGTTGTTGAACTTTGTGCTGCACTAACAATCATTAAAGTTATTCGGTTATAGTTGATTGACTATTGACTCATAACCAACGATAAATTCTAGCCTCTAAGAGCCTCTGTAAGGCTTTAAAGATATGAATACATCTAAGCAATGGAATCCCACCACGGTGAGTGGCTTAGTATATGCATTCGAGCACATTTCACAAACGAGACACGACTTATACAATTGAAAGTGATTAGTTGACCGATTAGACCGATTAAGATTGAACTAGCTCAGTTGGGAATTTAACCTTTTTACTAAGAGTCCTTACGTTTTAGTTACTACTATGCGCTAAATAACTATTTAGCGCATAGTAGTATTTATTCATTCGCCAATTATATAAAGCCGAAGATAAGCTAATGTTTCTTTGTTTCTTTTTAGTCCTTCCAAATGCAATTATAAACAGGTTCTCACAAATATCTATTTTCATCATTTCTACTATTATGTTTGTTGTTTAAATCTTAACCATGTCGACTAATCTTTTCTTTATACTATCATACTTACTATAATATACGTTTCTAAATATCCTCCCTCCTACCCTTCGGACTTACCTTTCTATTAAAAGCCTTTAAAACTCCGAATTTGATACACTTTTGAAATTGGTAAAATACCAGCAAAATCAATAGTTTGACTGTGGTAGAGGCTAAAGTGCTGACCAACACACCGAGTCATTTTCTCATTTTCGTTACAAATAGGTAACTCTCTATCCCAAATCCACCGGATTGTCCCATTGGATCTGATAATTCTGTACTGTTCATCAAGTTGAGCGAATACAACACGTTCTACAATTTGCCAAGATTCTCGTACTTTCGAAATCGCTGCTAGCCTTAAAAAATCCCGCCACGCTTACAGTATGGCGAGATTTTAATTAAGCCTTCAGTTCTTTTTCTAAGATTTCAATCAAGCGCGCCTTGTTTGGTACCTTCCCGACCAGCTTAACCACGCCGTTAATCACGAGAGCTGGTGTACTCATAACCCCATAGGACATAATTTTTTGCATGTCTTCAACTTTTTCAATGTGGGCTACAATTCCAAGCTGGGCAATGCCTTCCTTGGTTATCTTTTCTAATTTCGCACAATTTGAACACCCAGAACCTAGGATTTTAATTTCCAGCAGTCCCCCCCCTTTTCCCTGTACTGTTGTCTCAAAATGACATTTTGCCCTCCTAGCGGTCGGCAAGATGCCTCATCAAAGCTTCCCCCTCTTGAAATTGTTGAGCAAGAATCTTCTGGACCTTCTCCATAATGGTTAATACTTCAGGATATTTGATACGGTACATGACTTTTAAGCCTACTTTAGTCGATGTAATAATATGTTGTTTGCGCAAAATACTTAAGTGTTGGGATAAATTCGACTGTTCGACTCCCAAATCTTCGATTAGCTCACAAACACACACTTCTTCGCCGTTCCTCGCCAGACGTTCGAGGATACGTACCCGGGTAGGGTGCGCTAAGGCCTTAAAAAAATCACTCTTCATGGCTACGATTTGTTCTTCCACTACCACAAAAACCCCTCTAATCCTAATTATTATTTAATCTACCCATGAAGCAACTATTTAATAATATTATAATATATTTTGGAGCCCAAATACAATAATTATAAATATAAACGACGTATTGAATAAATCTCATGTTTGGTTAGGAACAGCCCTATGCAATCATTTACTCTCTGAGACCAAAAAACTACCCCCCAATTCCTTGAGGGGTAGCAACGTTTATATTATTTAGTTCGCTCCAAATTATCTGTTAATCCTTCTTTTTCCTCTTCTAAAAAGGCCCTAAGCAAATGGGCTATGCCTCGATAAAAATTGGTATCCGCTTTCATCTCTAACACATTTAGATACTCAAAAATCCACGAATTGAGATGAGCTTGGAAAAATCTCACTTGCCATTCTTCAAGCTGACTGCTACAATCGTAAACTCTGGTTAATCTTCAAAGGAATAAATCCTATAGAGGTTGTCCCATCAATTATTTCTTATCCTTGCGAGCAGCATTGGCCTTCACCATTGTTTGAATAGGCTCATACGCCACCGAATTGGGTAACACAAAACGATCATACAAGAGTGACTGCAGAGCCTTCTTCCCGACAGGATCGTTATCCATTTGCAACAAAGCTTCCAATAAGGCCGCTTTGAGATGAGAATCAATATTTTTGTTAACCACGACCGGAGGACTTCCAACCTCTGGAGACTGTGCAATAATGCGGATCTTTGACGCGAGTGAAGGATCTTTAGCCACAGCATATTGATACACCAAAGAATCCACTCCGGCTGCCGATACCACATTGTCCAAAACTGCTTTAATCGAGTTATCATGACTATACGTGTAAACAACTCGTTTGAAAAACTCGGTAGGTTGACTGTTCAGAAGCGTGACCATCTAGGTTGGCGCAATCGTCCCCGAAAAAGAAATTGGATCAGTGAAGCCAAACCCCTGGCCCTTAAGGTCTGGAAACGACCGAAACTTACTATTCGAGTTCACGATGACATAGGACTGATAGGTTGATTTTCCATTTACTTCAGGAATGGCCAATAACTCAAGGTTTTCTTGACGTATCAGAAAGTATAAGTTTTTGGGGTACCCCTTTACTTGCGAATTTGGTAAAATTGAGTTATGGAAAATAACATTCTGAGGCAGATTTTTTTTGATAATGAGAGACACTGGGATAGATTTGTCGAAAAGTACGGAGATCGTATAAGACCAATTGTTGTAAA
>JARLHV010000095.1 GCA_031292055.1 Desulfosporosinus sp.
TAACACAGATTTAAAAAATACATTTTTAGCTCTAAACTATCAATCGCTTGTAACGCAATTGATATTCGCCATTTTTCTATACTTAATTCTTCTTAATCTGTGATATCTGTGTTAATCTGTGGTTTCTCTTATCGTTCTTTTTATGTGTAATCTGTGGTTCTCCATTCAGAATTCCCCAAGGCGTATTTACAGCGTTTTTCCTTGTAGGTATAAAAAAATGCGGGATTTTAGGTATTATGTAATACAAGTATGACCCTCTTGGCTGCATTGCAGAAGTTGACAAAAACTCTACCATGTTCTAAACTAGAAATGAGCTGACATTGAGATCGCGCTGATTGGCGCGACACCAGAAATGGAGAAAACACCTGCTATGGACGGCAGGTGTTTTCATTATTAGAGGGGCCATACATCGGCTCGCTCTTATGTAAAAGCCTTATTGCTCACACGCTTCAATAAATCCTTTGAACAAGGCCTTGCCATGCGCTTCATTTCCCATACTCTCCGGGTGCCACTGAACCCCGATACAAAACTTAGCGCCAAGCTTTTCAATCCCCTCAATAATCCCATCGGAAGCAAGTGCATTTTGTCTAAAGCCTGGTGGAACTTCAGATACCGCTTGGTGATGAAGGCTGTTGACAGCAATTTTACGCTCACGCAGAAGATGATAAAGCGCCGACTCCTCAGCGATATCCACATCGTGCCAAGCGTATTGGCGCGGGGCAGTTTGACTATGTTCCATCGCCAGAGGGTGTTGACGGGGTATGTCTTGATAAATTCTCCCCCCAGCTACAACCGCCAAGACCTGAATACCCCGGCAAATCCCCAAAAGCGGAAGATTCTGTTGCAAGGACAGCTGGGTAAGTAAGATTTCGCTCCGGTCCCGTTCGGGAAAACATCCACCAATTCCACGGAGGGGACTTTCGTTTAAATAGATGGGTGAAATATCTCCTCCACCAGTTAAGAGCAGGCCATCAAGAAGACTTAAGATGTCACTACACTCTGCCTGTGCCTGAACTGGCGGAATAATAAACGGAATTCCACCCGCCTTTCTAATACTTTCCACATAATAATGCCGTGGAAATGTCTTAAGTTCTTCAGAACAATGAGCCGCAGTGATTCCAATCACTGGTTTTCCTAACATCTATTCAAGCGCTCCTCTCTGATAGGGTATAAAACAAAAACAGCGTCTGGTTCTTGTCCTCACTACGCTGTCTCCCTCTCAACTAAAGCTATATTTCAAATATCCGCAAGCCCTAGACTTATTTCGATGGCTTGGTCTACCCTAAGCATCACTTCTTCATCCAGAACGGCTACTTTTTCCTTAAGGCGACTTTTGTCAATCGTGCGAATCTGCTCGGTTAGAATGACGGAATCTCGTTCCAGGCCGCTGCGTTTAGCCCTCACTTCCACGTGAGTAGGTAATTTTGCTTTCGCGATCTGTGATGTGATCGCGGCAATAATTGTCGTCGGGCTAAATTGATTCCCTATGTCATTTTGAACCACAAGGACAGGACGAGTTCCTCCTTGTTCTGAGCCGACAACGGGGTTAAGCTCCGCGTAATAAATTTCCCCGCGTTTTATGATCATCTCCGACACTCCACCATCGTTTCTTCATAGTACTCTAATACTTCTTGTTCCGTTGAAAACAGCTCTCTGGCTATTGACAAATTCAGTTGTGCCATTTCCAAGTATCCTTTACGCATCTGTTCGTGGATTCCTTTTTTCCGACGTTCGTGAAGAATGCTGTTCAGTGCTTCTCTAATAAATTCGCTGCGATTGCGTTTCTCTATTGTCACAATCCCATCCACTTCCGCAAGCAAACTCTCTGGCAAACTAATCATAATTCGCTTACTTTCTGCCACATTAGCACCCCCAAGTCATTTAGCCAAAGCTATACTCTATTATAGACAGCAATGCAAAAAAGTGTCAACGAACTAGAAGGGTAAATAAGCTTAAACTCCTCGAAAACATGAGTTTTTCAACATGTAAATTATGCCAGTTCGTGAATTTCAAATCGCGAATGTGCAAAAGCATCACTCACTATTGATAGTATAACAGTATATCACTCTTGATATACTGTTATTTTACACATAACAGCACGTCAAATTGAATTCAAGCTTGCTTCAAGAGCCTATTAACCATGGCCTCATGGGCTAACTCTTCCAAACTATCGTCGAGTTCCCTTAAACGAGTGCCTAATCCGCGTCTTAAAATCGCCAGTTCTAACAATAAATCAGCAAAGTGTGGGTTCTTAGGCAGGAGCGGACCGTGCAAATACGTTCCAAAAACATTGCGGTATCGAACCCCTTCTCCGCCATCATCGCCATTATTTCCATTCCCAACTAAGACTTTACCCAAAGGCTTAACCCCTGCACCCAAAAACGTTTTACCTGAGTGATTCTCAAACCCAACCAACGTCCTGAATTTCGAGTTACCATTAAGCACTCCTTCATCAAGTTCCACAACAACATTGCCGATTAAACGTTTCGCTCCGGCGCTAGTCCATACATCCAAAATACCTAACCCTTGAATCTTTTCCCCGCCGGCCATTTGATAGAATTTCCCCAACATTTGATAACCGCCACATATAGAAAGAACCACAAGTCCATTCTCTATAGCACTTCGAAGTTCATCTCCCCGACGCATTAGATCTTGTACCAGCAGACCTTGTTCACGGTCAGAACCCCCACCAAGGAATAGAATATCCATCCCCATAAAGTCTAAATCTTCACCTAATGAGGCTTGTCGAATTACTGGCTCGATCCCTCGCCAACGGCAGCGGGCAGCCAACGCCAAAATGTTACCCCGATCTCCATAAAGGTCAAGCAAATCCGGATAAAGATGGCAAATATTTAGTTTCACCCAGTTGCCCCCTCTCTACGCTCTTTCGCCTTGAGATGAGATACGCTCATATTCTTTTGGCGATTTTCCAGGATCTCACGCAGTGGGAAAAGCAAGGTGTAAGTAGGTAATATAAAGGCAACCTCTTCCGATGCCCGATTCGTTTGCAAGAGATCAAGAGCCCCAGTTAAAGTATGTTCAAGAACAAGCTTTCCTTCGGAAACCCCAGCATATTTCAACCTCAAAGCTATGTCCTCAGCACGAAGTCCTGTACAAATCACTTGGTGTATACAGGCCTCATGCGTTCCTAATCGTTCAAAATTGACATCCCAAAGCCAAGAAATATCTCGTCCATCAGCAGCTAAATCATTAATTCCGATTAAAATCCGCAGAGGTTTAGCAATGCCAAGCATCGTCTGAATGACTTGATCAAATCCTGTGGGATTTTTAACGAGAGTTAAAGTGATCTCCCCTTCAGGCAAATGAAAGCGTTCCATCCGTCCAGCTTGCGGAATAAACTCCCGCAACCCTTTTTTAATCAAGCCGTCATTTATACCAAGTTGGCGAGCTGCACTAAGTGCTGCCAAGGCATTGTATAAATTATAATATCCTTGCAGCGCTATCTCAAATTGGGTCACATCCACCCGAAACAGAAGTAAACCCGCCTCCGGACGAACGTCTTGAGCCAATGTTTCAGGCTCAGGGCGATGAAATCCACAACTTAAGCAATTAAAAATTCCTAATTGCCCATAATGAAAAAGTGTATAATCAAGTTCAGTGCCACATAACGGACAAAACCTCGCTTCCCGAGTTTCCCGGCTCTCGTTTACGCTATCCGGAGTGCGCTCTACTCCATAATAAACAACTCTGGAATGGTTTGTTCCAAACTGGGCCACCAGGGGATCATCGGCATTTAACACGAGAACAGTTTCTTTCGGCAAAGACTCTCTGACCATACGGACGGTTGTATCTAGCTCACCATAGCGATCCAGTTGATCACGAAAGAAGTTAGTGACAATCGCTAAACTAGGAGACACTTGTTCGCAAAACTTAGGAACCGTCGCTTCATCCACTTCCAGCAAGGCTAAACTCGCCTGAGCTAAGCCGCTCCAGCGTGTGTTTTGAATCAAAGCCCCAGTAATACCTGTCACGAGATTTGCCCCAGCCTGGTTAAAAGCGAAGGCTCTTCCAGCTTCACGCAAAATGCTGGCGAGGAGATTGGAGCTTGTTGTTTTTCCATTGGTCCCCGTAACCATAACAATACCATCCTTATAAGCCAAACTCAAGTGCCTCATAATCTGAGGGTCAATCCAGTTTGCTATTTTTCCGGGTAAAGTTGTCCCTTTTTTCCCAGTGACTAACAGCCCTAAAGTTATTATTTTACCCGCCCATAAGGCAATCCAAAAACGCCATGTTCGCTTCACACGTTTACTCCTTTAATACGTAGTCTCCTCAATGGTAGTTTCATTAATCATTAACCTCATTCATTGTAGCACGCTCATTTGTATTATCAACCAAAAACAGTTTGAAACAAACCTGTCTTCTCAAGATATCTCCATCATTATTACTTTTTTGCCCGACTTAAAGTTAACTTGGTATAGTTTCACATATTGCGATACACTCCTAAATTGTTCTAACGTCTGCTCAACACCTTCAAGCATCACAAAAGCGCCCAGACTGGGGCAAACCAATCTGGACGTTATTTGTTCAGTGAACTCGCTCACGCTAAAGCTGAACATTGGGACTTCGGTGGAGGAGTCTACCCCGAAGTAGAATAAGGAACACCCACTTAAAGAAGTGGGTGTCTCGGAATTAGATTAAAAGGCCTTAAAACCATTAATGCTTTGATTAACAAACATATCAAGCGCCGGACCTAACGCAAAACTTAGAAAAACTCGAAATCCCTCAGCCAAAACAAGAGCCACACCTACACGGAGCAGAAGACATCCCCACCGAGACGTTGAACGGCGCAAAATTCCATCAAAATCAAGGACTCCGGCAGCGCCCCAGCCGAGTACCAAGCAAAGGACAAAAAAAGCATAACTCAACCCAGTGGTTAGATCAATCACAGCCTCATCCCCTCGCCAAAACTTATGATGCAGCGAAGAGTTTTATGTATAATCCGGGCCATGTTTTTAAAAAAAAACTAAAAATTATTTCTGTGCAATTAGTACCCACTCCCAGTGAATAAACATTTTATTGAACTTCTTCAATTAAAGCTTTAAAGCCTGGCAAGGCATTCTCGATTGTTCTATAAGCGACACAATAGGCAATTCGAACATAACCGGGACAACCAAAGGCAGCGCCTGATACAATAAGAATATTTTTCTGCTTGGCCAGGTTGCAGAACTCAACATCATTTTCAATAGGAGTTTTAACAAACAGGTAAAATGCCCCTTCGGGTTTAATACATTGGTAACCATAAGCTACGAGCGCATTATAAAGGAGTTCTCGATTCCTGTTATAAGTGTCAAGATCCACCTTTGCATCTAAGCACTTAGCAACGACGCGCTGGAATAACGATGGAGCATTTACAAAACCTAAAATGCGATTGGCAATATTTGCTGCCGCAATAATATTTTCACAATCAGCTGCCTGATCTGAAATCACTAAATAACCTATTCTTTCGCCGGGTAGCGAAAGGGACTTGCTAAAAGAGTACCCAATTATCGTGTTCGCATAGTATTTTGATAGATAAGGCACTTGCGCACTATCATAAGCAAGTTCCCGATAGGGTTCATCGGAAACGAGATAAATATCTGTTCCAAATTCCTTTTGCTTCTCTCTCAGTATCTCTGAGAGCTTGATTATGGTTTCTTCTGAATAGATAACACCGGTTGGATTATTAGGAGAGTTGATAATAACCGCTTTAGTTTTAGGGGTGACTTTCTCCTTAAATTCTTCTAGATTAGGCTGGAAATCAACCGTATTGGGGGATACTATAACTAATTCGCCTTCATAATTTTTGACATAGTTTCTATATTCTCCGAAAAAAGGTGCGAAGGTAATGACCTCATCTTTGGGATTAAGTAACGTTTTGAAAATAACGTTTAAGCCACCTGCCGCACCAACGGTCATAAGAATGTTATTTTGTGTAAAAGCGGTGCCGAACTTATCATTAATAGACTTTGCAATAGCATCTCTTACATCTTCATAACCCGAGTTATTCATATACCCATGAATGCTCATCAGATTATCAGACTCTAAAACTTCCAAAATCGCCGTTTTAACTTCTTGCGGTGGTTTAGCATTGGGGTTCCCTAGACTAAAGTCAAATACATTTTCTGCTCCGTAAATTTTCGCCAGTCGTTTCCCTTCCTCAAACATAGCTCGAATAACAGAACTGTTTTGTACCTGCTCTTGCATTTTAATTGATATCATGGCAGTTCAACCTTTCTTTTATAAAGATTATATTCTGGACAAAAAATCAAGTAGTTCATGTATAAAAACCTATTATTTTATTATACCATACTGTATGTCCAAAAACGCACTTCATTTACCCCAACAAGGTTATCTGCGCCTCTCTTCATTTCTTGTCGTTCCACTTTCGAAATGAAAAAATCCTCCCCAGAAGATAATCTGCGGAAGATTTATTCGGTGAGAAAGATCGGGAGGTTTAATATACTTTATAAGACACGCCTTGCGCCAAGGTATGCTTTGGCCCAATAGGGAGTAAATCCGTAAATAGCAATTCCCTTATGACTTGTTGCACTAATAAACTTACCCTTTCCAATATATATGCCCACGTGGCTGACTCGTTTTCCTGAGCTTAGGTTAAAGAAAACCAAATCCTCAGGCTTCAGCTTGCTAAAGGCCACAGGAGTGCCAACTTTGTACTGACTCCCACTAACACGTGGTAAAGTGATCCCTTGTCGAGCAAATACATAACGAGTAAAACCTGAACAGTCAAATCCTGCAGGAGTAGTGCCTCCCCAAACATACGGAACCCCTAAAAATCTTTCAGCTGTATTAATGATTGGTTCAATTTTTTGATTAGTTTTAGTTTTAGTTTTGATTTTAATTTTTCGTTTAGTTTTTTGTTTTTGTCGGGGTGATCTATAGGTTTTCATTAAGGCATCTTGGGTTCGCGAATTGGCGATTCCATTTGCTGGTATATATTCATCGCGTTGAAATTTTCGGACAGCAGCTTTGGTTTTACTTCCATAAATCCCATCAACTGAGCCTACAGAATAATGCAAGGTTCGAAGTTCAGATTGCAAAATGCGAATTTTCGTGCCCGACGAACCAACCTTCAATGTCGCGGCTTGAGCTAGTGAGGCTGAACTTATCGTCCCCACTATTACTAAGACCATTACTAACGTGAACTTTTTCATTGGAACTTACCCCTCTCCGGTTGATTGTAAGCCTTCAAGGACTTTCTTGCAGTATACCTGCTGACAAGGCAAAAATATAGTACAAGTTGTTGGCATAAATTCCAATTATTATTAAATTAAATTTGAACACAACATTTGTAATTCTAGCCCATTTGACTTATGACCATTTCATAATACGGGCCTTTATTTTTCAGGAGTTCATCATGAGTGCCGCTCTCCATTATCTCCCCACTGCCAATAACCATAATTTTATCCGCATCACGAATTGTTGACAGACGATGCGCGATTAAAAAGCTGGTGTGGTTTGTCATAAGTGTCAGCAGCGCGTGCTGAATTTCCTTTTCGGTCTTTGTATCAACGCTGCTTGTGGCTTCATCCAGAATTAAAATTTGAGCATTACAAAGAATAGCCCGGGCAATGGCCAGCAGTTGCCGCTGTCCTTGGCTAAGGTTGTCTGTGCTACCTGTTACAATTGTATTATAACCTTTCGGCAAGCGGCAGATAAACTCATCTGCATGCGCTAGTTTTGCAGCCTCTTTGACTTCCAGATCCGATGCATAGGGTCTTGAATATCTGATATTGTCAGATATTGTACCTGTAAAAAGGCAAGTTTCCTGTAATACAACAGAAAAACAGCTTCTCAAGCTTTTTCTGGAAATATCCATTATATCTGTATTATCAATTAAGATTTTTCCCTGATCCGAATCATAAAAGCGAGTCAAGAGATTTACAATGGTCGTTTTCCCAGCTCCAGTTTCGCCAACCAAAGCAACCACTTCTCCGGGGTTAACTTTGAAGTTTATGTTTTTTAAAACTTGCCTACCCGTATTGTAGGAAAATGACACGTCGCGAAACTCGACTTCTCCTTTAGGGTTCGTCAGCTCTTGAACCCCACTTTTATCCTTGAGCTCCTCCTCTTCATCCATTATTTCAAAAACTCTTTCCGCACCAGCTAAAGCCGACTGTATGTTATTGAACATTCCGGCAATATTATTCAGCGGCTGTCCAAACTGTTTCGAATAGGTCAGAAAACTCACCACCACCCCAACGGTGATCGTTCCCTCAACAGATAATACTCCTCCGACACACGCTATAAAAGCAAAACTTATATTATTAATTACGTTCATGAACGGCATCATAAACCCAGACCAGATCTGAGCCTTTGTTGAATAATTACAAAGTTCCTGGTTTATACCATCAAAATCAGCTAAAACCGTCTGCTGACGATTGAACGCTTTCACCATTTTGAGCCCGACAATGTTCTCTTCAATCACTCCGTTTAAAGCACCCAACTTTTGTTGCTGGCCTAAGAAATACTTTTGGCTGCGGCTGGCAATCGTTTTTGTCAATAACAAAAATAATGGAATAGAAACTATCGCCACAAGGGTTAACAACGGGCTCAAAATCAGCATCATTACAAAAGCACCGGTTATTGTAAAAATGCTGGCGATCAGCTGCGTTGTCGTCTGAGAAATAGTACTACTGATATTATCAACATCATTTGTTATCCTGCTCATGGTATCTCCGTGCGCCCTGGTATCGTAAAAGTTCAGTGGAATCTTCTGCAGCTTGGCGAAGAATTCGAACCTTATATATTTAACCAATTTTTGGGTTATCTTGGTCATCAGCACACCGTTTAGGGTGTCAATAAGCCAGCTTGCCAGATAACATGAGACAAGCTCGATAATTATGACGCGTAAACGAGACGTATCAATCAAATCTGTTTTTATATTAAAAGTATTGATTGCTCTACCCAATAAAAGCGGTGTGAAAAGGGAAGCCGTGGCAGATAAAATCGTCAGCACCACGGCCAACAGAAATGATTTGCGCCAGATCATATAAATTTTAACTAATCTACTCAGAGTTCCTTTGGTGTCTTTCGGTTTTGCAGTTGGTGCAAAACGCTGCTGTCCGCCACCCATCCTGCCTAGTTTAGGCATGTTTTCATAATTTTTACTTATCTTATTTTCAGACATATCGATTACCTCTGTTCAAGTCGTCGCCAATCTGAGAGTCGAACATTTCTCTGTAAGTTTTGCAGGCATGAAGCAGCTCTTGGTGGTTGCCAAATCCGACACTTACACCATTGTCGAGCACGAGAATTTTATCAGCAAACATTGCAGTTCCTATCCTTTGCGTTATCATTATGATCGTTTTTCTAGCACTAACCGTCTTCAAGCTGTGTCGAACCTTCGCTTCTGTAACTGCGTCAAGTGCGCTAGTGCAATCATCCAAAATCAAAATTGGCGCCTGCTTTACCAGCGCTCTGGCGATGGAAACACGTTGCTTTTGACCGCCGGAAAGATTCACTCCACTCTGACCAATAATACTTTCATATTGATCAGGTATCGTTTGAATAAATTCATCCGCCTGTGCTGCTTGGGCCGCTGCAATGATTTCCTCTTTTGAGACATGCGGATTGCCCCAAGCTATATTCTCAAATACGGTCCCTGTAAACAGCATACTCTTTTGCGGAGCTAAAGAAATATTATCTCTGAGCGTATTGCAGTCAAGGGTTTTAACATTAGTACCGTTCAAAGAGATTGTGCCTTTTTCGACATCATAAAACCGCAAGCACAACCAGGCAAGCGTTGATTTTCCCGAACCTGTGGGGCCGATCACTGCCAGGGTTTCTCCTCGCGTAACCTGAAAGGTAAGATTTTTCAGCGTCGCTATACCACTTCCGTTCGGATATGCGAACGTTACGTCGTCAAAGGCCAGCTCTCCGTGGTCGTATTTTACCGTTTGCCCAGAGCCCTTAAAATCCGCTTCACTATTTAACACTTCATTAAGCCTTTCAGTTGACGCTTTTGTCCTTACAAAAGTATTGAAAACATTGGTGATCATGATCAGCGACGCTAAAATTTGAGCCATATAATTGATGAACGCCGCGATTTTACCAACTTCGATGTCCCCTCTTCCGAAGAGAATGCTCCCTATATAAAGAATTAAAGCAATTCCAAGGCTGACAGTCAGTGACATGAGGGGGGAAAAATACGCAATAACAAGCTGTGAAGACACACTTTTGTTCGCCAAATCCGTATTAGCGCCATCGAACTTCCCTTTCTCATCTTCATACCGTCCGAAAGCCTTTACCAACCTAATGCCCATCAGGTATTCCTGAACAACCGTATTGACTTTATCAATTGCATACTGGACCCTTGAAAAGCGTATATAGCTCATTTTCATGCTGATCACGATGAAAGCCGCAACTATTGCCACAACCAGGAACAGGATTATGCTTAGCTGGGGACTTAATATAAAGGCAAGAATCATGCTCCCTAAGCAGGTAATGGGTGCCTTGAAAAAAATCCTCATCATACTGTTAACGAATTGAATCACCTGAGAAGTGTCGTTTGTCATCCGGGTTATCAGCGAACCACTCTCGATTTTATCTGCGCTGATTTCGGAAAAACCAATAATCTTTGTAAATACATCATATCTCAAATCGGCACCAAAATTTTGAGACACCTTGCTGGAAAGAATATTCCTAGTAGCTGCGAAACACGCTCCGACGGCAGTTATCACAAGCATCAGCAGTCCCAGCTTAATCACTGTAGCCACCTGACCGCTTTTTACACCCTCGTCAATAATACGCGCCATAATTGTTGGCTGCAGGAGATCGCATATTGCTTCAAAAAACACACAACTAATCGCCACAATAAACAAGAATCGATACTTGTTAAAATATTGCTTGTAAAATTTCATCATTTCTTCTTTCTTTCCGCCTTTTAAACAAAGATTCTCAGACCATACTTTAGATTATTTGATGAACAAGTCGAGCTAACGATTCCGATTTCCAATTTCAGATAACCTTTAAAATGATAATATTATGATTCCGCTGCAGAAACCCCTTGTTATGCTATTAATATCACGTTTTATTGTCATCCTGAGCGAAGCGAAGGATCTTTTGTCCCTGGATCCTTCGCTCTCGCTCAGGATGACACAAAAATAATTGCTGTGACTTGATATTTTATAACGTTTTTAGACTTGTCGAACAGCGGAATCATATTATTCTAAACGAACTGTTAAAATCCTTTAATCAATTCCGAGACTCCCACTTCTTTAAGTGGGTGTTCCTTATTCTACTTCGGTGACGATAGAATCCCCCACCGAAGTCTCGATGTTCAGCTTTAGCGTAAGCGAGTTCACTACAATGAATTTCTTTCCTCGACCTGCCAACCCACTCTTACCCTTTTTGAATTAAAATAACATTCGTTGGCAGGAAGAAAATTTCTATCTTCTCAACCGACGAATGCAAGCCCTATTAGAGTATTATGCCAGTCCGAATTGTTCTTGTAAAGCTACAAGACTTCCAATTGTCAAAATAACCGCGTCGGTCTCTCCCCTTTCTTGCAACGGACTCTTTAAGTAAAATACTAATCGCATTCTTATCAAAAAATGGCATTCCATCTAAATGCTCACCAATGTATTCCTGCATAAATGTAAACATTGGGTCATCTACTTTATTATATAGAAGGTGGTGCGTGGCATTTTCACCGGAAGTACTCCGATTATACGAGTATACAATGCTCTAAATAGATAACAATAATAAAGAAAAAAACTCCTCCGGCTGTTGTAACTATGTAACTATCTTGTTGCCTTCCTATCCTAGTTATTAATTCATATAAGAGGTGGTGTCGTTCCTATAAATATCAACTATTTAAAAGAAATGGAAAATGCATATAACTTAATTACACAAGCAAATATTGAGATGATTAATCTCTGGCTTAAATACACACTCCTTAGTTGGCAATGGTGGTTAGGCGTCGGCTTAACAACGGTTCCATGGATTGTATGGCTTAAATTCAGAAGAAAAGAGAGTTCAAACCGACTTTTATTTACAGGTTTCTTTGTGATCATTATTTCATCATGGTTTGACACTCTGGGCATCCTCTTTGGTACTTGGTCTTATTACTATAATGTTGTTCCATTTTCCCCTGCCTTTATTCCATGGGATGTTACACTTCTACCTGTCGCTCTAATGTTCTCTTTGCAGATTACATTTGGTATTAGCCTAATTATACGAGCAATTATCTTTTCTGCATTTAGCTCTTTTATTGTAGAACCTTTTTTTGTCTGGATAGGGTTTTATAATCCCAAAAGCTGGGAATATATTTATTCTTTCCCTATTCTCTTCCTGATTTATTTAGTAAGCAATTGGTTTTCTAAAAGGTCAGATTTTGAAAAACTAAAGAACTAGCAAAAAGAAAGCTGTTATGTTACTCCATAACAGCTTAAATCAGATTTGGAGTTAAAAAATGTTTGATTTCCATCTACTATTGGCACTTTTTTCAATAGTCATTGCTTGGAAATGGGGTGATTGGCACAATTGGAAATTATATTACCCAACAATTATGTATATGATCCTTGGCGATCTAACTTATCTTATATTGGCAAAAAACAACCCCCTTTGGGAATATGAATCAAACGTGCTTAGCCATGATTCTGTAGAATTATTAAATGCTTTTGTAGTGTTTCCCTGTATATGTTTAGTGATTATACCACTCTATCTGAGAGTTAGTAAGAGTAAACGTATAGCATATCTCCTTTGCTGTGCCTTCTTATACACTATCGAAGAATGGCTTTCATTTAAATTAGGGTACTTTTCCTACCATAATGGCTGGAATCTCTATTGGTCTTTTGCTTTTGATTGTATAATGTTCCCACTTCTTATACTGCATTTTAAAAAACCACTCTGGGTTTGGCCCCTATCAATTACTTTGGCCTTTTTGATAATATATTTATTCCATCTACCTTTTACCCTCTTAAAATATTAGAACGCCCATCGCCGGCCCCCCCGTTCAATGGGTGGTGGTTTGACTGTGCCAGAGGCTAAAGCACTGCCCTTAAGCTGTATTTATCCTCGACCTCTTCTTATCGAAATCAGCCCAACGCTCTTCCATTGACATTGCCCTTGTCTTCTTTCCTTTTGGAATTTCTGCCGATCCATTCTGAATGCTTTGAATTTCTTCATTAGTATTAGTGTTCTGTCCAACATTTTCTCTCACTATTTTGGCATCCTTCATATTGTGTGAATCTTCTGTAATTTTAGCGACAGATTCCCCTATGGCTTGGGCTTGGGTTTGAGTTATTTCGGAACTGATAGTATCTTCTATTTCTGTAACAACTCTTGCAATTCTAATTTTTGTTTCTCTCATGTGTTCATCTATTTTCCTTTCTTTTTTAATAGTACACACAATCTTATTTACGACTAGAACAAGCATTGTAATTAGCGTTAAAATGGACAAGCCTTTAATTAGTTCATATAGAGAGAGTACGAAATTGACATTTTGACTAAAATCAAGCATCCTCTTAATCATTGCCCAAGTCCTCCTCAATTCTTCGTTAAGATTACTAGCTAACTACAAAAACCATAATTACAATACAGTATATTTTCTATAGAACGCTAAGAATCTCCTTTAGATATATTGTAAAATAATGTCATATATTTTTTTGTTATGACCAAAATTTTAAATCATAATCTAACCCCTGGTTGCAAGCAAAGAAATCCACACTTATTTATGGATTAAATAAGTGTGGATTTCTCATGCACATACGAAATAATTAAAGCACTCCCCATTTACGCGTGTATTCCACTTTCAAGACAAACTCATCCTCATGGAACCCTTGATTTGCGAGAGCATCTATAGCATCGTTAAAATCGAAGGACTCGGTCTCCATTAGAATATGGTCTTTCCAGCCTGTGACTGCCCAATTATCATGGACCTTTAAAAGAATGTCCATCATTTCCGAGATGCGATTTAAACGAGTATGCATAAACTTAGCGTAATACCGCAATGCTTCAGGCTGAACATCCTTTACCTTAACAATATCCTCCAGGGGAGGTCTCTCTCCAGGCAACCACACTTTCTTTTCAAAATAAAACAAAAAAAGTGTTCTTTGAATACAGGTTTCATTATTGGGATTCATGACTTACCTCCTTGCCAAAAAGTCATTCCATATGAAGTAGCTATCCCACTACAATAAGTTTCTGTATATTATACAGCAAGAAGCCTCCCGTGCGGAAGGCCTCTTAAAATTGCATTACGGCAGCTAATTACTTTACCATAGCCCAATAGCCTCCCATGACAACCACAGAAAGAAGATAACCGAGAGGAACGTTAACTAAAACACCTGTTGTGAATGCGGCAAACGGTTTCCATCCCACAGATGTAAGGTCTTTGAAGCGAGTGGTAAATCCGATCGAAAGGAAGGTAAAGATGAAGGCCCAACCTCTCAACGCTGTGAGCGGAGCAATGATTTGAGTAGTAATCACTTTGGATGTTGCAGCATCAACATTAGCAACTAAGGCGGTGATAATGATGGACGCAAGAAAGAATCCTAGTACAAATTTAGGGAAACGGGTCCAAATCTCACCTGCATTTGGTTTGGTTCCATCAGTTTTCTTTTCCCATTTAGTAATGGAGATATAAGCCATGATAAAACACCAGATCCCCACAAACATGTCACGGCCAACGACTTTCATTAAAGTAAATGTCTTAATCGCTTGTTCGTTAATAGATGCAGCAGCAGCCATTCCGGCACCGTCAGCGAACTCGGAGGTTCCAATCCATGCCCCGGCAGGACCAGCAGAAATCCCAAAAATTTTGATGAATATAGGCAGGGCAAAGATCATAACAATCGCCCAGACGATGACTAGCGAAATAGCAACACAAACATGCTGCTTCTCGGATTTGACAGAACCTCCGATGGCAATCGAAGCAGATACACCACAAATTGACCCGCCGGCTGCAAGTGTGGCTGCAAAACGTTTGTCTAATCCAAACAAGCGGGTTCCCGCCCAATAAATGGTGAGAAACGTGGTTACCGCAATCGTGGTTGCTTGGACGAACGCTGTTGGGCCAGCTTGCATTATTAAAGTAAAGGGCAGAGCGGCACCCATAAGTACAATAGCCGTCTTAACGAAAAACTCGGACCGTAACGCGGCATCCATAAATTTAGGCATCTTAACAAAATTACCAACAATAAGGCCGACTGCAAGAGCTAGAAGCGGAGCTTCAAGGTTGAATTTTTTCATTACACTCCACGAACCTAAAACAGTGACTATGAGACTCATGACGAACAATAGCGTAAACCCTGGAATAAATTGACTTAATTTGTGACCAAGAATCTTTACGGCGACGCCAAAAATCAAAAGAAATAATAGGTAGAGACTAATGATACCGCCGAGATTAGTTACGACAAAACTCATAGCATTGCCAAAATCCGTATAAGCTGGAACACTGATCGCAACAAATTTCATGAAAGTGCTGCCCGTCGTCCAAAGTACTATTGCAGCCACAACTAACCCTAATCCAAGCCAGACTGCCCAATAGTCTTCTTTTTGCCACAGCGCAGACCAACCACCTGATGGTGTTGTCGGTGTTCTTTCGCAGGTTACGTTACTCATTCATAATTCTCTCCTTTTTCAAATCAATTTGAACTAATTTTCACGAATACCATAATAACTAGACATTAGGCTTTTTAGCGAGTTCACCTCCTTTAAGGTAATCTTCCAAACAACTGCCTGCCACTGCTGATCAGACCTAATGGTGCCTCTTATTTGCGGAACCCTATTTAATGATATTATTTTGATTCAAATAATCATATAAGCAATAACTATGCCAAGTCTCTATGCTGGTTAAAACTAGTGTAACTATTAGGTTCATAGCCTTATGAAGAGCTTTAGATTAACTAAGAGACTATGACAATTTGACACTTATGACATTCTGTCATGACAAAATGTCTTGTATCTATAAACAGAAAAGGGGGGGCGCGGCGGTGTTATTATACTTCTATTTCTCGCTGGGCCGCGATTTTTTTTTTTTTTGGAAAAAAAAAAAAGAAACGGGCCCCCTCTGAATAGATCTTTCTTTTCATTGAGGGGGGCCCCCTTTTCTGTTTATAGATACAAGACATTTTGTCATGACAGAATGTCATA
>JARLHV010000096.1 GCA_031292055.1 Desulfosporosinus sp.
CTGTTCTTTCGCACCTTCGAGTATTTTGTTTACTATCCAGGCGGTATTGCCTTCTTTCTGCGGACTTGCGATAATTCCGATGATTTTCATCTTTCCTCCTTGCACGTCTGGTCTGTTTACGGTTTGTTCTGTATATTGTGTATTCATTTAAAATTCTCACCTCAAAAAGATAGTTATGTTTCCTAGGAAACTATAACTATCTTATCATTTTATTGTTTCCTGGTCAATAATAAAATAGGACTGTATCATCCGCTGATGTTCCAGCGTCATGATACAGCCCCCTTTAGGCTACTTTTTGATACAACCCCATTATTCAAAATCATTTCGATTTGTTATATCAACACCTTAGGGCCAACATGTCCCGAAGTGAGAGCGACCTACACGAAAATAGCGCCCCTGTTACAATGAATTTTTCAGGCCACATAGGTAGCCGATCGAATCCAATAGACTCACGAAGTGACATCTCGGTTGTTGGACAGGTCTTTGTCGCTACACAGCCTGTCTATCTGCATATGAGCACCTCTGTAACATTATAAAGCCTATAACCTGACAATAGTTTGTTGGGTTATCATTTCATTATTGATGTTGATTATCTAAAACGCTCAAATTTTTCCGTAATAACACTTCAATGGATTTTTTTCTATGCCAATTTGGCAATAATTACAATTTATGCATTTTGATTGCTGCTGTTCTCCTGCCATGAACTTCTTGACAATGTTTGGTTCAATGATAAATGGTCGTGACATAGAAACAAAATCACTTTTTTTATTATTAATGATCTCTTCAATATCTTTGAGCTTTCTAATGCCTCCTACAACAATAACAGGTATTTTCACGTTTTCTTTGATTTTCTTGGCACTATTAACATTATACAAGTATCTAGGTTCTGGGCTTGCAAAGGAATGTTTTAAGACAGGTTTAACCACAGGATAAAGGATTTTGGGAATTCTTTTCATTAAATGATTATGCTTTGCTATCATAGCAAACGGAAAATCACCTCTTAAAGCCATAAATCCTTCTTCAGCAATGCCACAGGATACCTCAATCCCATCACAGCTTGATTTTTCAAGGTACTTGGCAATTAATACAGCTTCCTCTAGTGTTATACCATCTTTTGATTTTTCATAACCGTTTATTTTGGCAATGATTGGATAGTCACCAACCTTCTCCCTCGCCCGATACATAATCTCTTTAACAATTCGGAAACGATTTTCAGTACTTCCACCCCATTGATCCTTTCGTTTGTTCATATGAGGAGATAAAAATGAGGATAACAAGTACCCATGTGAAAGCTGTAACTGAACTCCATCAAAACCAGCTTTTTTTGCTCTTTCGATGGCATTTACGAAATTAGCGATAATCTCATAGATTTCCGCGTCATTCAATTCCTGCGGAATGTCTTCATTGTATAATTTATCTTTGATAGGAGACGGAGCAACCGTCGGCAGACCCGTTGCCTTGGAGAATGTCTGTCTACCACAATGAGTAATCTGCAAAAATATCGGAGTATTATACAGATGAATTCGATCTACAAGTTGCTTATAATAGGGAATTCTTTCATCGTTATCAATCATTAGCATATTAACTAGTGGTGATTTTCCATTTTGCATAATTGCTGCATAGCCTGTAATTATTGCTCCAACTTCTCCCTTTGCTAGTGCCTCATATTTCTTTATCAGCGCCTCAGTAGGATTTCCCCAATCATCTGCCAGGGCCTCATGGGTTGCAGCTCGAATAATCTTATTTTTTAGTGTAACTCCTGCAATTTGAGCCTCTGAAAATACTTCTTTCAACGTCGACCACCCTCCTGTTACAGACTTGCCATTCTTGACACGAATCTTCTAATAGACTACATTCTATTCCTAGACACACGTTTATTATATTGATAAGATCTTTTTCCATCAACCATCAATGTCGAGACTAAAGTCTGTTATTCAACCAATCAATCAAGCAGGTCTATTATTTAAGAGGAGAATTGAGATAAAAGATCGACGTGTAAGAAAAACAGAACAAGCCATTCAAGCCGCGTTTACCAAACTATTATCCGAAAAGAGCATGGAAAATATCACTGTAAATTTTTTCCTCGGCATTGCGCCGAAAGAGCAGCCAGTAAGCTCTGTTTAAGAACTAAAAATTGCCCTCGGGCTGCTTAGTGCAGTCCAAGAGCAATATGGCTTCGATGGTCAATTCATTATTTTCCTAACTTCCTCCTCAGTCAGTCCTGTAGCCTTTATAATCATGTCAATTCCCATACCTAGCCTTAACAAATTTTCCGCCACTTCCAGCTTACCCTTCTCCATGCCTTTTTCTATACCTTTTTCCATGCCCTTTTCCATACCTTTTTCCATACCCTCTGTAATTAGCTTTTCTGCAATAGTCATAACGACTTCACTCCTTTCCAGAGAAATCTCTTTGGCTAGCTCGTAGACCGCCTGAAATTCCAAATCGTTCCTGGCATTCATGATGTAGCGGATAAAAGTCTCAAAGTATTCCAGCCCATTGCCTTCGTGTTCCAGCTGATTAAAAGCCAGGAAAGATTCTTCTAAAGTCTTCAGAAATACCGTGTAATCCTGTTCAAAGATGTCTCTTAACAACTTTAGAAATATCTGAAGCTTAACGCTGCCTTTGATGTCCGCGTTACTATAGCGGGAGATATTATAAAGCAGGTAGGAAAAATCCGGAAAACAGCTGGCAATAGCAAGCGGAAGCTGCTCATAGTCTTCGATCAGGCCGGAGAGTTTCACCGGACTGTTCCAGCGTGCTTTGCCGTGATAGACCACCAGGGGGATGATTACCGGCAATTTGGCCTTAGGCTGGTCGATCGTTTTTTGTTCCCAGATGTTCAGCATGTATTTCAACAATTGGAGGGCTATCTTGGGAGAGGGATAGCTTTTATGCTCAAAAAGAAGGTAAAGATAACCGTCTTTATGATTGATTTTAGTTTGGAATAACAGATCAGAAAAGGTTTCTTCCAACTCTTTTTCAATAAAGCTGTCCTTTTGCAGAGCAATAGTCTCCAAGTCTATGAATTCCATGAGTTCTTTAGGCAGATAGTTTTCCAAAAAATCCTGGGCCGTCTGAAGATCACTGAGGGTCTCTTTAAAAAATTTGTCATGGGGTTTACTGATAAGGCTCAATTCCCTCACTCCTTTTAACGGATAAAGAGGATACCGAAAATAATATCCGGAACTAACGACGCGCCACTAAGGTGTCAGCATTGAAGTTAAATTATCTAAGTTTGCCTTTTTTGAAATGGAAGCATTATTTTGAAGATATTAAACATATGCGGCAGGCTATGCTTATCAGTTATGGTCTGTCATGCTTTTCCCTTGATTTACCCCGTATCCTTTTCCTTGGTATTCAGCTTCTTTCAAATAAAACCCTTTGCTAAACGACTATCTAGTAAAACCGTTAAGTTTTTTGCGTAAAGTGTTGGCAGAAACCGGTGGGGATATTACCCATGAATACAGCACGTCGCTTCTGTCCTTTGCAGCGAATCAACTGTGAATTTCAATCCTCACTACCATTTGACACTCCCCACAGATGAATCTGGGGGATTCTTGGGTGATTAAACGAAAGTCCGTTTCCGACAATCGAGTGTGACCCCAAGTTAAGGCTATGCCATTAGCCCTCCTAGACCAGAGCATATAGCTGTCTAGGCTGATAGC